>DATJEN010000230.1:0-25277 GCA_035496575.1 Pirellulales bacterium
ACGGCGCCAAGTAGAATTCTATCTGTCACAAGGCGCTGGAGATCGTAAGCGGCGATGACGAAGCGGTTTATCCTCAACTCGTCGCGTTCCTCCAAACAAGGAACGCTGATCAACGTGGGGAAAGAATCCGAAGAATACATACAGTTGACCAACACGATGACGATGGCCGCCGAGGACATGGTCGAAATCGGCGTCACGGACGGCCAGATGGCCATGGTTCGCACCGAATTCGGCGAGGCGTCCTTCAAATGCCAGGCGGGCAAGGTGCCGATTGGCATGGTCTTCGTCCCCTATGGGCCGCCAACTTGCAAACTGATGGGCGGCGATACGGACGGCACGGGGATGCCGACATCCAAAGGCTGGGAAGTCGAAGTGGTGCCGCAATAGTTGAATAGATCCCGTTGCCTCGGGTAATCGGAAAGGGCAGGGCAATGTCGCAAGAATCCAACCAAAACAAACCGACCGGGCCCGCGGCCCTGCATTTTTCTATTAACGGCGACCATCCGGGGCTTGAGCCGTGGACCGAGATCGAGGACGGCCGCTTCATGCCGCGCCGTGTGCGCGGAAGCTGCCAAGGCCGGGCGCTGGGCTGAGTGTTTACCGTTCCGTCGTCCGGTTCGGACGACGCCGAGTGTTCGAACAAGGAATCACCGCCAGATAGCTAGGTGCGGGCGTTTCGCGTCGTGACCCAGGTAAACTGCCGACGACATGCTGTCGTCCACTGGGAACGTCGCCGGCCGCATCAGAACTCCGATTGCAACTGCCATGAGCCTCAAAGTTATTGACAATGCGACGTGCACGTTTTGCGGCTGCGTTTGCGACGACATTCAATTGCACCACGATGAGGTCCGTATTCATAAAGCGAATAAGGCGTGCGTGCTTGGCACCGCGTGGTTTCTGAATCACACGGCCGAAAAAAAGTACCCCGACGCCCTGATCGACGGCCGGCCGGCAACCCTCGACGAGGCGATTAGCACGGCCGCGAAAATCATGCACGCAGCCGACATGCCGCTGGTCTATGGCATGAGCAATACGACCTGCGAGGCTCAAAGGCAGTGTGCCGCCCTGGCGGACCAGCTCGGGGGACTGCTCGACAGTCACACCTCGTTGTGACACGGTCCCACCGAGATCGCCGCCCAGTTGGGTGGCAAGGTAACGTGTACGCTCGGCGAAGTGAAGCAACGGGCCGACTTTATCGTGTACTGGGGAGGAAACCCGGCGGAGTGCCACCCGCGCCATTTCACCAAGTACACCATCATGCAGAAGAGCAAGTTTCTGCCGCGCGGCCGCAAGGACCGCACGATGGTGCTCGTCGATATTCGCGAGACGAAGAGTGCCAAGGCGGCGGATATCTTCCTGCAGATTAGACCCGGCAAGGATTTCGAGCTGATCACGATTCTGCGCGCGCTTGTGAAAGGCCGCGCGGTTGGCGACCAGCAAATCGCCGAGACCGGCCTGAGCCGCGAGACGATCGAAGACCTCATCCATCGCATGAAGACCTGCAAGTTCGGTTGCATGTTCTTCGGCATGGGGCTTTCGATGACGCGCGGGAAGCACATGAATAGCGCCGCGCTGCTCACGCTGGCCGCCGAGATGAACGCCTTCACCAAGTTTGTCGCCATGCCCATGCGCGGTCATGGCAACGTGACGGGCGCCGACGTGATCATGCGCTGGCAAACCGGCTTTCCGTTTGGAATCTCATTCAATCGTGGCTATCCGCGCTACAATCCGGGCGAATTCTCGACGGTCGATGTTCTGGTGCGCGGCGATTGCGACGCGGCGTTCGTCATTGGCGCCGATCCGGGCGCAACGATGCCGCAGCCGGCGATCGAACACTTGAAGCGAATTCCCACGATCGTGCTCGATCCGCATATCACGCATACGAGCAAGTTGTCGAAGGTCCACATCACGACGGCCGCGCAGGGAATCGCCGCGGGGGGAACGGCCTACCGCATGGACGAGATCCCGATGCCGCTCAAGCCGGCCCTGAAATCACCGTATCCTACGGACGAAGAAGTGGTGCGCCGCATCAACGAGGAGCTCGCCAAGATGCCGTTCTGGCTACCTGATGGAAGTCAGCCGCAAATGCTTTCCGCGCAGGTGTGAGGTAGCCGGGCCGTTCCATGCTTCGTATTACGGGCGGAAAAATCTACGATCCTGCCAACGGCATCAACGGGGAGATCAAAGATCTCTTCATCGACGATGCTGGCCGATTCGTCTCCGCCGCGGATAGCGGCCGCACGATCGATGCCTCGGGAATGATTGTCTTTCCCGGCGGCGTTGACGTGCACACCCACGTGGCCGGCGGCGCGATTAACTTCGCGCGCGCCATGACTCCCGAAGACCATCGCCGCACCCAGGCTTTCATCCGCACAAAAACGCGGCGCAGCGGAATCGGCGGCATGGCGCCCACCACCTTCGCCACCGGCTATCTGTACGCGGGTATGGGATGGACCACGCTCAACGAAGCCGCCGTTCCGGTACTTTCCGCCCGCCACACGCATGAAGAGCTCGCGGATATTCCGATCGTCGATAAGTCTTCGTTGACGTTGATGGCGAACAACGAAATCATGCTCGACCAGTTGGAGAAGGGGGAATACGAACGAGCGAAACAAGTCGTCGCCTGGTACTTGTGGGCCGCGAAGTCGTACGGCATCAAGGCGGTGAATCCCGGCGGTGTCGTCGCTTGGAAGTGGGGCAAAGATGCCAAGCAACTGTCGTCACCGATCGAAGGCTACAGCAAGCTGACGCCTGGCGGCATTGTCACGCAGTTGGCCCAGATTTGCGACGATCTTGGGCTGCCTCATCCCATGCATCTGCACTGCAATAATCTCGGCGCGCCCGGAAACATCTCCACCACGATCGACACGCTCAAGCACTTGGAAGGGCATCGCGCCCATATCGCTCACTCGCAGTACCACGCCTATGGCGGCGACGACTGGGACAGCATTTGTTCGCAGACCGCGCAATTGGCCGACTACTTCAATTCGCACCCCACCGTCACCACCGATGCGGGCGCAGTGCTTTTTGGCGACACGGTTACGATCACCGCCGATGGCCCGTGGCAACATTTGCTTTACAAGTTGACCGGGCGCAAGTGGGGCAATCTCGATATCGAAAACGAAACGGGCTGCGGAATCGTTCCCTACACGTATCGTCCCAGCAATCTGGTCAACGCCGTGCAGTGGGCGGCCGGTTTGGAACTGCTGCTGCTCATCGAGAGTCCGTGGCAAGTGTTTCTCTCCACGGACCATCCCAACGGCGGCTGCTTCTGGCGATATCCGGAAATCATCCAGTTGCTGATGTGCGCGGACGTTCGCAAGGAACAGATGCAACGGCTGCCCGCTCGCGTCAAGAACAGGATCACGCTGCCGGAAATCGATCGCGAGTACACGCTCTTTGAAATTGCCACCGCCATGTCGGCGGGACCTGCCAGGGCCCTGGGCCTTTCGCAAAAAGGAAATCTTGGAATCGGCGCCGACGCTGATCTCGTCATCTATGACGAAGACGCCGACGTGGCGCGCATGTTCGGGCATCCTCGCTACGTGATCAAGGGCGGGGAGATCGTCATCGAGGACGGTGATATTCGCGAGACTCCGCAAGGACGAGAGTTCCTCGTGAAGCCCGCTTGCGATCCGGATACGGATGCGTTCATTCGGCCGTTGTTTGAAGACTGTTACACGATGTCGTTCGAAAACTATCCCGTTGAGTTCGAGCGAATCGAACACGCGGAGCTGCGTGATTGCATTCTGCCCGCCGGCAACTAATTCGTCGCTATGTCGATCACCTTCCATCTCAAACGGCAGCCGACAGTTCCCTTGGAAGCCGAAGTGCTTTCTCCGGACACGCTGTGTGCATTGTCGAACGCGGAAATTCGCTCGCTCATCGTGTACCACGGCAAGCGGCAGTTGCCGCTCGGCGAGTTTTTCGAAGTCGAAGGCGAACGCAGCGACGACATCGTGCTTCACGGCGCCCTCAACAAGGTCCGCTGGATTGGCCGCGCGATGTCCAAGGGAACCGTCACGGTCCATGGTCCGGTCGGAATGCACCTGGGCGCCTACATGACCGGCGGCCGCATCGAAATTCACGGCCATGCCAGTGATTGGATCGGCGCCGAAATGAAAAATGGCTTCATCCACGTGCATGGAAACGCGGGGGGCCAGGTGGGCGCCGCTTACCGCGGTTCGCTGGCCGGGATGAAGAATGGAACGATCCTGATCGATGGCTCGGCAGGATTGGAGGTCGGCATGCGGATGCGACGCGGGACCATCGTCATCGGCGGTTCCGCGCGAGATTTTACCGGCTTGCAAATGAAAGGCGGCACCATTGTCTTGTTGAGCGGCGCCGAGATTCGCACCGGAGCATGGATGATCCGCGGCACCATCATTTCCATGAAGGAACTGCACTTGATGCCGACTTTTGACTACTCCGTCGAAGCGATGCCGACCTTCGTGATGCTGCTTGCCCGATACTTGAAAAGTCTTGGGATTCAGATTCCCTACGCGGCCTCGCAAGGAACCTACCGCGCTTACGCCGGCGATACCTCCGTTTCCGACAAAGGCGAGATCCTGATCTGGCAGCCTTGTGCGTGAGCAGGACATGCGAGCGGAGCTGTGGCCTTGCAGCCCGACTGGAAAAAGATTGAGTCCGAGGTGCCGGGGCTTTCTGTCGGCTCGGCCCATCTGATTGGCGAGGGTTGGACGGCGCGCGCGTACCGCGTGAATGACGAACTCGTATTCAAGTTTCCCAAGCGGGCCACGGATTGGGATGAGCTTGATCGCGAGATCGCATTTCTGGCCTACGGGCGGCCTTTGCTGCCTTTGCCTGTTGCCGAACACCTCTTTCAGATTCGCAAATCGCAGGGCGCGCCGCACGGCTATGGCGTGTATCGCAACATTCCGGGCGAGGCGGTCCGTGTGAGCGAGTTGTCCGACGCGGCACGGGCCGATCTGGCCGCGAGCCTTGCGCGTTTTCTGCGTTCGCTCCACGATCTGCGCGTCGCACCGGACATGGAGTCCGTCTTGAGAACAGTCGATGAGCGGATGGTGTCGGAACACCGCTTGAGCGAGGCGCAAGAAAAGGTGGCGCCGAGCCTGACGGTCCAAGAGCGCCGCTGCCTCGGCGACTTGCTCAGCCGCTACAAGGAGGCTGCCGAGGACTTTTCAGAACGAATCATCCATGCCGACTTCAGCGCGCAGCACATTCTATACGCCGGGGGGGCGGTGACGGGAATCCTGGATTGGGGCGAGGTCAGCTTCGGCGATCCCGACTACGACTTCTGCTACTTGTATGGCGAATTCGGCGAGGCTTTTGTCCGCGAGGTCGCCTCGCAATACGCTCATCCAGCGGTGGACCGTCTCGTGCGGAAGGCTCACTTTTACTGGTTAGTCGACCAGATCGACGCCATTGCTTACGGAAGCGGCCGTGCACCGGCCGGGGACGAAGAGGCAGCCTGGCGCCAACTCAGAGCACTCCTCCATCAGAGATAGGCCAATTCAGCCTGGCCACCCCATTAAGGCTGGCTGCCGAGCCTGCTCAGCGGCAATAAATCTGGGAATGCCGCGTTCCATTCGACGCCGGGCAAATTCACATTTAAACTGGCTGGTTGCCCGCACGACGGCCGTCGTACCGGCACGAAACCAAGTTGTCGGCAGGTCCTGTTTGTCCCCAGTGGGAACTCGCACCCATGGTTTCTAGGCAGCTATCCGGTTTGCTTCTGGCGGCCAGCCTGGTCGTGACAGCGCCGGCGTTTGCCGAGCAACCAGCGGCCGAGCCCGCCAGCAATCCGCCGGCCGACGCCGCGCTTCTCGAGCGATTTCTCGAGTCGCATTGCCTTGAATGCCATGACCGCGACACCAAGACGGGCGGTTTGGCTTTGGACGACTTAAGCTCAGCGGAAATCGGCCGGAATCAAGAGGCGTGGGAGAAGGTGGTCCGCAAATTGACCACGCGGCAGATGCCGCCCAGGGAATCAGCGCGGCCCACGGAGCGCGACTACGACGCCGTCGTCGCCTGGCTCGCATCGGCGCTAGACGCTGTCGCGGCGAAATTGCCAAATCCAGGCCGCACCGAAACCTTCCGGCATTTGAACCGCACGGAATATCGCAATACGATCCGCGACCTTCTGGCCATCGACGTGGACGTCGCTTCGCTCTTGCCGCCGGACGAATCCAGTCATGGTTTTGACAATATCACGGTGGCCGACCTGTCGCCCTCGCTTTTGAACCGCTATCTATCCGCTGCGCAGAAAATCAGCCACTTGGCGATGGGAACGGCTTCGAACAAACCAGAGGCGAAGACGGTTCGCATCCATCCCGACGTCACTCAGGATTCGCACGTCGAGGGCTTGCCGCTCGGCACGCGTGGCGGCGTGCTCGTCGCGCATACGTTCCCACAAGATGGCGAGTACGAGATTCAGGTTCGGCTGATGAGGGACCGGAATGACGAGATCGAAAGCCTCCGCCAACCCCACGAGTTGGAAGTGCTGTTGGATCGTGAGCGGATGGCGGGTTTTTCGATCAAGCCGCCTCCCAAAGGACAAAGCGACCAGTTGCTCGACGCGAACCTGAACGCGCGAATTAAGGTGACGGCCGGTTTGCACAAGGTGGGCGTGACCTTTCTAAAGCAGCAATCGTCGCTGCTGGAAACGGCAAGGCAACCACTGAATGTGCATTTCAATTTCTACCGTCATCCGCGCCTGGGCCCTGCCGTTTACGAGGTGTCCATCGTCGGTCCGATCACGGCCAGTGGTCCCGGCGACACCGCGGGCCGCCGTCGAATCTTTAGCGACAAGCCCAGCGCACCGGCCGACGAGGAAGCCTGCGCCAAGCGCATCCTTTCAAGCCTGGCGAGGCGGGCTTATCGACTGCCGGTCGACGACGAGGATTTGAAGTCCCTGCTGGATTTCTACCGGCAGGGACGCGCGGGTGGCGACTTCGAAACCGGAATCGAAGTGGCGCTCGCCTCGATGTTGGTGAAGCCTCAGTTCTTATTTCGCATCGAACGGGATCCCCCGAGCATTCGGCCCGGTACTGCCTATCGCGTCGACGGCCCGGAATTGGCGTCACGTTTGTCTTACTTCCTGTGGAGCAGCATGCCGGACGACGAGCTGCTCGACGTGGCGATTCGCGGCGACCTCGCTCGGTCCGATGTGCTCGAGGCGCAAGTGCGGCGCATGTTGGCCGACGAGCGCTCGCGGTCTCTGGTCGACAACTTTGCGGCTCAGTGGCTTTATTTGCGCAATCTGGAAGCGGTGATCCCGGATATGCGTCTGTTTCCTGACTTCGACGACAACCTTCGGCAAGCCATGCGGCAGGAGACGGAGCTATTTTTCGAGAGCATTCTGCGCGAGGACCGTAGTGTGCTCGAACTTATCAAGGCCGACCACACGTATCTCAACGAGCGGCTTGCCAAGCATTATGGGATCCCTCACGTGTACGGCAGTCGCTTTCGCCGCGTGGCGCTTGACGAGCAGAGCCATCGCGGAGGTTTGCTACGACAGGGCAGCATTCTGGCAGTCACCTCGTACGCGACCCGCACTTCGCCGGTCATTCGCGGTCAGTGGGTTCTAAAAAACCTGGTCGGATCCCCGCCGCCACCGCCGCCCGGCAACGTGCCGGCGCTCGCGGAGAATACGGTCTCGAGCACGCTTCCCGTGCGTGAGCGCCTGAAGCAGCATCGTGCCAACGCGGTCTGCGCCGGTTGCCATCAACTGATGGATCCGGTCGGGTTTGCACTGGAGAACTTCGACGCGGTGGGCCGCTGGCGAGAAACCGACGCAGGCCAGGGAGTCGACGCCTCGGGCGGCCTTCCCGATGGCAGCGAATTCACGGGCGTCGCGGGCCTTGAGCAGGCCCTGCTCAGTCGGCCCGAACTGTTTGTGCGAACGTTGGCCGAGAAACTCCTGACCTTTGGACTGGGGCGCGGTGTTGAATACTACGACGCGCCGGCCATTCGGCAGATTGTGCGCGACGCCGCGGATGACAACTATCGCTTCTCGAGTTTGATATTGGGCATCGTCAAGAGCACGCCATTCCAGATGAGGAAAACCCCATGATCGTCAGCAAGAAAGCCCTGCCGCGACGGACATTCTTGCACGGTGCAGGCACGGTGCTCGCCCTGCCGTTGTTGGACGCCATGATCCCGGCGCTCACCGCCGTGGCCGACACTCCCGCCAGTCCGGCTCGTCTGCGTCGTCTGGGATTTGTTTACATGCCGATGGGCTGCGACGTCACGCGCTGGACTCCGCCTGGCGCGAAGACGCTTGAGGAATTGTCGCCGTCGCTCAGCCCGTTGGAGTCAGTCAAGAAGAAGATCGCCGTGATCTCGAACCTGGAGCTGCGCAATGCGTATCCCGGCACGCATGCGACTTCCAACGCCGCATTCCTGAGTGCGGCGCAGGCCAAGCGGACGGAAAGTACCGACTACCATCTGGGCACTACGGTCGATCAGATCGCCGCGCAACAAATCGGGCGCGACATGCAGCTCCCTTCGCTGGAACTGTCGATGGACCTGCTTTCCGTCGTTGGTCAGTGTGACAACGGATATGCGTGCGTTTATCAAAACAATCTGTCCTGGTCATCTCCGACGACGCCGCTTCCGGCCGAAGCCCATCCGCGGATCGTGTTTGAGAATCTCTTCGGCGAGGGGGGCAGCAAAGCGGAGCGGCAGGTCGCGCTCAGAAAACGAGCAAGCCTGCTCGACTCCGTCAGCGAAGAACTCGTCCGCCTCCAGAAAACCCTCGGACCAGGCGATCGCAATCGGGTCAGTAATTATCTGGAGTCGGTGCGCGACGTCGAACGTCGAATCGAGCAGGCCGAAGTGGCCTCGGGCGAGAGTCCGCTGCCGGACCTGGACCGTCCCAGCGGGGTTCCCGCCGCCTATGCCGATCACGCCCGGCTGATGTTCGACCTGCAAATGCTGGCCCTGCAGGGAGACATCACGCGCGTCGTCACGTTTCAACTGGCGAGAGAAACCAGCAATCGTAGTTATCCCGAAATCGGCATTGCGGAAGCGCATCACCTGTTGACGCATCACGGCAACGACCCTGCAAAGATCGCGAAGGTCGCCAAGATCAATCAATTTCACGTGTCGCTGTTCGCAGACTTTCTAAAGAAACTCGATGCCACTCCGGAAGGCAACGGTTCGCTGCTCGACCACGTGCTTTATCTTTATGGCAGCGGGATGGGAAATCCAAACGTCCACGACCACGTCAACCTGCCGATTATCGTGGCGGGCGGCGCGGCGGGGAACATGCGCGGCGGACAGCATATCCGCTATGAGCAGCCCACGCCGCTTGCCAATCTGCATCTCACGCTTCTTGACAAAGTCGGGGTGCGACTCGATTCGTTTGCCGACAGCGACGGCAAGGTCGATGAGCTCTTCCAACCGCTTTCCATGTGAGACGCGTTGAGATGGTCGCCATCATCCTCAGACGAACCGCGCATGCCGCAGCCGCCTTGTTGCTCGGGGCCGGCTCACTCAGTGTCGGCTCATTAAGTGCGGCCGACGCTCCTCTGGTGGATGCCGTCGAGAATAAGAATGCCGCGGTGGTCCGCTCCTTGCTGGAACAAAAGGCAAACGTGGATGTACCGCAGGCCGATGGAATGACCGCGCTGCATTGGGCGGCCTACCATGACGATTTGTCCACGGTCAAGCAGTTGACTGCCGCCGGCGCGGATGCCAAGGCGACGAACCGCTACGGCGTGACGCCACTTTCGCTCGCCTGCACCAACGGCAATACGGCGATCGTCGAAGCATTGCTCGATGCGGGCGCCGATGCGAATGCAACTTTGCCCGGCGGTGAAACGATTTTGATGACGGCCTCTCGCACCGGGCGCCTCGGGCCGGTGCGCGCCCTTTTGGCGCGGGGGAGCCAGATCGACGCACGTGACACGAAGGGGCAGACAGCCTTGATGTGGGCCGCGGCCGAAGGTCACCAGCAGGTCGTGGATGCCCTGATTGATGCCGGAGCCGACTTTCGCACGCCACTTGCGTCTGGATTTACTCCTCTGTTTTTTGCCGTTCGCGAAGGACGCTCCGAGGTGGTCTTTCGGCTGCTCAAGGCAGGGGCCAATGTCAACGAACCGATGCGGCCCGAACGAGGGACGCTCAAGCCGCGCGGAAAGAGTTTCAGCCCACTCACGTTGGCGATCGAAAACGGACATTTCGAACTAGCCGCCGTCCTGCTCGAGGCCGGCGCAGACCCCAACGGTCACCCCGCGGGCTACACGGCGCTGCATGCCATCACAGCGGTTCGCAAGCCCATTCGAGGCGACGGCGACCCGCCTCCGATCGGATCGGGAAACCTGAACAGCTTGGAACTTGTCCGTCGACTGGTGGCACACGGGGCGGACATCAACGCACGGTTGGAGAAAGGAACATCGGGGCGCGGCCAGTTTACGACAACCGGTTCGACACCGCTTTTGCTCGCGGCGCGCGCCTCGGATGTACCACTCGTGCGGCTGTTGCTCGAGTTGGACGCGGATCCCGGGCTGGCGAACGCGGATGGCAGTCCGCCATTGCTGGCGGCGGCCGGCGTGGGTGCGCTGGGTGACGGAGACGAAGCGGCCGGTACAGAAGAAGAGGCATTCGAGACGGTCCGGCTGCTGCTGGATCTGGGAGCCGACATCAACGCCATTGACAACAATGGCGAGACCGCCATGCATGGCGCCGCCTACCAGAGCCGGCCCACGTTGGTGCGGCTACTTGCCGAGCGCCGCGCAGACATGCATGTTTGGAATCGCAAAAACAAATGGGGTTGGACGCCGCTGATGATTGCCCAGGGTCACCGCCCTGGCAATTTCAGGCCCGCGCCAGACACCGTTGCCGCCTTCGAGCAGGTCATCGAGGCCGCGGGGTCGCCGACTCCACAATAAGTGGACTCAAACTCAAGGTTCCAATTAACCTGTCCATCCAGGACAAAGAGGCGTCAGCACAAATCGGCACTCGGCTGAAAACGATAAGTCCTCAATCACAGATCGCGAGGGGTCCCATGTTGATACTGCGAACGCTTGCCTTGGGAATCTTGGCTTTCGGCATCTGCCAATCGATGCCGACCTTCGCTGCGCCGGCCTTGGGATCCAAGGTCGACGATTTCAAGCTGGCCGACGCGTATGGCGTCGAACATCGCCTGTCGGAGTATGCCGAACGCCCGCTGGTCGTGCTGGCCTTTCTCGGCACCGAATGCCCGCTCGCGCGGCTGTATGCTCCGCGACTGGTCGCCCTGGCGAAGAAGTACGAGGGCCAGGGGGTGGTGTTCTTGGGCATCAACTCAAACGCGCAAGACAATGTGACGGAGCTCAAGAACTTTGCCCGCGTGAACGGCATCGAGTTCCCCATTCTCAAAGACCTCAACAATGCCATGGCGGACCAGCTACAAGTGACGCGCACTCCGGTTGCGTACTTGCTCGATCGACAGCGCATCGTCCGCTACCAGGGTCGCATCGACGATCAATACGGTCTGCAAGACACTCCGACCGGCACCCGTATCAGCTATCAACTCAAGGCTCCGCGGCGCGAAGACCTGGCCTTGGCGATCGACGAATTGCTGGCGGGCAAGCCGGTGAGCATTGCACAAACCGAGGCGACCGGATGCCTGGTAGGTCGCAGGAAGCAAACTTCCGAGAACAGCAGGGTCACGTACGCGAAACACATCGCTCCGCTGTTGAACGAGCACTGCGTGCTGTGCCATCGGCCGGGCCAGATCGGGCCGTTCTCGCTGACGAGCTACGAGGACGCGGCCGGTTGGGCCGAGATGATCGGCGAAGTCGTCGCGGAACAGCGCATGCCTCCTTGGCATGCTGATCCGAAGCACGGCAAGTTCGCCAACGATGCGCGACTGAGCGCCGAGCAGAAAACGTTGATCGCCGACTGGGTCGCAGCCGGCGCGCCGCAAGGCGACCTGGCCGATCTGCCCGAGCCTCCCAAGTTTACCGAGGGCTGGATGATTCCCAAACCGGACGAGATTGTCTACATGCCCAAGGCATTTGACGTTCCGGCCGAGGGGACCGTTCCTTACCAGAGCATTGTCGTCGATCCCGGTTGGACAGAAGACAAGTGGGTCGCCGCGATGGAGCCGAGGCCAGGCAACCCCACGGTGGTTCATCACATCGTGATGTACGTTGTGCCGCCCAAGGGCGTCGCCAAGTACTTTAGCGCCGATCTGCCCAAGACGCAGTTAGATTGGTTTGCCTCGTTTTCGCCGGGCCTGCGTCCGCCAGTTTTGCCGAAGGGCACCGCGCGCTTCATCCCCGCCAACAGCAAGCTTATCTTTCAGATGCACTATACGCCCAACGGCACCAGGCAATCGGACCGCAGCTACGTGGGCATCAAGTTCGCCGATCCGAAGTCCGTCAAGCAAGAGATCGCCGTGCAGCACGCGGGCAGCCACGACTTTGTCATTCCTCCGCATGCCGCCGGCCACGAAGTAACTTCCGAATATGTTTTCGAGCACGACTCGATGTTGTGGTCCGTGTCGCCGCATATGCACCTCCGCGGCAAGGATTTTCAATACACGCTCGTCTATCCGGACGGTAAAAGCGAAGTCGTTCTCAAGGTTCCGCAGTATGATTTCGGTTGGCAAACGACCTATATCCTGGCTGAGCCCAAGCAGGTTCCCAAGGGAACCGCTTTGCAGTGCGTTGCGCACTTTGACAATTCTGAAAACAATCTGAACAATCCTGACCCGACCCAGGAAGTGCGCTACGGTCCACAAACTTGGGAGGAGATGTGCTACGGATGGTTTGAGATCGTTCTGGCCGATCAGGATTTATCGGCCCAATTGGCCAAACGGCCGGACGCCGCAAGCGATTCGAAGTGATTGACGGCTCAAGCGCGCAATACGCCGGCATAGCGGCGCTTCCCTGCCAATTCTTAAGGAGGAATGAGATGAAGAGGCTTAGCTCATGGAGTCCGGCGTGCATGTGCGGCGCAGCCGCGATTAGCTACTTACTCGCAATCGGACCACTTGGCGGCGCACGGTTGCAAGCCGAAACCGCTGGTCGTGAAGCGGCGCCGTCGCCGGCACTGCGTACCCAGCGCGGATCGTTGCTGAGACATGCCGCCGTCCAGCTAGCCCAAGCGAAGCAAAAGAAAAGCGATCAGGCCCCAGGCAAGAAGCCCAACATTCTGTTCATCATGGGCGACGACATCGGCTGGTTTCAGATTGGCGCCTATCACCAAGGCATCATGTCGGGCAAGACTCCCAATCTGGACCGGCTGGCGGCGATGGGGATGCGCTTCACCGACTACTACGCTGAAGCAAGCTGCACCGCGGGACGGGCAAATTTCCTCACCGGTCAAATTCCGCTGCGGACAGGTTTGACGACCGTGGGGCAAGCGGGCGCGGACGTCGGCATTCCGGCCCAAGCCTGCACGCTGGCGACCACCCTCAAGGCCCAGGGATATGCCACCGGGCAGTTCGGCAAGAATCACTTGGGCGATCTCAACAAGTACCTGCCGACCGTACACGGCTTCGATGAGTTCTTCGGCTACTTGTACCACTTGGATGCCTTATCCGATCCCTATTGGTATTCGTTTCCAGACGACCAGGCCTATCGCGATAAGTACGGGCCGCGCAACCTCGTGCATTGCTATGCGACCGACAAGGACGATCCCACTGAACAGCCGCGCTGGGGGCGAGTCGGCAAGCAAAAAATCGTGGACGAAGGACCGTTGCCGCCCTATCCCGACATGTCGAATGTTCCCAACATGCACGACATTTCGACCAAGGCCAAGTACGACATGACGACGTTCGATGAAGTGCTGGTCAAAAGCACGTCGGACTTCATGGACAAAGCCAAGAAAGACGGGAAGCCTTTCTTCATCTGGCACAACACGACTCGCATGCACGTCTGGACGTTTCTGTCCAAGAAGTACGGCTCGGAGATGAACAGCAAGACCAACTTCGGTCTTGAGGAAGCCGGAATGAAGCAGCTCGACGACGCGGTCGGCGCGCTTTTGAAGCACCTGGACGACATCGGCGAAGCCGACAACACGATCGTCATCTTCAGCACCGACAACGGAGCAGAAACCTTCACCTGGCCCGACGGCGGAAACACTCCTTTCAAGGGCCAAAAGGGAACGGCTTACGAGGGCGGCTTTCGCGCGCCTTGCATCATTCGCTGGCCCGGCAAGATCAAGGCGGGCAGCGTCGAGAACGGTCTCTTCTCCGGCCTCGATTGGTTTCCGACGCTATCTGCCGCCGCGGGCAATCCGAACATTTCAGACGATCTTCTCAAAGGCGTGAAGCTCGGCGATCGCGACTACAAAAATCACCTGGACGGATATAACCAACTGGATCTGTTGCAGGGCAAAGGTCCAAGCAAGCGGCACGAATTGTGGTACTTCGCGGGACCCAAGCTGGGCGCTCTGCGGCTCGACGATTTCAAATTCCAGTTCTTCGTGCAGCCTCAAGGTTGGCCCGGTCCTAAAATCGTCACCGACATGCCCGGAATCGTGAACCTTCGTCAGGATCCCTTTGAACGTTTTCCGATGATCGCCGGCGAGTCGGCTTTGACGGGCGCGTTCGGATATGGAAATGAGTTCTACGCGCGCGAATTCTGGCGATTCGTGCTCGTTCAGCAGAGGGTGGCAGACCTTGCCAAGACCGCCATCAATTTTCCGCCGATGCAGGACCCGGCCAGCTTCAACTTGGACGCGGTGAAGAAGCAAATCGATGACATGATCAGAGCGCGGCAAGGGCAGTAGTCCAATTCGCCCTGGCGGTCTCAGATCACTCCGCGGCTTGCCAGCGCGTCAATCGCGGCGTCGTCCATTCCCAGCACGTCCCGCAGCGCCGTCCGCGTATGCTCGCCGAGACGCGGCGCGGGCGCGGCGGGCACCGGCACGGTGTTCGGGAGCTTGATGGGATTGCCGGTCACTCGTTGGCTGCCCGCCGCGCAAGGCACTTCAGGGAACAGGTCGCGCGATGTGCTTTGCGGATCTTCAACCACTTCGCGGAAATCACGCACGAGCGAACTAGGGATGCCTAGCGCGTGAAGCGTTTGCAACCAATGTTCGGCCGGTCGCCGCGCGAAGGTTTCCTCCAGAATATGCTCGAGCGCTTGACGGTTTTTCACGCGCAAGGCGTTCGTGGCGTAGTCGGCGTGCGACTCCAGATCCTGCCGCCCAATCGCGCGGCAGAACGCCGACCACAGCTTGTCGCTGCCCACCGCCATCGTAAAAGTGCGGTCGCTTGCTCGAAAGGCCCTGTACGGCACCACGGCGGCGAACGAAGTGCCGAGTGGGCGGGGAATGATCCCGGAGCCCAGATAGTTCATGAAATTCGACGTCATGGCCGAGATCATCGCGTCGTACATCGCGACATCCACCCATTGGCCCAAGCCGCTTCGCTCGCGGGCGCGGAGAGCCATCAGTGCGCCAATCACCGCCATCATCCCCGCCGTGACGTCGACCACCGAATACCCACAGCGAACCGGCTCGCTTCCGTCGGCTGATCCTGTCACGCTCAACAATCCACTGGAGGCTTGCACGATGAGATCCATCGCGGCCTGGTCGCGCGCCGGACCGTTCTGGCCGTAACCAGAGATCGACACATAAACCAGCCGCGGATTTCGCGCGTGCAGGGCCGTATAGCCAAGGCCCAGGCGGTCCATGGTGCCAGGACGGAAGTTCTCGACCAGCACGTCCATTTTTTTGGCCAGCCGCAGGCACAGCTCGACGCCCTCCGGTCGCTTGAGGTCGATCGAGACGCCGTACTTGCCGCGATTGTGACCGATGAAGTAGGTGGCCTCATCGCCGACAAACGGCGGGCCCCACTCGCGTCCCATATCTCCACTGGGCGACTCGACTTTGTAGACTTTGGCGCCATAGAGCGCTAAAAGCATGGTGCAGTAGGGACCGGCCAGGGCGTGTGAAAAATCCAAGACTCGCAGGCCGTCGAGAGCTGGGGGTTGATGGGTCTCGGCCACGCTGATCCTCACCTGGCTATGATTTGGTTGGTCGTTGTCTTCGGCACATTACATTAGTAAGGCTGCCGGAGAACACACGTTAGCGCTGCACCATAATTCTTGGCGGCAGCCGATGCAATCGTGATGCAGGGAAGGTTTTCGCGAGCGGATTTCGTAAGCTGGAGAAATCGAAATGACCCACGTCGAGCAGCCGAATGTCCTGGTGCGCCTCGAGAAGCGCGACGACGACGACCAGGTCGCATACGTCACGATCAACAATCCGCGCAAGTTGAATACGCTGCACCGTGCGCTCATGAAGGATTTCTTGGCCGTTTGCGAGGATTTGTCGCATGTTCAAGAGCTCCGCGCCGTGGTGCTTACCGGAGCAGAGGACAAGGCGTTCGTCGGCGGAGCGGACATCGACGAGATGGCGTCGCTCAATCCGGCTTCCGCGCGCGATTTCATCACGCTTCTTCATCGCTGCTGCAATGCCGTGCGTGAATTGCCGGTTCCGGTGATTGCCCGAATTCAAGGGTATGCGCTGGGTGGTGGCCTTGAGCTGGCCGCCGCTTGCGATTTGCGCGTGGCGTCCGATACGGCGGTCTTCGGCATGCCCGAGGTGAAACTCGGCATCCCCTCCGTGATCGAAGCCGCGCTGTTGCCGGCGCTGGTGGGCTGGGGGCGAGCGCGCGAAATCTTGCTGCTGGGAGAATCGTTCGGGGCAAGCGACGCCGCGGCCTGGGGCCTTGTTGAGCGGGCTGTCCCCCCACAGCAACTGGATAGCGCCGTCGAATCTTATATCCAATCGATTCTCCGCGCTGGCGCGCGTGCCGTCCAACTGCAGAAAAAACTCATCCGCTCCTGGGAAGCTCTTCCGCTACCCGCCGCGATCGAAGCGGGCATTGAAGCCTTCGTGGCGGCCTGGGAGGGCGACGAGCCGCGTCGCGCGATGAGCGAGTTTCAGGCGCAGCGCTTCAAAAATCGAATTCCAGCCCAAAATTGAGCCCTTGCGCCCAATAGGACGAAGCGTGGAATTGATAGGCGGGCTGGTTCGGACCTCCAGTTCCGTAATTCGCGTCGGTCGGAACAAGCGTCGGGCTGGCAACGCGACTGATCTGATCGCCTGGCCGCAGCACATTGCTCCAGTACACAAACGTGTAGCCAAAGCGCATCACCGTGCGCGGAGATAGGTGAAAGCCCAGATTCAAACCGGCTTCGGGGACGACTGCAAAAGCATTTCGACTGTAATTGCCGATGTTCGCCGTCGTGGCCAGAACGCCGCCGGGGATGAAGGTTACGGAGCCGTCGGGTGCATAGAGCGCGGTGTTTCCTCGGATCATCGTCGTTTCATGGCTGCTGCCCAGCGCGACTTTGCCGACTGCGCCCACGGACCAACGTCCGGAGTACCAGGTCATGCGCGTGCCGAGTTGCCCGCCGTAGAAATTGTTGGCGGTGTAAAAGCGGTCGCTGTCACGGATCCGGCTCGATGCGTCGATGGGATTGCCCATGAACGTCAATTCGCCATCAACCAGCGGGAACAGTCGATCTTCGATTCGCAACGATTCCGACAAGTTCAAATAGCGAAAGCCGAGCAGCCCGTCCCAACGGAAACCCTGGTTATTGACGAAATTCATCGCCCCGTTGATATCCCAACTGGACAACTGGCTCCAACTGTTCACGACGGTGCCGCCCGCCAGGGAGCCTGGGAACGAGTCCACGTAGGAGTCTTCATTGCCGGTATTGGCATTGATCACCGGTCGCGCAATGAGCGGAAATCCAAAGTCATCGGAAAATGCCTTGAAGCGCGGGGCCGTGCCGCCGACGACGAAAAAACCGCTCTCGATGCCCCACGTCTGCTCGGGGTTGATCCACCAGCCCCCCTCGACTCGTATTCCGCTGAGCGTGCGGTAATCGATGCCTGAATTGCCCAACAGGATTTGAGTGCCGGGCTGTCCCAGCGCTCCGGGAATCGCATCGCTGCTCGAACCAAGCGTCAGGATCGGCGCGTCCAGCGGGCCATTCTTGCTCCACCACATCAAGTATTCGGCGCGCACCCAGTGGTGCGGCACTTGAATTAACGGCGGCGGGGCCAGGATCAGATCCGACGCCACGGCGGCCCCCTGGGCATCCTCCACCGCATCGAGTTGCGCAAGCGCACGCGCAGCGCCGGCGAGCCATAGCGCGGCCAGTAGCGCGAGCCTGCGTGCGTAAAACAACTTCATCGGTCCATGCGCTCCGCTACCGCGCGAATGTCAGCCCTGGGTCGTTCGGGCTGCCACCGGCGAGTTTGAATTTGAATTTGTCGCCTGGTTCCATGGCGACGCGGCCCACCAGCGCGTTTTGATCGCGGGCCGTGAGAATCAAGTAGTTGTCGGCTAGCGTGTAGGTGCCGGAGAGGAGCTGCTGCTTATTATCGCGCTGCGTGCATTTCCAGGTGAATTGGTTGTCGTCTGTCAGCTTCAACTCGAATTTCGATCCATCCTGCCGGCTGCTGCGCCACTGGCCGATCAGCTCGGCAAGCTCGACCGGCTGTGCCGGCGCGGTCTCCGGAGCGGCGGCGGGGGGTTGATCGGCTGACGGCGTCGATAATCCGGTGAGCAGTTGTGCGGCCAGTTGATCGTTCGGTTCTTGCTCGGTGACGACTTGCAACTCCTCGGCCGCCTGTTTGTCGCGGCCCGACAGCATGTAGTGATAGGCGAGCAAAAATCGCGCGGCGCTGGCCTCGGGATGCTCGCTCCGATATTCCTCGAGAGCGCGCAACTGAGTGTTGTAGACGTCCGGGCTTGCATACAGACCGACGAGCGTGGCCTGGTCCCAGCCTGGTCCAGATGTGAGCACGGCATGAATGGCTGCGGCGGACTGCTGGTAGTCCATCGTTGCGAACAGGCACAGCGCGCGAAACTCGTGCATCAGAGAATCGTTGGGCACAAGCGCCAAGGCACGATTCGTTTGCGCAAGCGCCATGGGGTAATCGCCTCGTTTGAAGTAACTGCGCGCGCTGTCGAACGTAGCCAGTGCCCGTTGCTGAGATGCATTGGGGGCTGTCGCGGCATCGAGGGAACTCGGCCCAGGTGGAGGATAGCCCGCTGGCGCATAACCCGGGGGCGCATAGCCGGCCCCCGGCGGGACGCTGGCTGGCGGCGCCACGACGATCGGTTGCGAGTAGTTGATGTAGGTCACGCCGCCGACGGGCGCAACCCAGTAAGGGTTGTAGTATCCGTAATAGCCCCAGCCCCACGGCGAGGCAAGCGACGCGACGCCGATGGTCGCAACGCCAAAGCCGACGCCGAATCCAAGTCCCCAGCCCAGGCCGCCGCCGTACCAGCCCCACGGCCTGTAGCCCCACGGATGCGCCCAGTGACCGTGCCAGTCGCCGTGATACCAATTGCCGTGATAGGCAGGGCGATGGTTGTATGCCATGTTTCGAGAGGCAAACTGATGATGCTGCATGTTCGGCTGTCGCGAGCGGGGTGCATTGGCGGCGGTGCGCGGGCCGCCGCCTTGATGCAAACCGCTGCCGCTGCGACCTTGAAAACCGCCGCCGGGATTGCCGCCGCCCCAGCCTCCGCCACCACGATTGCCGCCTCCGCCTCCGCCTCCGCCGCGAGACCCGCCGCCCCGTTGACCAAAGGATGCGGTAGGCGCGAGCACGATAGCTACGACCAGAATGCCAACGAGACTTGTCTTCATTCGTTCGACTCCATTCACGCAGATTGCGGCCTTCCGCAGTGCTGTGCGACGCGCACTTGCTGAGCGCGTGTTTGGCGGGGTTGTGGTTGAATACCGGTGGGCCGCGAATTGTAGTCGAAGGCCAAATTTCGGGTCTATGTGACTTGCGGCCGCTAGAAACAAGAGCCGCTCGATAGCTGATCGAGGGCCCTGCGACGCAAAGCCCGCAGAACCGCGACCTTGCGCAGTAGGACGGCGAATATGTCCGCGAACGCCGAATGGCTGCGACCCAACCGGCCGAGCGGCGGGGGCATTTTGAGGGGCGGCTCCGCCGTTTCAGCTTCGCGGAGGCAATCCCAACAGGCGCTGTTCCAATTCCACGAGGCGGCGCTGGAGTTCCGGCAACTTGTGACGCGCCGCCGCTTCTCCGACCGCTGCGATCGCCGTCGTGCGATGAAACTCAGCCAAGCCAAATCCTGACGTGTCGGGCGTTATCCAAAAATCAACCGCCCGATTGCGAATGTTGCCAATATTGTGGGCTTGGGCTTCAAAGATGCGCAGCAACGTGTCCACCGCGCCTGCCGAGTTCATTTTCTCGGTGGGAGTGTCGGGACGATTGCCCGCAAACTCAAAACGCACCCGGCTCGAGACATCAATGCCGACGACGAAATCGGCGCCTTTCTCAACCAACACGTCGGCCGGCAGATTATTCAGAATGCCACCATCGATGAGCATCATGCCTTCGCGCGGAATGGGCCGAGAGATGATCGGCAGATTGATACTCTCGAGAATCGCATGGACGGCATCTCCCACGCTGCGGATGACGGGTCGAACTTGTACAAGATCGACCGCCACTGAATGAAAGGGGATCAACAATTGCTCGAGTCGCCAGTCGTGCAGATAGCGACGCAACATGGCGTCCCACGCGAGCCGACGATACTTCGTAATCAAATACCAGTTAGGCCACTTCGGCAGCATGCGAAACCAGCGCGCGGGAGTCAGATCTCTCTGGAAACATTCCACGGCATAGTCCGGGGCGATCCCCGAGGCATAAACAATCCCCGCCATAGCTCCCACGCTTGTGCCCGACATCATGTCGAACGACAAGCCGGCTTCTTCCAACACGCGCAGCACGCCGAGATGGGCCATGCCTTTGGCGCCGCCGCCGGCTAGCGCGATTCCCAAGCGATATCCGCGCAACGCGCGCACCAGCCGGTCGAGTCCCTGGAGCTCGAGGCGACTCAGCTCGCCGCCCCTCAAGGCCACCGGCACCTTCAGCGCTGCATGTTTGCATCCCCAATCGGCCGCGAGCGGCGCGATCGGCGTGTCCGGTTCCAAGAGCCAAACGACGCGCACTTTTTGCAAAAGGTCGGATTGTTTTTCGGTGCCGATGCGAAGATTTTGATTGGTGGCGGCTGCCTCTCCTGGCTCCAACAGCCACAGCACCTCGTCGCAAGCAAGGAGCTGTCCCACGTCCAGTTGCACATCCGCTCTTGGCGACCAGATCACGATTCGACGATCGACACCGCTGGCCGGCGGTTCAGACCACGGCTGATCATTCGGCGCCAGGGATGCCATCGAAAGCGGATCGGGCCAAGCGACCGACGCGCGTAGTTCGGCTGGGTTTTCGGCCCACACCTGCAATCGTTCGCCGGCAGCCAACAGCCGCCCTACCAATCGCCCGACCAACAAACGTCCCCTGGCCGAGGAGGCCACGATTCCCAGTCGAGGCGACGGCAGCTTCCGCTCGGCAACACCAATGCTCTGTCGAAAGCGCAAGCTCAGCGAACGAAACAGGTTTTTCATAAGCGGCGGGTAGGCGTCGAGCCAGCCGCGAAACACTTCATGCGCCACCGTCAGCAAGGCGCCATGCGTACGCGCCGTAAAGCGGATCGGCCGCAAGGCGTGCTCCACGATCGCGATTTCACCGATCGTTTCACCCTTTCCCACGACACCCAATTGGCTTTCCCGGCCCCGCGCGTCGGTCAAATAGGCTTCAATTTCGCCTTCGGCCACAACCCAGAATTCAGTGACGGGGTCACCCGCCGCCGCCAACCGTTCGCCGGCCAAGAACGGCCGCACCAAGAATTGCCTGGCGAGTGCGAGCAACTGCTCTTCGTTCAGCCCGTCGCACAACGGAGCGGCCCGCAACAAGTCGACAATCTGCTCAAGATCGACGTCTCTCAATTGCAAGACTCGTCTCGCAACAAGATGAGTTTGGCAACGAGCGTGGCAGCCGACCGAAGCTTTCCAACTTGACCGTCTGGCGCGCTTCTAGCGCCAATTTCGCATAAACCGATCACATTTGCGAGATTTTTTGGAGCCCCGGCGCACGCGGCGCCTGCAAGCTCGAAATGGTAAGGCGGTCGCGCGCTGAAATCGCGACCCTTCCACGCCCGGACTTAAGCGAGCAGCCACCACACGAGTGCCACGAACGCGCCGGCCGTCACGCCGATGCGCGCTGCGCGGATCCAGCGGCCAAACAAGCGCTCGCGGGCAAGCGCTTCGAGCGTACCTTTGCCTTCGTTGAGGTGCGGGAAGGGAATGCCCGCCGGCACTTCACGCCCGAGGAACCTGCACAGCGGCTCCCAGCCGTCCTGCACGCGAAAGATCAACAGGCGATCCGCCGGCACGTGCTCTTGCACCTCACGATTGTGCCGCTCGAAGACCTCGATTGAGCGCGCTCGATCGCGTGGGTTCGTGAACACCTTCGGCAACAGCAAATCGACAAAAGCGAGGAAGCGCCGAGCGCGCGGGATAAAACGGAAAGCGCGGAATTTGTCGGTCGTTTGCTGCAACGTCAAAAAGCTGTCGAACCATTTGTCGGAATCACGAACGTTCAGAATCACCTTGCCGTCAGAAAACTCGCGCAGCAATTCTCGATAGTAGATGCAGGCGGGAAAATCGACGGTCGCTTCGAAATCTTTAAAGAGGGTTTGCCAATCCATCGCAGCGCGACCAGCAACGAGCTGATGCCAGGCGTGCAGATGCCCCGCGTGCTCAGTGACCTCCTTCATGTGGTAGCAGCGGTAGCCCAATATTTCGAGAGCGGCCTGCATCGACATGGTTCCCGTGCGCCCAAAACCCGCTCCGATCACCTGCATGCGACTTCCTCGTGAAGACAACTTGGGCAAGCGACGATCTGGCCGGCGTGCCGGCACTAAGCATACCCTAAGACTCCGGAATCCCACCAATGCCTGCGCTGGGCCGGACGCGCGGTCAAATTTGCCCGGCGCCAGCAGTCCCGCTTGCGAATCGAGCAATTGGAACACAGGAACCTCTTGAGTATCGCGCCGCACAGCGATCCCCAGTTTTCTCACGACACGGACTTCGTCAGTAGCCTGGTGGCCAGCGCCGAAGTCGGTGAGCCCTATGCCTTTCGAGCCCATTGGTTTACTTCACAAGATGAATTGCGGTAACTCGTTGAGTATTCTGTGAGGTGCCGCCTCGAAACTATCTGCCCGACGAGCCCACAAGGGGTTTAGCCCATGACGCGCAAACTTACCGCTTTCGCACTGATCGTACTTTTCTTTTCGACCCCAGCCTGGGGTGCGGACAAACGTCCGATGACGCCATTCGATCTGTGGGCCATGAAACGGCTCGGCGCGCCGGCACTTTCTCCCGATGGCCGCGCGGCGGTTTTTACGGTGCAGGAATGGTCGGTCGACAAGAACAAGAGCACGACAAACCTGTGGCTGGTGGAACTTTCCGGGGGCGAGCCGCGGCGTCTCACGACGGCGCAGGCCACGGATTCGGCGCCGGCTTGGAGTCCCGATGGCCGTCGAATCGCCTTTGTTTCGAAGCGCGGCGATGACGAAGCCAGCGCGCTGTATGTCATCCCGATCGACGGCGGCGAAGCGGAGGAGATCATCGAGATGCCGTACGCTCTCACGACGCCCAAGTGGCTGCCGGACGGCAAACAGATCGTGGTCGGCACCACCGTGATACCCGAGCTGGCCGGCACGCTGTCAAAGAAAGACATCGCAGCCATGAAAAAGGAGAGCAAACGGCGCAAGGACTCGAAGATGACGGCGCGGGCAACGGAGAACCGGCTGTACCGATACTTCGACCACTACCTGACCGACAAGCTTGCCTCGCGCCTGCTGCGCGTCGACGTGACAACGAAAGAGGCAGTGGACCTGACGCCGGGTTTCGATCGATTGTTTTCCGTCGACGGCGAGTTGCGCTATGAAGTCTCGCCCGATGGGTCGCAAGTCGCGGTAGTGATCAATTCCACGCCGCCGCCCTTTCGAGACGACCCGAATAGCGACATCTACCTGGTAGCCACCAACGGTTCCGGCCAACTGAAAAATCTGACCGCCGACAACAAAGGAGGCGATGGCAGCCCGACCTTTGCACACGATGGTCGGTCGCTGGTGTATGCACGGCGCGAATCAAGCTACTACAACGGCGAGTTTGCCCGACTGCGGCGACTCGACCTGGCGAGCGGAAAGAGCACCGCCCTGACTGCCGAGCTCGACTACTCGTTCGATGAAGTCAAGTTCTCGCCCGACGGACAGACACTTTGGCTGGTAGCCGAAGACAAAGGGGTCGTGCCGGTTTTCAAGATGAACGCCGACGGCACAGGCTTCGCGGCTGTTTATCGTGAAGGCGCCTCGGCCAACCTGCAAAGCGGGAAAACCGCGCTCGTGTTTTTGAATACCGACTCGAATCGCCCTGACGAGCTTTTCACAATCGATCCCGCGACCGGCAAGGCTCGGCAATTGACGCGCTTCAATGAGAAGTTGTTATCGCAGCTCGACCTAGGAAAGGTCGAAGAGTTCTGGTTCGATGGCGCGGCTGGCGACAAGATTCAAGGCTGGCTCATTTATCCGCCATCGTACGACGCCAGCAAGACCTATCCCTTCATGCATGTCATGCACGGTGGCCCACACACGATGAGTCGCAGCGCTTTTACCTATCGTTGGAACCACCACGCGTTTGCCGCGCCGGGCTACATCGTGGCCTGCGTGAACCGGCATGGTTCAACCGGGTTCGGTGAGAAGTTTTCGCAAAGCATTCTGAACGAATGGCCCGACAAGCCGTTCGACGACATCATGAAGGGCACGGATTTCCTGTTGGCGAAATTGCCCAACATCGATCCCAAGCGCATGGCCGCGACCGGCGCTAGCTACGGCGGGTACATGGCGGCCTGGGTGTTAGGGCATACCGACCGCTTTGCCGCGATCATCGACCATGCCGGCGTGAATAATTCCTATAGCCAATTTGCTACCGACGTGCCGCATGGCTTCGAAAAAGTCATCGGTGGAACCCCGTGGAAAAACGTCGAAGGAATGCAGCGCTACAACCCGATGTACTATGCCAAGAACTTCAAATCCCCCACGCTGATCACCCACGGCGAGCTCGACTACCGCGTGCCGTACGGAAACGGGCTGGAGCTGTATGGCGTGTTGCAAGCCATGAACGTGCCGTCGCGACTAGTCGTGTTTCCCAACGAAAACCATTGGGTGCTTTCGCCGCAAAACTCAATCTACTGGTACTACGAGTTCCAGAGCTGGCTGGCGCGCTATCTGGGGATGCCCTCGCCCAAGAAGCCGACATTCGAAGTCGAGACCGAATAGCCGGCCGCGGGGTGGGCGTTTACAATATCCCCTACTTCGCACAGGAGAATCCCATGAATCCGAACAAGGCCCTTTGGGAAAAGGGGGACTTCACCCGTATTGCCGCGACCATGCG
>DATJEN010000231.1:0-6050 GCA_035496575.1 Pirellulales bacterium
AGGGTCTGGCGTTTTTTGCCAAATCACGCATTCCGATTCCGTTGCCCGAGTCGACCGAAATCGTCGAGGCCGGCAAAATCTGGTTGCCGAGCTAAGGCGCGGATGCCATTTCGATGCCGCGAGTGACCTTAGACGCGCACAGCTACTTTTTCTCTCAAGAGCTCGAATCCCTGTTTCTTGAAAAAGGCTTTTGCTCCGGAATTGAAATGGCCCACATCCAATTCAATCTCCCGAGCGCCATCCTGCCGCGCCAATTCCTTCAGATCGGCTATCAAAGTTCGTCCGACCCCGCCCATGCGGCTTTCCAGTTGAACGACGACCTCGTTGACGTAGACGAACCGTCTTGGTTGAAAGAGCGGATTGCTCGGAGAAGTCCGAATTGTGGCTGAGTAATATCCGAGCAGCTCGGAGTCCAGTTCGGCCACGCGCAAGTAGGCGTCCCTTTCGACCATCCTGGCAGCCAGGAAATCCACGGCGATTTCGTGTGACATTTCGCGATAAGTCTCCGGGTGGGCGCTCACGTGCAACCGATGCACGATCAGCAGAAGCTCGGCAATCGATCCTAAGTCGGATTCCAGAGCATCGCGAATTTTCATCGTGCGGAATGTCGCCGCATTGGACATGGGGCCATTATAGGCGAGCAAGAATCACCGGGCGGGACTCTAAAGACAGCGGAATACGATTTCTGACTGACCGACTGCCGATTGCGTCCGCGAAGTGGTGTGCTCTTTTCGATGAGATACAATGAAGGGCATGCCACCTGCCATACCCAATTCGCGGCAAGTGCCCTTTCTCGAGGACGGTTGGCGGCGGGCCCGCGCCGCCGCCGAGGCGGAGATTCGCGCGGAAGTGCTGGCCGAGTTCGCTGAGCGACTTCGACCGGCCGGATGGCTCGAAAGACTGCGATTGCGCCGACAGATCAAGCGCGAAATCGAGCGCCGCCTCGAAAAAATCGCGCCCCGTCACGGGCAGTATTTAGCCCCATGAGCCTCGCCGCCGGCCCGACCATCCGCCGTTTCCGGACTGTCGGGGCATGTCTGGAGCTTCGATGAGAGGCAAAAATGAACGCAAAGCAGAAGGCCGTCCTTGATCGCATTGGACATTTAAAAGAAGCGATCAACAAGGGACTCGAATACCTGGAAAACGGAAGGCATGCGACTTGGCATGGGTTTCGGCCATTGTTCGCCAACAAAGTTAGGGATGGAAATGCACTTCCGCCTCATAAAGATTGGGTAAGGAATGTATTCCTCCCAAGGAAGAAACGAGCACTGGCATACGCAGAGAAAGTTCTACGAAGGCTTGAACGAGGAGCTACCGGGCAGGGCGGGAACCAATAATCTCCAGTACCACAGTCCTAAGACACCACCTACCCACATCATTCTCGCCGCCTGCTACAATTCGGGGATGAGCGAGCAATCGGATAAGCCAGTTCGGTTCGTTCCGCCAGACTTCACGAATGGATCGCTTGAGCTGCGGACCGGCCAAGATGGGATAGCGATTTACGGAACGCCGGATGGGCTGCTGAAATTGGCCGAGCTGTGCCGTCGGCTTGCGGAGTCCCCCGCCAACTCCGACTCCGATCATATCCACCTTGAAGACCACGGCCTTCTCAGTGAGTCATCGCTTTCAGGAGCGGTCGCTGTGTTTCGCCGTCCAATCCATGACCGCCGCCCCTAAGCGCCGTCCAAGCCTGTTGCCCTTGGGCACATTGTTGTGTGGAGGCTTACTCGGCGTGGCATTTCCTTACTGGCGTTATCTGACAATATCGTCAAACCCCGAAAGATCACGCGCGGACAAGCAATTGCTGCTGGACCATCTCCCACGTGACATTGTCGTCGGCGCGATCGTGGGAGTTGCGGTGGGGTTATTTGCGGTGTGGATGGCTGGAGAGGTAAGGCGTCTCCTCGAGCCTTTCAGGTAAGGCCAAATCATGTGGACGCTAATCGCCCACCAGCCGCTCCCGGCTCCGGCACCTCACTGTTAGGACACTTGCCAACACAACACCGGCCCCCCTTGAACACTCCTATCCCGCGATGCTAATCTTGAGGGATTTTAGATTTCGCCCTGTGGCGCGCCGGTTCGCTGTGCGCGCCTAAGCGGCCGCCAGTTCAAAAACCCCCAGGAACTCCCCGCCGTGCCTCGTCGCGACGATCTCCACAAAATCCTGATCATCGGTTCCGGCCCCATCGTCATCGGTCAGGCCTGCGAGTTCGACTATTCAGGCACGCAGGCCTGCAAAGCCTTGCACGAAGAAGGCTACGAAGTCGTTCTCGTCAACTCGAATCCGGCCACGATCATGACCGATCCGGGCATGGCCGACCGCACTTACATCGAGCCGCTCACCTGGGAAGTCGTCGCCAAGATTATCGAGGTCGAGCGCCCCGATGCCCTGCTGCCCACACTGGGCGGGCAGACCGCACTCAACTTGGCGATGGAGCTCTCCGCGCACGGCGTGCTCGACAAGTACGGCGTCGAAATGATCGGCGCGCGGCCGGACGTCATCGAAAAAGCCGAAAACCGCAACCTATTCAAAAAAGCCATGGAGAAGATCGGGCTCGAGGTGTGCAACGGCGACACGGTGCACAACCTGCAAGAAGCCCGCGCTTTGCTGCAAAGGATCGGCTTGCCGTGCGTCATTCGGCCGAGCTTCACGATGGGCGGCAGCGGCTCGGCCATCGCTTACAACCGGGGCGAGTTCGATACGCTGGTCGCGCGCGGCTTGGAGCAGTCGCCCGTCACCGAGGTGCTCATCGAGCAGTCGATCATCGGTTGGAAAGAGTACGAGATGGAGGTGATGCGCGACGTCGATGACAACGTCGTCATCATCTGCTCGATCGAAAACTTCGACCCGATGGGCGTGCACACGGGCGATTCGATCACGGTGGCCCCGGCGCAGACGCTGACCGACAAGGAATATCAGCGGATGCGCGACGCCTCGCTGGCCGTGATCCGCGAGATCGGCGTGGAGACCGGCGGCTCGAACATCCAGTTCGCGATCGATCCGGACAACGGCCGCATGATCGTCATCGAGATGAACCCGCGCGTCAGCCGCTCGAGTGCGCTGGCTTCGAAGGCCACCGGCTTTCCGATCGCCAAGATTGCCGCGAAGCTGGCGGTCGGCTATCGCCTGCACGAGCTGCCCAACGATATCACGCGCGAGACAATGGCTTGTTTCGAGCCGACCATCGACTACGTGGTCACGAAGATTCCGCGCTTCGCCTTCGAAAAGTTTCCCGAGGCCGACGCCACGCTCACCACGCAAATGAAGGCGGTCGGCGAGACCATGGCGATCGGCCGCACCTTCAAAGAGTCTTTTCAAAAGGCCTTGCGTGGGCTGGAGGTTGGCAGCTTCGGCTTCGGTTGCGACGGCAAAGATCGCTGGGGCACGCCCGAGCAGCCCACGCGCGACGAGATTCGCGCCAAGATTTCCACGCCTTCGGACGATCGCGTGTGGTCGCTCCGCTATGCCTTCAAAGACGGCATGACCGTCGACGAAGTGCATCAGCTCACGCACATCGACCCCTGGTTCCTGCAAAACCTGCACGAGATTGTGGTGCTGGAGGGCATTCTGCGGGCGCACGAGTCGATCGCCACGGTCAGCGACGAGCTGATGCGACGCGCCAAGCAATATGGCTTTTCCGATCGGCAACTGGCGTTCATCTGGAACACGAACGAAATCGAGGTTCGCAATTGGCGCAAAGCGCGCGGCATCGTGGCGGCATTCAAAGCCGTCGATACCTGCGCCGCCGAGTTCGAGGCCTACACCCCTTATTACTACTCCACCTACGAAGACGAATGCGAAGCCCCCACCAAGCCGCCGGGCACCAAGCGGATCATGATCTTGGGAGGCGGGCCGAATCGCATCGGCCAGGGCATCGAGTTCGACTATTGCTGCTGCCACGCCAGCTTCGCGCTGCGCGAGCTGGGCATCCAGTCGGTGATGGTCAACTCCAACCCCGAGACGGTCAGCACCGACTACGACACGAGCGATATCCTGTTCTTCGAGCCGCTGACGACCGAGGACGTGCTCAACATTTGCGACCGCATCCAGCCCGACGGCGTGATCGTGCAATTCGGCGGACAAACGCCGCTGAACCTGGCCCGCGCGCTGGCGAGCGCGGGCGTACCGATCATCGGAACCAGCGTCGACACGATCGAAGACGCCGAGGACCGCGAAAAATTCCAGCAACTGCTCAAGCGGCTGGGGCTCAAGCAGCCGGCCAATGGCATCGCGCGCACCATGGCGCAAGCCCGCTCTGAAGCCGCCACGATCGGCTACCCGAACCTGGTGCGGCCAAGCTTTGTGCTGGGCGGGCGGGCCATGGAAATCTGCTACGACCAGTCGCAGCTCGAGCGCTTCGTGGCCGAGGCCTTTATCGTCGCCCAGGGTCAGCCGGTGCTCATCGATCGGTTTCTAGAAGACGCCATCGAGGTCGACGTCGATGCCGTGAGTGACGGTGAGAACGTGATCGTGGCCGGCATCATGGAACACATCGAGGAAGCCGGCATTCACTCGGGCGACTCGGCCTGCGTCATTCCGCCGTATAGCCTGCAAGGGCCGATCCTGAATGAAATCCGCGAGGCCACCTATTCGCTCGCCCGCCGCATGCGCGTGGTGGGGCTGATGAACATTCAATACGCCATCAAGAAAGAAGATGGCCGGCAAACCTTTTACGTGCTGGAAGTGAACCCGCGCGCCAGCCGCACGGTGCCGTTCGTCTCGAAAGCCACGGGCGTGCCGGTCGCCAAAATCGCCGCCAAGGTGATGACGGGCATGACGTTGGCCGAGGCCGGTCTGGAAAGCGAACCCATCCCCAGCCACGTCTCGATCAAGGAAAGCGTGTTCCCATTCCGCAAGTTCATCGGAGTCGACATCGTGTTGGGGCCGGAGATGCGCTCCACCGGCGAAGTGATGGGCACGAGCGAGCGGTTTTCGATCGCGTTTGCCAAGAGTCAACTCGCGGCCGGCACCCTGCTGCCCAAAGAAGGCACGATCTTCATCAGCGTGGCCCCGCCGGCCAAGGAACACATGGTCGGGCTGGCCCGCCGGCTGGCCGCGCTCGGCTACAAGCTGATGGCGACCGAAGGCACGGCGCGACGATTGGAAGAGGCCGGCATCCGCGTGCAGCACGTGAACAAGCTGCAAGAGGGCCAGCCCAATTTGCTCGATTACCTGCTCGATGGCGCGATTCAACTCATCATGAATACGCCCAGTGGCAAGGGAGCGCGCACCGACGAGGGCCGCATTCGTTCGGCCGCCGTGGCCCGCGGCGTGCCGTGCATCACGACCATTCAAGCCGCCGACGCCGCGGTGCGCGCCATGGAAGCCCTCCGCGACGAAGAGATCACTGTGCAATCGCTGCAAGAGCGATTTGGAATGTCGGGCTCGCAGAAGCTACTGCGCACCGCGCGGTAGACGATGGTAGGTCGTGCCTTGGCATGACAGACTGTGCGCGATGTTCGTCATGCTAAAGCATGGCGTACGCGTGTTTCAGTCGGCCACGGTGAACGACTCTTTAAAGCGCAGAGCGCGCCCCGGCAGCTCCGGCCCGATTTCGCTCGCTTTGCCGCCAGCGAAAACTTCGACGCCGTTCACCAGCACGCGCTCGACGCCTGTCGAAAGTTGATGCGGGCTGTCATACGTGGCGTGGTCGCTGATCGTGCTGGGATCGAACAGCACGACGTCGGCAAACGCGCCCGGGCGGATTTCGCCGCGGTCGACAAGTCCGAACCGCCCGGCCGGAATGGCCGACAGCTTGCGCACGGCCTCTTCAATCGAGAACAGGCGCCGCTCGCGCACCATGGTTCCCAACACCCGCGCGGCCGAGCCGTACATGCGGGGGTGGATCTGCCCGTCGGCAAAAAAAATACCATCGCTGCCGAGCATGAACCGCGGGTGAGCCACGAAGGGGTCGATCAGCGCGTCGTCTTCGCTGCGTATCACGCATAGCACGGCCAGGTTTTCCGCGATTAGCAGATCGGCCAGCGCGTCGGCCGCGCGCTTGCCGGAGCGCGCCACGTACTCGGCGGCGGTTTGGCCCACGTAGGCT
>DATJEN010000232.1:0-14206 GCA_035496575.1 Pirellulales bacterium
GCGTACTGAATCAGCGAGACGCGGCTGTCATAAAGATCGCAGCCCTGGTAAACACCCTCGCGATAGACGCCGCGATTGACGCCGATCATCAAGTCGAACGGCAGGCGAAAATCGGCGCAGAATTCAGCCAGCTTCCAAAACACGAAATGGCCGAGCGTTCGCCTGGCATCGGCGCCGGCGGCGTCTCCGCGCGACCAAACTTCCCCTAGCGCGCTTCCGGCGGCAGCTTCCGACACTGAATTGGGGCTGAAATCCGGCGGCAACGAGATCGCGCAGGCTCTTGCGCCTCGCGCGCTGAAGTGCCGAAACAGCTCTCCCAGGGCGCGCCCTAGGCTGGCCGGGTCGTGCACGCTCTGGCCGCTTGCCTTTTCGAGCCGTTCGCGGACCGACGGCTTGCTCAAATGGAACACCAGATCGTCCGTGCGCAAGCACGGCACGTAGCGCCGCGTATCGAACCCCGAAAGCGGGTCGTCGAAGTCGTTGGTCAAAAACACCGCCGCCAGCTTGCTGCGCTCGAGCACGTGGGCCGCCCATCCAGGATCTCGCGTCCGCTTTTCGGCCGTGTCATAGAGCGATTCCCAGTTGCCGGGCGTTATGGCATCCTCTTCAAAGCCAAAAAAAGCCTGCACGATCTCGATCAGCCAACTCGATTGAATGGTGTTTTCGATTGCCGCGAGGAACTCGACGAGCCGCCCGACCTTCTCTTTCGGTCCCAGGCTCGGTTCTTCGATCCGCGCTTTTCGCATACCGGCCGAGTGCGCAAGCTCGGTGTAATAGTGATAGCCCAGGATGTCGGCCAGCGTCGTCGAAGCCGGCGCATGGGCATTGATGTGCGTGTGCGGATCGACCAGCACCAGGTCGTCCAGGGCGCGAAACAGCCGGCTGCGTAACTCAAGGGACATAGAAAAATTCTCGTCTAAGCTTTGAAACAGAAGCTCCCCATCTTCCTGCAATCTGCCGCCGTTTCAAGGCTGCACAGAAGATCGCCCAGCAGCCCGCGGGCCGAACCATCATGCCGTCAGCGGCAACGGCTGGTCGAGAAATGCATCATAGAGCGCCTTCGCGGCGGCTTCGTCCGACTCGCGCTCGATGAGCGCCGCGAGCACGCGGGCCCGCAGAATCACGCCTTTTTCGAGTCGGGCCGCGAAGAGCTCATGCCGAAGCAGATAGTTGTTGGTCTCTCCGCCCGTTGAGTCCGGCAACGGCTCGAGCCGATTTGTGGGAGCGTCAACCGGGTGCACGGCTTGAACCAGGCTCGAGCGTGGGTTGTCGAGTCGAAACAAGTAGCAGCCCGTGGCGGCGGTGCCGGCCGGGACCTGACCCCGGTCAATCTCCGCGAAAGCTTCGGAGCCTCGAACCGGCAGGTTCAGCGCCGCTTGCGCTGGGACGTGGGTCACGATTGCCATGGTCGGACAACTGTCGAGAAGACTGGTCTCGACGGAGACAACCAACTCAATAGCGGCCAGCACGTTGGCAAAAAAAGGCGAAGCCGTGCGCCATGTGAGTTGGGCTTGCATCGCCACCTCTGGCCAGTCAGCGTACCTGGCAATCAAATCTCCGCCGCGGGCGAACGACTCCACGAGTCGTGCTGACGACGTTTTGCGAGCGGCCGGCGAAGTAAGCGCGAGCAGCCTCAGCCCGTCAATGGGCGAACCAGCACAGGAGATCCGTCCCAGGCCACCATCGGGCGCGGTCAGAGCAAGCTCGGCTTGAACGCGCGGGAACCTGAGCCGAGCGACATCGTTCTCGAGTTGCCAGCGCGGGACAGTCATGCGCCGCTGAATCTAGCAGTCGCGACCATCATGGCAAGCAATAAAAAACCCCGCCGCATCGCGCGAGGCGAAACGGCGGGGCCGGAACAGAGAAGAGGCCGAATCGTATAGGAGACTGAATAGCGATTCCGGATGATATCAGGTCGCTCGACCTTCACTGCTCGATTTCGATCTTAACATATCGGATTGCGGTGTCCATACTTTGCGAATTTTTTGAGGAGAAAATTTTTTTGCGCCTTAAGGGGGGCCGGCCGGCGCCAGGCTGGTTGCCGCGCCAGGTGCGTTTTCTATAATCGCGCATGCCTCGTAGCCAACCCAACGTGCGGCGACCTCAGAATGCATTTAGGGGCTGAATTCCAGCGAATTTGCGACGAGGCAGCCCGCGCCGGCGGACGGAAACTTCTGGACTTCGCCGGTCGCGCCCAGGTGCGGGAAAAGGGACCATCCGACCTGGTGACCGAGGCCGATTGGGCCTCCCAGGAAGCCATCCGCCAGGTCCTGCTGGGCGCCTTCCCGGACCACGGCTTCATAAGCGAAGAGCTCGACCAGCCGGTCAATCCCCAGGCCGAGCTTTGCTGGGTTGTCGACCCTCTCGATGGCACGACGAACTACGTCCATCAGATACCGCATTATGCGGTGTCGATTGCATTGATCGAGCGAGGTACGCCCATCACGGCCACTATCCTCGATCCCGTGCATGACGAGCTATTCAGTGCTAGCAAATCGGGCGGCGCGTGGCTCAACGGCAGGCCGATCCGCACAAGCTCGGCGACGGACCCGGCGAAATCGATTGTCGCTGCCAGCTTCGCGGCCCACGTCTCGGCCGATTCGCCCGAAATCGAGCAATTTCGCAGCGTGCTGCTCAATTGCCAGGCTGTGCGGCGTACGGGGTCGGCGGCACTCAACCTGGCGTACCTGGCAGCGGGACGCTTTGACGCCTTCTGGTCGATGTCGACCAAAGCCTGGGACGTGGCGGCGGGCATTCTGCTCGTTGAGGAAGCCGGTGGGGCCATTTGCCATGTGAGTGGCGCGCCATTTGAGTTGTCGCTGCCCCACCCGCTGGCGACGGCGACGGTGGAATTGCAGCTACATTTTCAGCGGCTCCTGCAAGGGGCAACGGCCCGCCACGAATAATCTGGGAGGTTGGACCGCAGGCCAGGCGGAATTTGAGCTGCGCAAAACTTTGTTTTTACCTGCTGCAGGAGGCCAAATCCCGGCAATTCTTTGAGTCGCTGAGTCGGCTGGATTACACTAGACAGCCGAGGCTTGCCCTCTCCCTTCTGGTGTTTCAACCGACTGGCACGCTCCTCGCTCGTCGAACTTCGAGCGGCCTCGAAGGCGTCTTTCCATGATGCAGGACCGGCAATTTATTCACGGCGTGCTCGCCGTCTTGACGCTGGCCACGTTGCTTGTCGGCCGCCAGGCCGTCGCTCAAGCGCCCGCGGCATCCAAGCCGGGCAATTCGCCGCCTCAATCGGCCGGCGAACCGGCTTTGCCGGGTGAGATCCTGCCCAAGGTTTTTGTCCTCAAGGATAAAGATGGCAACTTGCAAGCCATGCCGGGCATGAGCTTGGAAGCTTTTATGGAGGCGTGGAAAGCTCAGCATCAATTGGCCACGCCAAAGCCGCCGCCTACCTATAGCCTGGAAAAACTATCTTTCGAAGGAGCCGCAACGAAGCAGCGGGCCGAACTGAGGGCCCGCTATGCCTTCACGGTGCTGCAGCCCGGCTGGGTCGGAATACCGCTGCGGCTCGACAACGCAGCCGTCTACGAGCCATCCTTCGAAGGTCCCGGCGAGCACGTCCTGCGCTACGACGGTGATAACGACGGCTACGTAGTATGGGTGCGCGCTGAATCGGGCACCGCGCACGTCGCCACACTCCGACTGCTTGTCCCGCTCGAGCGAACGGGACCGGAAACCAGGCTCGAGCTCGAGCTGCCGCGCGCGGCCGTTTCGGACCTGCAACTGGATGTGCCCGACACGCAAGCGGTCGCGACGCTGGCGGATGATGGCACGATCGAATCTGTCAAAGCCCGTGGTGAAGGCGGCTCGCGCATTCATGCGATCGGCCTGGCAGGCCAGTCGAGCGTTTCGTGGCACGCGGCCGACATGCAACTTTCGGTGTTGCCTACCGTGCTCGAAGCTACGGGCGCCGTGTTCATCCGATTGGATGGCACGGCTGTCCACTGCGAGGCGAAGCTCACCGTCCGCAGCCTGGGAGGTGAGTTTGACCGCTTTCAAGTTCGCTTGCCGCCGGGCGCCACTTATGTCGGCACTTCCGCAACGGACATGACCGTGTCGCGAGTCGACGACGGTCCGCGCGGCGCCACCTATGAAGTCCGCCTCGAGAAAAAGGGGGTTGGACCCGTGGAAGTGCCCCTGGTCAGCGAGCGCAAGTTGTCGGCTGCCGATGGCGAAAAACCCGCCGCCGAGCAACTGATCGAGCTGGCCGGTTTCGAAGTGCCGGGCGCGGTGCGGCAATCCGGCAGCGTGGGAGTCAAGGTCGAAGGAAACTGGCAGGTCATCTGGGGAGAATCGGAGCGGGTGGCGCAAGTCGAGGAATTTGCCGCGGGCAACCACCGGGATCTGACGGCGGCATTCGATTACTTTGCACAGCCGTTCTCGCTGAAAGCGCGCGTGGTGCCGCAGCGGACGCGCATGCGCGTGCAGGCCGACTATATCGTGCAAGTCGGCAGCGAAGCCGCGCAGCTCAGCGGTACCCTGCGCTATACGGTTCGCGGAGCGAAGGTCCGCGCCCTCGACGTGGATTTGTCGGGCTGGGAAATCGACTCAGTTGGTCCGGCGAGCGTGGTAAACGTTGACGCCTTGCCGCCCGAGTCGAGCGGAATGCTCAGCATTCCACTGCTGCAGCCGATCTCGGGCGAGCTCGAGCTTACCATCGAGGCTCACGCCAAGCTCGATTCGGCCAGTGACACGATTCTGCTGGACTTGCCGCGTCCACGCGCCGATATCGTCGCTCCGGCCAACCTGGCGGTCGTGCCGGCGGACAACATCGAATTAGCCTTCGTTGCCGATCGCGCGGCCGGACTTGCGCCGCAAGTCGCGCCGCCGCAATTGCGATTGCCCGAGCGGCTGCAAGACCCGCTGTTCTTTCGCACTGACGGCGCGGAGGCGCGGTTTGCGGGAGTGGTGACCGTCCACGAGCAGTCCATATCGGCTGCCATTTCGAGTCACATCGATCTTGATTCGTCCGAGGCGCAAGTCGACGAGCGAATTGCATTCCGCATTGCCTATGAGCCCGCCGAGAGTTTGACCCTGCTTGTTCCTCGCTCAGTACGGCCCGATCGTCTCTCCATCACCTTGGATGGCCAACAACTGAACGCGGCCGCCGCGCGCGAGCGAGCGGCGGAGGGCACCGATAGAATTCCAGTCCGCGTCACGCTTCCCGGCCCACGGCTTGGCCGTTGCGAGCTGCAAGTGCGGTATGCCGTGCGGCACGAACGGCCCGCCGGCGGACCCCCGGGCAACATCAGTATTCCCCTGATCATGCCGTTCGAGACGCAGGTGACCTCGAATGACCTGGTCGTCATGCCCGCGCAAGGGATCAGCGCGACCTATGACGAGGGCCCCTGGTCCGAGGATGTTTCTGACTTTGGAACCGAACGCGCGGGAACGCTGATGCTGAATGCTCGCCGCGCGCTGGGCGAAGTCGAATTGTCGCTGCTTTTCAAGCAGCAGCCTTCGTCCACGTCGCTCACGGTCTCGCGCGGCTGGATTCAAACCGTGTTGACCGATGCACAGCGGCACGAACGCGCGGTGCTGCGATTCACGACGAACCAGCCACGCGTGCAGCTCATCCTTCCGGCTGGCGTCGAGATTGGCTCGTTGGTGGCAGAGCTCGATGGCAGGCGCGCGGTTCCGGAAACAGCGCGGCAGCGAGAACTGACGTTTGCCGTGCCGGCGACAAGTGAAGACCATGTGCTCGAGCTGCGATATCGTTTCCCCGAGCGGCCCGCGATAGGTTCGGTGGAACTTGCGAGCGTGCAGCTCAAGTCGGCCGAATGGCTCGAGCAACTGTATTGGGAGCTGATCGTGCCGGCGCGCGAACATCTCGTGTCAGCTCCCGCCGGCTATGCGTGCGAGTACCGCTGGATTTGGGACAAGTATGTGTGGCAGCGCGAGCCCAACTGGCAACAAGGTGAGCTCGAAGCCTGGGCCGGCGTCGCCCATGGCCAGCAAGAAGCCCGGCAAGAGGAAACAGCTACTCTATCGCCGACACGGCAGCGCGCCGCCACGCGCTCGATCAATCGTTATTTGTTCAGCAGCACCGGCTCGGCCGCGCCGCTCGAGGTGTATACAATCAGCCGTACGCGACTGGTGCTCGTCGCGTCGTTGCCGCTGCTGATCGCCGGTTTGCTGTTGATTTACCTGCCCGCGGCCCGCCATCCGGGCGTGCTGTTTGCTTTGGCTGTGATCATCGCCGCGGCGGCACTGATCGATCCCGACAGTGCTCTGCTGCTCGGTCAGGCTTCTACTTTAGGGCTGGTGTTGGCCGCCTGCTCCGCGCTGTTAGCGCGGGCTTCGGCTCGGCCGGTCGTTGCCGCGATGCCAGGTCATGGAAGCTCGAAGGGAATCCTCGAGCGCGGCGTGACCGAGATTTACCATCGGGCAGCTCACAGCTCGCAACCTTCGACAGCTACGGAGCCCGTGGTGTCGACCGCTGCACCAGAAGGCGAGTCATGACATACGGCCGCCATCTGATCGTCGCGCTGTCGATCGCGGCCGCGCCGTTCGGCTCGGCTGCCGCCGTAGAGTCCTCCGACTCAACCGGCGCGCAAGAGCTGCCCAGCTTTCAGCGCGTCTACGTGCCTCAAGCGGAAATTGGCAAACACTCCTGGGGCGCCGGCTATCTTCCGTTGGACGCCCACGAGTTCGAGCGCTTGCTCGAAGCGGCGCAAGCCGCGGCGCAGGGCGCCCCCGCGCCCAGCGCGCCCGAGCTCGTGCGCGCGCGGCTAAAAGCTCATCTGGCGGGCGACGATGTTCTACTCGGCACCGCGGAGCTCGAGATTCGTGCAAACGGCTCGGAGACGAAGCTGCTATCGCTATCTCCCTTCAACCTGGCGCTCGGCCCCGCCGTGTGGAGCGACAAGGATTCTCGCCGCGCGATCGTTGGACCTGGCCGCGATGGGCAGATGCGCGTGCAGGTGGACGGCTCGACCCTGGCGTTTGAGTGGTCATTGCGCGGAGAACGGCTGGCGTCCGGGGCCGTGCGGTTTCACTTGGAATTGCCGAAATGCCCTGCGACAGAAATTACGGTGACGGCTCCCGCGGGAACGGAGCTTTCGATCGATCGTGGCCTGGCGAGCCGCACGGACGAAGCCGGCGAGAGCCAATGGAAGCTCGAGCTCGGCGGCTCCGGCGTGTGCGACGTGCGCATGACCCCGGCAAGCGTCGCGCGCGAGCGGCGCCCGCTCACGCTCTTGCGGCAAAATGTCACGTACGAAGTCTCGACTCGCGGAGTGGGTGTCAACGCGCAGCTCAAACTAGATGTTCACGGCGAGCCCATCGAGCGAATCGCGGTTGACCTCGATCCCGATCTGCGTTTGGTGAGCGCTCGCTATGGTGAGCAAGAGCTCGCCTGGTCGGCCACCGCCGATCCAGAGTCGCGGCTCTCGCACGTCACCATTCAGCTTCCGGAACCAGTTGCAGGCACGGGCCGAGTTGTGCAACTCGTCGCCATCGCTCCTTTGGTCACGGGACGTGAGTGGCGGCTGCCCGGCTTGCGAACGCTGGGCATGTCGTGGCAAGAAGGCACCGCCGAGCTGTTGGTCCCCAGCTTGTTTGTGATGGACCGACTTGCAATGAATGGCTGCCGGCAATCGCGAATCGCTCCCTTGCCCGCACCGCTGGCTGGGGAATCCGTCGAGATTCAATATTTCCGCCCAGGCGGCACCATCGACTTGGTGCTGGACCAACCGCGCGAGCGTCCCAAAGCCGAACTGGGCTCGCTGGTGGAATTGGGCGCGAACCAGGTCACCAGTACGGCAACGATTTCGTTCTCGCTTGTGCGCGCCCATCGCAAGTCCATGCAGTTGGACGTGCGGCCCGGCTGGATCATCGACAGCGTCGAGAGTGTCGACACGGAACGGGGCCTGCAATGGGAACTCGAAGAAACGGGTGCCGACAAGGTTCGTCTCAAAATTCAATTCTCCGTGGGCATCGGCCCAGAAAACGCGGCGCGCGTAATTGTGCGTGGGCATCGGCAAGCCAACGGCGGCGAGCCGCGCACACTTAGCGATTTCGAGATGATCTCGCTGGACACGTTTGATCGCGGTGCGCGCCTGGTCAACGTGCGCGCCGCCGATGGTTGGGAGCTGCGCTGGCAGGGGTTCGAGGATCTTGCCCGCCGCGATCCGCTCAAGCTCAGCCCGGCCGAAGCTCGCTTGTTCGTGCAGCCGCCCACGAGTTCGGTCATCCTCATCGAACCAACGGCGAACCAGGCCACCGTTTCACTCGAGCGAGTTAAGCCAACCTTCACCGGCAACATTCGGGTGGATGCCGCCGTGCAGGGCAATACGCTCACTGAAACGTATGCCGTCGAGTGTACGCCACAGGGCCGAGTCGAACGTCTCTTGATTCACTTTTCCGACCAGCGCGAGTCACCGCTCGAGTGGAGCTTGGCCGGCGGCAACTCCGGGCAGTTCTCCGCGCGCAGGCTTTCGGCGGGGGAACAGGCGCGTATCTCCGGCCCGGCCGGCGGAGAAGTGTGGGAGGTCAACGTGCGTTTGACGCGCAGCGGGCCCTTCGAACTGCGCGCCGTTCGCTCGACGCCGTGGATGGGTGACATCGCCATTGCCCTGGCTTCGCTGATCGATGCCACCTCGCAGCGCGGGTCCGTCTCCGTGCGAGCGCTCACCGATACCGGAATCACCATCACGAATCGCGGTCTGGCGCCTGTCCCGGCCGAGCTGTTGGGCAAAGACCATTATCAGACCGCGCGCGGCGCCTACCATTACGAGCCGGCGCGCGAGGCTGCCGGCCCTTTGCCACAACTGTCCATTGCGCCCGGCCCAATGGCCGGAGGACAGTCAGCATGGGCTTGGAATTGCCGGCTCGAGTCTCGCTGTGCATCTGATGCTCTGACCGTCCACTGGGCGGTGCTCGATATCGAAACCGCTGGACGAGAGCGCATTGCCGCTACCCTGCCCGAGGGAACAGAGTTGAAGTCGATATTCGTGAATGGCGAATCGTTTGCTGCGGTTCCCTCGCCGGCGGGAACGCTTGACATATCGCTTCCACATGGCCGGGCTTTCGCCACGTTGGCAATCCAGTACACCGCGACGGGCAGCCTGCCGGGCTTTGTCGCGAGCGCAACTCCCCTGGTCCCCAAATTCGATATCCCGGTTTTGCAATATGACTGGACGGTCTGGCTGCCGCCCGGCTTTGCCATTGTCGACCACGACGGACGGCTGCCCAGCGACGCGGTTCTGGCTCCGAGTTTCAGCCAGCGAATTTTCGGACTGCTGGGCCGGACGAGTCGCGAGAAGCTGTTCAATCCGCTTTCGGTGTCGGAGTGGCGCGCGGCGTTTAGGGCGCCCGAATCCCAGCCGGCGCGCCAGGTCGTGGAACATTTTCTTCACGACCTGGATGCGGCACTCGCCACCCATCGCGCTGGTGAGCCGATCACCTGGGCGCAGCTTTTGGGCGCCAGCGGACCGGCCGAGGACGCAGCGAATCGGATCTTGCTCGTGGATGAGCTTGCCTTGGACTCTGTCGGCATCTCCGCCTTTGCCGCTGTGAATTTCCCCAGCCTCGCCACGCCTCGCCCGAGCGCGATCGCGCTTTTGGAGACAAATCGGCTCGTTCTGTTGGCCACCGGCAACACGGTTGTGCTGACGTCGGCAGCGGCCGCGGCAAGTGAAACTTGCCAGTTGGAACCAGCCGGTGAGCGAGCGTTCGCGATTACCCCTGGTCCTCTGGCGGACGAAGTGGCTCGAGCGCCTCAACAGCATGAGTCGATTCGCTTTGAGCCTCTCGCGGCATGGCTGAGCCACACGGATCACTTTGCTCCGCAAGCCGGTCAGGAGCTCGCGCTTCGATCTTCGGACGACCCCCACGACTGGAGCGCTCATCGAGTGGTATTCCGCGGCGCGGCCGCTCCGGCGCTGCGGATCGTGCGAACCTCGGCCATGAATTCCTTGGCGTGGGCCGTATTCTTGGCAATGGCGGCCATTGGCTCATGGAAGTCGCTTTGCAGCACGCGAGCCCTCGTCGTGTGCATTGCGATCGCCGCTTGCGCGGCCCTGCTGTTGCCCACCACCTATGCGGTTTTGGCCAGCGCCGCGTTGCTGAGCGCGCTGTTTTGCCTGGGGTTACGCGTCACGCGCGCCACGCCGGCAACCCATTTTGACACGGATGCGTCGCGAGGCTCTCGCGAATCGCGGAGTTCGATTCACGAGGTCGCGCGCGCCGTCGTTCTCGTCGCGGTCCTCGGCTTTGCCTGGCAGGCGCAGGCCCAACCACCACGGCCGGCCACTCCCGCGGCCTCACCCGACACCGCTTCCACCGGTGCGGCCAACGGAAAAGGCGAGCCGCGTTCGCCTGCCGCCGGCGCGCGTTCTGAGGCAGGCAAACCGAAACCCGCGGCCGAGTCATCGGCAAAGAAGCGGGACGCGGCCACTTACAAAGTGCTGGTGCCCACCGACGAAGACATGAAAGCCATCGAGGGCAAGTACTACGTTCCGGCCGAGCTCTTCCGCCGCTTGACCGAACAAGCCCAACAATCAAGCCCACTGCCGCGTGGTTGGTTGATTAGCCGCGCTGTATATCAAGGCACGCTGGCGCGCGACCCGAGCCGTCATCGGCTCGGCCTCAGCTCGCTTCGAGCCATCTTTGACGTTCACGTCTTCGAGGAGCAAAGGACGATCGAATTGCCACTGTCGCGCGCGAGCGTGAGCAGCACGCCTGCGGCGGTTCGAGTGGATGGCCGAGTCGTTCCTGCCTCGTGGAATGAGGCTGGCACCACCCTGCTCTTCAACTCCATGTCGGCTGATCGACACCGAGTGGAGATCGAATTGAGCGCGAGTCCGCAGAGCGACGCGCCGTTGTCTGGTTTCGACGTTTTGATTCCCAAGTTGCCGAACTCCATCCTCGAGCTTGCCGTCCCTGCTGACGCTCCGCCTTTGGAACTGCCCGGGGCCAATGGCGAGATTCAGTTCGATAAGGAGCGAGGTCATCTGAAAGCGCATCTAGGTCCACGCGAGCGGTTGTCGGTGAGATGGTCAACGCCCACGGGTCCGGAGACCGCTTCACCCAACCTGGAAGTGGAAGAGCTGATGTGGATGAAAGTTCGGCCCGGCACCACGGTTGTCGACGCCCGCTTCAAATACAAGGTACTGAGCGGCCGAGTCCAGCAATTGAGATTGCTTACCGATCCGCGGCTGCGTGCCCTGCCACCAACCAGCTCGACTTCGCCGGTGGCCGCCATGCACACGGTGCCGGGCGAACCCCAGAGAATCGAAATCGAGCTCAAGCGACCCGTCGTCGACCAGGTCACACTCGAGCTGTCCTTTCTCGTGACAAACACGTCGGGCGTCGGGAACTTGAGGCTGCCACGGCTCGAATCAGCGCAAGCGCGGGCCACGCGCCGCTGGCTCGCGGCCAGCGTTGATCCGGCCCTGCAGCCCAAGATTCAGGCCGGCGAGGATTCTCGCACCATTGAATTGGCTGAGTTCGCCGCCGCTTGGGGCGATGCCGAAACAAGCCCGCAAGCCGCGTTCGCGATTCCGCGCGGCGAGCCGATTTGGGTGCTTGCCACGCAGCCCAGCGAACCGCGCGTCACAGTCGAGCAGGTGACGGCTCTCAGTCTCGGTCGACATGCGTCGCTAATCGATTATGAAGCCCAGCTTTCCATCACCGGTGGACACGTCTTCCAACTTCGCTTGCAAGGATTTCCAGGCCTGACGGTTGAACGCATTTCGCTGCTGGAAGACGAGCTGCAGCGAGTTGCTCGCTTTTCAGTCGGAGAGGATGGGCTAATCACGGTGTTCTTGAACGCCGCACTAAATGGACAGCAACGGTTGACGGTGCGCGGACGCTGGGAAATGGCCGGCAAGAATTCCCTGGCGGCGCCCCAGTTTCAAGTGCTAGGCGCCGATACGCGCAAGTGCCAACTGCAAGTCTTCCGTCAGGCGTCGGTGTTAGTGGAAATGCAAAAGGAGTCGGGCGTGCTTGCCAGCGAGGTTCAACCGGCCGCCGATCGAGAGGGCTTTGGGGCATTCGTAGCTGCGCTCAATCTGGAAAAACCCGACACCCCCCTTCAACTTGCGATCGCTCCGAATCCAGCCCGCGCGAAGGCGGTCTGCGTGACTTGTTTGCGGCACGAGGGCAACCGCTGGGTCGCGGACTTCGATTGCCGTTTAGAAGTGATGGAAGGTTTGTTGGACACGATTCAACTCAGCGTTCCGCCGCAATGGTCCGAACCATTTTCGATCGAGCCGGCCGCGCGCTCGCGCCTGAATCCCGCGCTTGGCGACACACGCGCGCAACTCGTCATTCAGCCCGACAAGCCGCTGTCGGGCAAGCATCGCTTCGTGATCCGCGGCCGGGTCGCGCTTTCGGCGGGCGACCGATTGCGCGTGCCCGAAATTGTGCCGCTGCGCGTGCAGGAGCTCGAGCGATTTGTCGTGCTGCCGGATCAACTCGAGCACCAGCCGGTGGCTTGGGACACGTTTCGGCTCAATCGGGCGGCGCTGCCAGGCGACCTGGTTGAAGCTGGATCGAAAGGCGAGGGCCTGTCGTACCACGTTGCCGGAGAGCGCTTTCAAGCGACTCTCAAAGCCGTACAACGCAACGAGGCCAAACCGCGCGTGCCCTTGGCCGACATTCAAATAGCCTGGCAGGGCGATGGATCGTGCAGCGGAGTGGCGTTGTTTGACGTTCTTGCAAATGGTGCGTCCACGTGCAACTTAGAAATACCTGAGGATTGTCAGCTTATTCAGGCCTCGATCGATGGCGCGCCTGCGCTGCTTTCGGATTTGGGCAGCCAGCCGATCCAACTGCAACTCGCGTCGCGGCAACTGCCGCAACGTGTCCAGATTCTATTCACCTCCCGCTGGACGGGCTCGAGCACGCACCGGCGCTTCGTCGCGCCTCGACTTGCCGCCGTGGAAGTCGACCGCACGCTCTGGAGCGTCTATGGACCTCGCGCGTTTGGCGGGGGCCACGCGCAGACCGCCGAGCATGCCACGGGCTCAGACCACGATCTCTATAGGCTCAAGTCCATCAGCTCGTTGGTTCAGCTTGCGCCCGAAACGCTTGGCGAGCATCTTCCGGAAGAGATTTCGCGGTGGTATGTCGCTTGGAAAGAGCGCTATGCGATGAGCCACGTCGCTTACGATCGCGCGCAATCACGTGGCCAATCCGTCGAAACCAAAGCGGCCGACATCGACCTGGTCGAGCTCGACAAGGCGTTCACCGCGGTGGATGCACGGCTGGGAGGCGCCCTGACTCCGGAGTTTGGCGCGGCGGAAAACATCGAGCGGCTGAGCGTGCAGGATCTTGTTTGCACGCGCGCCACGCATGCCGGCGCGCAGGATCATGTTGACATCCGCTATGCCAGTTCGGTGACGGTGAGCTATTGGCCGCGCCTGTTGTCCGCGCTCGTTGTGGCGGGCCTGGCCGTGGCCGCCGTGTTGGTATTGCCGGCCGCGCTGCCCACCTTTGCGCCCGTCGCGGTCGTTGCAGCCGGCGGTCTGCTATGGTGGCTGTTCTTGGCGCCGAGTGGGCTCGGCCTGGCCGCGGCCGTTGTGGCCGGCTGGTTCGCGCTGCGAAGTCGACGCAAAGGTCGCGCGCTATCATTCACACGATAGCGCGCACACGTTCCGCGCCATCTTCGCCCACGGCTACTCGTCAGCGCCGCCGAAGAAATGCGAGTAGTGCATGAAGCGCGCATTCGGTCGTGGCTTCGCGTCAGATGCGCTTCGCGTTTGGCTCGCCACGCGAGCACGCCCTGGTTGAGGCATCACCTGCACGCCGCCGGCTTGCGCGCGCAGAGCATCCCGGTCGTTGATCATTGGACGCACCAGTGTCTGATAGTTCGAAAGCCCGTTTGGATTGATACCCAAATTGAGATAGGGGCTAACCGCGGGCGAGGGCATGGAAGTCTGGTTGTAGTAGTCGCGAATCTGCCCAGGTCCCGGGTTGTAGGTCGCGCCGACCTGTGCCTGCGCATGCGAGACTGCCGAACCCAGAAGGATCACAGCTATGAACGTCGTCGGATACCGTCTCATCGCGAATTCTCCGTGCGAGGTCGCCCGCCTTGTAATTCGTCAGCCTAGAACCCTGAGCCCAAGCCGCTGATGCCCAGGGGGAAGCGGTTGATGGTTTGAATGGTTTGCGTGCCCAATAGCGTGAAGCCGAACACGCGTTCGAACGGCGCGATGGCCTGGTTCAGAATCGCATCGAGCGCGAT
>DATJEN010000233.1:0-6424 GCA_035496575.1 Pirellulales bacterium
ACAAAGCGGAGCGATCCGCTGCGGAGTTGGTGGAACCAAGGGCAGGGACCGAGGGGAATGCGGGCCAGCAAAGCACGCGCCGGACACAGAGCCGGGAAAGCGTGTCACAGGCGCTGGGACGCATACGGTCGTTTGCCGTCACTCACCCGAGGTGGGAGCCGTATGCGGGAAAGCCGCACGTACGGATCTGTGCGGGGGGCGCGAGGTAACTCGCGTCCCTACCGCGAAATGCGCGGTTGTTTTTTAAAGAGTCGAGTCTCGTAGCCGACATAGCCGGCTCGCGCGGCGAAACCAAAGCGACGAATCGGCGTTGGTTCGCCATGAACCGATGGATCGTTGTTCTGCTCGCGTTGATCGCGACAGAAGCCGCAGCGCAACACGACCACGCACAGGGCCACAACGCCTACGCCGCGTGGGCCAGCCAGAAGACCGGGAATTGCTGCAACAATATGGATTGCGGTGTGCTCAGCGACGACGAATGGCGTGAGACCGCCGAAGGTACGCAGATCAGGATTTCCGGAGAATGGTGCCCGGTGCGGCCCGAGCATTTCATCATCCGCGGCAAGTCGCCGGACTGGAGCCGGGCGCACGCCTGCGTGCAGCCCGACGTGAAGTACTCGACCGGACGAAAGTCGCCGTGCGAACGGCTCTTGTGTTTCTCGGGCACGCCGAGATCGTAGAACTGCCCAACCACGCCCTTCTCAGGTTCCGCTTTCCCCGGGCGGGATGGACACCCGGAGTGTGATCTTTCGCACTTCAAGACTCGATCGCTGAGCGGCACCGTAGCCTAAACGGGAGGCTTGCCATGCACCCGATGACCAATCAGACCCGCATGCACCTGCGGGAGGCGGCGTTTGGCGACGGCACCGCGGCTGAGCAGCACGGCGATAAGTTGGCCGCCTTCGATATCGACACCTCCGTCGGATCGCTCACAGCTGCGTTGTTCGAACAGATCTTTAGTTCACTGCGGTCGGCGCTATCGCTGCAAGGCGATTAAGGAGTGCAGAAAGTGCGCCACGTGTAGACCAGTTGATCGCAACAGAGCCACGGCGATGAAATATAGCAATATCGATTACTTTCTGGCTCTGTACGAGGAGGGCGCTTTTACCCAAGCTGCGCGCCGATGCGGCGTTGCACAGCCCACGCTAACAAATTCGATCAAGCGATTGGAAGTGATTTTTGGCGCGCCGCTGTTTGCAAGAGTCAAAGGCACCAAGAAGGGGGCGCGGCCAACCGGATTGGCGGTTGCCATTCGTCCGCATCTTCGTCGCGCCCTTGCGGCGATGGATCAGGCGATGGTCGTTGCCAAACGGCACCAGTCTCGCCGGCCCGCCGACCAGATTCGAACTCGTGATCAAGCCGAAAACAGCGAGGGCGCCCAGCCTTAGTCGCTCTCGTCTCTGCTGCCTCGCAAAGATTGGCTGGTCTCATTCATCGGGGCCTCCCAGGCCGGTTTTTTACTCGAGATGTTCGATTTGTTTTGCGGCTGCAGCCTTGGTCAAGCGTTGGTTGAACGCACTCGGTTCGCGCGCTTGTTGCGACAGCGCCTGAAGATAGCAGGCTTGCTCCGCGGTCATCGGCTCGTCGCCAACGCGCGGCCGTGCTCGGACGTCCCGATTGTTGAGCGGCTACCGCTGCAGTCCAGGCGAGAGCTGTGCGGACATCGCCAGTGTTACTCGATCACCTCATCGGCGCGGGCGAGTAGACTTGGCGGCACGGCGAGGTTGAGCCCCTTGGCGGTTTTCAGGTTGAGGGTCAATTCGAACTTGGTCGGTTGCAGGAATGGCAAATCTGCGGGCCTAGCGCCCCGGAGAATGCGGCCCACGTAGACCCCCGATTGATAATACTGATCGCGGGTGCTAGCGCCGTAACTCATCAGGCCGCCGGCAGTAGCATATTCGCGTCGGCCATAGATGGTGGGTACCGCAAGGCGCGCAGCGAGCGCAACAAGAACCTCTCGCCGATTTGTGAACAACGCATCATCCGACACAATCAGGGCGCCGGCGCGTTTCTCGGCCAACGTCGCAAACGCGGTTTCGAAATCGCGTTCGACGTTCGCGCCCAGCACCAGCACGTCCTGTCCAATCCTGCGAGCGGCGGCGTTTAACTCGCGAGTTGCGGGGAGGTGATGGAGATTGTCCGGATTGACCAGAAGCGCAACGAGGCCGGCTCTGGGTGCGAGTTCGCGCAATAGTTCGAGCCGCTTGGGCCAGAGCGCGTTCGTGATCACAGTGACGCCGGTCAGATTGCCCCCCGGATTGTTGAAACTGGCGATCAGTCCGGATTCGACCGGATCGCTGCCGGTGGCAAACACGACTGGCACAGTTGCGGCTACGACCCGCAAGGCGCCGGCCGCGACGTCGGCTGCCCCGGCAAAAAGCACGGTCACCTTTCGCTCGACGAACTCGGCTGCCAGTGCTGGCAGTCGATCCAGCCGGCCATCGGCCCAACGGAATTCGAGGTTGACGTTCTGGCCGCTGATGTAGCCGGCTTCGTTGAGCGCCTGGCGGAACGCGGCGACCAGGTCCGAATCGGAGGCAAGTGACCGCCCACTCAGGAACCCGACGGTCGGCATGGCCTGCTGCGCGTGCGCGGCAAGTGGCATTGCGGCCGCGCCAACGAGCAGTCTATTGAAGTCCCGTCGCCTCATCCGCTCCTCGCAAGTTCGGCAGGTGGTGAGCGTATCGGGTCGGAGTGATCAGTTGAAGGGGTCAAGAAGCCGCCAGATGTTCGCAGCCATCCGATACGTGCGCCTGGCTTGGACAACCATTTCCGCGCAGTGCTATTTCTTGATCACGGAGAGCTTACCGCTGCGCTCTAGGCGTGCCTCTGTTGCTTGCGACGGCTCGGACACGCCCTTTTCTCGGAGGTCTCCCTGCAAATCTTCCACCGACATGTGAGCCGCCCGCAGCGCCTTGGTATCGATATGTCCGTCTTTGACCAGGAGCGTGGAATTCCCCTTGATCAACTGGCTGAATTTGACAGACCTGCGTGCCACCGCCGAAAAAACCCAGTGCATCCAGACCAGGACGAGCAAACCGAGCAGCGAAACGAAAAACGGCGCGCCACCGGTCATCGCCCGCGCGGCAATCGCGCCGACCATGACCGTCAGGATGAAATCAAACGCGGTTGCATTACTGAGAAATCGTTTTTTCGCCATCCGCACCACGACGATCAGGGCGAGATACATCACGAAGGCGCGCGCGGCCATGTGCCCGAAACCGAGATTCTCGGACTTCAGTGACAGCCCCATGATTTCGTCGATCAGTTCGAACATGGCGGGCTCGGAAAGAGAGTGCCCCACGGTCAGGCTGACCGTGGGGCAGCCTCGCGGCCTGGCAGTGCATCCGTGCTCAGGCTACGTCACCGTTTCCGACACCTGCCGGACCACCCGCGGCGTGGTCGCCATGCCAGCGCCATAGGCGGCGAAGCCGCCGAGCAGCAATGCCGCGACGCTCGCCAGCATCACGTAGGCGAAATGGCGCCGGGCTTCTTCGGCCTGCGCCTCCGTCGGCCGGGCCGTTGCCTGGCCGGTGGTTTCGCGCGACGGCGCCCGCGCCCGCAGATTGTCCATGCGAGTGAACGCCGAATACGAGGGGCCGGATAGGCTGCCGACCACGTTGGCCGCCGATCCGGCGGTTAGTGCCGAAGCACCGACCACGATCACGATGGCGACCGCCCAGGCGCCCAGCGCATGTCCGACGCGGCCAGCGTCGGATTGATCCGGCGCATTGGCTGCGGCGACGGCGCCGCCGATGAAGGCCGCGATGATGCCGGACACCGCCCACCACACGAAGGCGATGTGGCCGGTGGCCTTTGGCGCCTCGTTGGCGGTGGCGATATCGATCGACAGCAAGCCGGCGCCGAACCCCAGCATGGTCAGCATGATCTGAGTCACGAGCGAGGCAAAAACCCCGGCCAAGATGGCCGACCAGGTCCAGCCGGCAACAAAGTTCGCATTCGTGGTGCGAGGGGCCATGGCAATGCGCTCCAATGATTAAGCCGCTAGGGAAGCGCGCCGATCGACGGTTTGTTCCGCCCGGTCCCCGACAGAGGCAGCCGCCAGCCTCGAATGAAAAGGACTGATGAGAGCATCCGCCCAACCGAGGCGTTGTTTGCTCAAAAATTCCAGCTGCTCGATGGTTTGCCGATCAATGACTTCGTAAACGATCCGCTCTTCCACGGCCAACCTCTCGGCAGGCGCCCCATCTTGTAACGCGATTTGTAACGCCGGAAGGGGGATTCCAGTTCCTTGTCGGAAAGCAGACCCATGCTGATGGCACGCGTGCCTCGACGCGTGACTCTCTAACTAAGGTTATTTTGGGACGTGCGCCGGCTTCTGATTTCGGGCTCGCCGGGTTAGGGAGAGTGTGCCGCGCCGATCTGCACTGCAGCACGCGTGTCCACCGGCCGATCGCTTGCCACCATTGCAAAAGCGAAGCGCGTAGACGGCGACCTCGCTGCACGGCCGCGCAGAGTTGATGTCCTTATCGCTCGGCGACTCGCCGTTGTCGAAATGATAGGACGTGACTGTTGCACTTGGCGATTTTCAGAATCAGCGGAAGCGACAGCACCGATCGAAAGCTGGCCGCGTTCGAGAAATCTTAAGACGGCGTCCAATGTTCGTCGGTCGAGACATCGGGCACGAAAATCGGCTTTTGCGGCCGCACGGCGCGGACGCATACGGTGCCGGACAAGGCGCCGCTTTGTCGGGTGCCTCACATAGTCGGTTCCTTGTATGAGCCCTGGTATCGAACCGGAGGTCGCGCACGCCTATAATGGAGCGAGGACGACCGCTTGGGCGCGGAGGGCGCAGAACAATCGCGTTCCCCATGAACCAGAAAGCGAGCGCGCCATGCCGGGACGAAACGCTTTTCTGAACGCGCTGCCGTCGGATGTGTTCGATGCGTTGAGGCCGCGCCTGCGAAAGCGGGAGTTGCCCTTGGGCGACGTGCTATTTGTCGATGGTAACAAGATCGACCTCGTCTATTTTTTGCACGCCGGCGCGATCTCGCTCGTGACCGAGCTCGAAGGCGGCGCAATGATCGAATCTGCCATGGTGGGTTGTGACAGCGTGGTCGGCGGCGCGGCGGCGTTGAACCATGGTGAGGCCATGTACAAAGCCATCGTTCAGAATCCAGGCATCGCCTCCACGCTCGACACCGACACCGCCCGTCAGCTCGCACGCGCCAGCGAGCCATTTCGCGCGGCGCTTCACCGCCATGAGCAACTGATTTCGGCGCAGGCCCAGCAATCAACAGCCTGCAACGCTGCGCATGGTCTCGAGGAACGGCTGGCGCGCTGGCTGTTGCGTGTCCGCGACGTCACCGAGAGCAACACTTTTGTGCGGACGCAGGAGTTCATCGCCGAGATGCTCGGCGTCCGTCGCACCAGCGACTCGATCATCGCGCACACGCTGCAGCAGGCCGGCATCATCAGCTACCAACGGGGTCACATCGAAATCAAGAAGGTCGAAGCCCTGGAGGATACGGACTGTGAGTGCTACCGAGTCATCAAAACGCGGTATCAGCGATTGCATCAAGCTCAGCCGCAACAATGCTCAGGCTCGTAGTACCTTCAGTCTCGATCCTGCAGCGAGCGAGCGCCAATCGATGGAGAAAGCTGCGGCCTGTGGCGACGCCACGGTGGTCGAGCTCGATCCGTCGACGTTGCTTCGGAACACCAAAGGACATCCGTCGTTGCCAGTCAGAAGCGGTCCATGGAGGTAGCGATGGCCCAAAAGCGCTCTGAATTTGCCAACCAAGCAGATATTTCGGACGGTGATACAAGTCGAACCGGGCGTGAGAACAATCAGGGCCGTGCCAAAGCAGGATCGGTGCCAGCAGACGAAGTGGCACCCCATCCGCCTGGTGGGCAACCGCGCAGTGGCATCACCGGACGTCACGATGAGGGCAGCGGCGCCAACGAGACGATCGATGGGCTCAATGCCACCGAGGAGTCGCTTCGCCAGGGCGCGGAGGAAACACCGATCGGTGCGGCGGACAAACCGCTTGACGAGGTTCCAGTGTTCGACCGTGGCGATCTGCCTCCGAAGGTGTAGAGCTGTCGCGCCGTGGCGCATGTCGCGCGACCGCTGCGCCACAACGAACACCCGCTTGGTTTTTGCCGGGGGAGTAAGCATTCGTAACGCAGCGTCGAGATCGCCGTCACGAAGCAACAGCCGAACAGGTTCCACCGCGATGCAGCATGAATAACGACCCGACTATGTCGTGTAGCAGGCTCGACTCTTCGTATTTCGGAGCAGACGCTTAACCATCACTGGCAGCGGCATTGAGCCAGGCATGCCGGTGGCTGAGAGACCAATAGCGTTCCCGCCTGTGAAAAAGGGGAGTGCCATGACGCATCCAAATCCTGTTTCGGAAGCGCCGGGCGTTACGTTCCAGCCGCCGTGTCCGACGTGCGG
>DATJEN010000234.1:0-5373 GCA_035496575.1 Pirellulales bacterium
CAGCACACGGTTGGCGAAGAAGTCGATGGCCTCGTGGTAATTCTGCTGCTCGAAATGCACGAGTCCCAGCCACAGGCTGGCCGCCTGCTTGGCGCGCCGGATCACCAGCACCTGCGAGGCCTCGATGCGCGGCAATTCTTCTTTAGGAAGTTGCTTCGCCACGCTATCGGGCAATTGGAAGTCGTTGATTTCCGCATCGGTCGGTCGTGCTCGCAGGTAATGGATCTTTGCGCCTTCGTCCCCGTCGAACTCGCCTTTGAAATCCAGCGTGCGCGCTTTGAGCAGCATGGCGTTCGGCTGGAACACCGGCTTGCCACGCGCGTCGCGGGCTGTCTCACCCGAGCGCCCGGTCACGCGCATCGGCAGAGCCTGAAAGGGATACATTTCGCGGTTCGCCGCGCGGACCATGTTTTCGTCCAAAGTCGATTGCCACTTTGCGAGCTCAAAGGGCATCGTCCACAGCCGAGCGTCGGTGACGTGCGGCGCCTTCTTCACGCGCTCCGCCAGCGCGTTCCCCGGCGAAGTGAGCGACATCTTGTGCTTGCCCGACAGGCGCGATTCGACCAGGGCCATGCGGCGCGAGAGATCGGTCGGTGAAGCGACGACCAGGGCCACCACGTGGCCGAGTTGCTCGGCGTCGATGGGATAGCGGTGCTGGTCGTCCAGATCCAAGCGCCGCAGCAGTTGCGGATCAGCCACGACCGCCGAAAGTGTGGCGATGCCTTTTCCGCCTGGACCGGGAATGGGAAGGCCCAAGCGGCAATCGAACAAGTGCAGCTCGCCCCCGCTCAGTAGCGCCGGCGCCCACAGCGTCGGCTTCTGGCCTTCTTTGCCATCGATCGCGAGCAACACGACATCGAGGCCTTGCTGACGCGCGAGCAGCGTGAACACCCAAGCACGATCGGCCGCGCGGCCGCGGCCATAGAGCAACGTTTCGAACGGCCGATGGCGGATGGTTTCCGGCGTGAGCTCGGTGTCGGATTCCAGGTCGACGTTGCGGACGACCCAATCGAACAAGCGATTCGCGACTTGCACGTCTTCGAACTGGTCGCCGCGTGTTCGCCGCGATATGTCGCGCAGCCAAACGGCCTCTTGCAAAAACCAGGCGTCGTCCGGAATGCGATACTGCGTGGAATCGAGCCGCTTCATCGCCAGCACGTTTTGCAGTTCATCTGGCAAGCGAACAATCAGTGGGTCGGGCTGCCAATCGATCTGCGGCTTCTCTTGCTGATACCACTGGTTGAGCCGATCGCAGATCTGCTTGAGCATCTGGCCGGTCTCGAACTGCTCCATGCGGTCGAGGCTCTCGGCCACGGACGTAAACAAGCCACCGCTGGAGCTCGCCGGCCGCGACGGTCCCCGAGATTGGCCCGAGCTTTGATCGCACCCCGACAGGGCCACGGCGAGGCCGGCGGCGAGCAACAAAGCCAGCAGGCGCGAAAGCCTGGTGCAACAACAGCTCAAAATCACTCGAACGCCTCCACCGTTTGTTTGATCCTGATCACGCGCTCGAGCAAGCCGCCAAAATCGGCCAAGGCAATCATGTTCGGCCCGTCGCTCGGCGAGCGATCGGGGTCGGGATGGGTCTCGAAGAACAGGCCGTCTGTTCCTACCGCCGTTGCCGCGCGGGCCAATGGCTCGACCATCGCTCGCCGGCCCCCGGTTGCGCCGCCCAGTCCGCCGGGCTCCTGGACGCTGTGCGTGGCGTCGAATACGACGGGGACGCCAAGCGCCTGCATCTCGGGCAGAGCCCGCATGTCGTTGACGAGCCGGCCATATCCGAAGAAGGTGCCGCGCTCGCATAATAAGATATTACGGCAGCCGGCTGCCTCGAGTTTGCCGACCACGTATCGCATATCGCCGGGGGCCATGAATTGGCCTTTTTTCACGTTTACAGCCCGGCCGGTTTGGGCGGCCGCCACGAGCAGATCGGTCTGGCGGGCCAAAAAAGCCGGAATCTGGAGCAGGTCGCAGACCTGCCCCACAGGCGCGGCCTGGCACACCTCGTGGATATCGGTGGTGACGGGCAATCCGGTGGCCTGCTTGACCCGGTCGAGGATCGCCAGGCCCTGTTCCAGGCCCACTCCGCGGAACGAATCGAGGCTGGTGCGGTTCGCCTTGTCGAACGAAGCCTTGAACACCAGCGAAACGCTCAGCCGGTCGGCCAGCGAGCGCAAGTGCTCGGCGATCGAGAGCGTCAGTTCTTCGTTTTCGATGACGCACGGTCCCGCGATGACCAGCAGCGGCTGCCCACGTCCTACTGTATAGGGTCCGATCTGGACGGGATTCTGCGGCATGATAAACCGGGACCGCGTTAGCAACTGACAAAAGACGATGGCGGTAGTGGGAGACTTCTGCGGCGCTCGTTAGTCGCCACGCGGCTCAAGCACGCGCGGCGCTTGATCCAGCCACCGCGAAGCTTCCGTGGCCGAGGGCTGCCAGGCGTGCCAACGGCGCGATCATATTCAGCCGCTGCGGCAAGACTTCGATTTCAAGCGGCAAGGTTCCGCCCGGATCGCCATCGAGCTGGTAGGGAACCGGCTCGTCGGCTTCGATTCTGGCCCGCAGGATCGCTGAGCAATGGAAGTCGGACAGCACGCGATGGCGCTTGAGAGCAACATAGCCCAAATAGCGTAGCGCGTGCCAGAAGGAGCCTTCGCTAAAGGTGCAGGCATCCAGGAGGCCATCCGTTCCGTTGGCGTCGGGAGCCACCTGCAGCCCGCCCGCATAGCAGGGCAGGTTGACGAAAAACGCCCAGCCCGCGTGGCGTGGCGGGCTCGTCCAGCCGCTGCCGGCGGTGGTTTCGCAATACACGCGCAGCCGCGGATAGCGATAGCTGCGAATCGAGTCGAGGATCGGCCGCGCGTATGTCCAATAGGTAATGTGTTGGCTGTTGCGCTTGCGATGCAGCCGTTCGACAACGTCGGCGTCGAAGCCACAGCCAGCCATGAGCAGGAAAATCCGGCCGTTGGCTCGGCCGGCATCCATGCGCAAGCTCGCACCTTCGACGATCGTCTGGGCCAATGTGCTGGGGTCCCGCTCGATATCAAAATAGTTGGCCAGCAGGTTGGCCGTGCCCATGGGATAGACGGTAATGGGCACCTCGGCGCTGGTGCGATTGACGATCTCGGCGATGGTGCCATCGCCACCGGCGCCGATGACGGCGCGGAGTTGCCCGTGGGCCCGATAGCGATTGACGAGCTCGACGAGGACGTTCAAGTCGGTGACGAGCTCGGGGACCAGGGCGCGGCGCTTGAGCGCCCCGACGAGATCGGTGACGGCCTGCGGATTCTCGCGCGCGCCGGCGCACGGGTTGGCAACCACCAACACGCGATCGGCAACCGAGTTCACAAAACCGATGCTGGACAACGTGAATCCTTGCTGGACTGGCCGAAAGGCACGGCGCTGATTAAGCGGCCGTTTTGTCCCCATCCTATGGGGCAGCGAAACTGCTTACTTGACCGACTGGGCCGATTGGGAGCAAGTCGTGTTGGCCAACATCCACCGCTGCAAGACCAGAAAAACAATGCAGGGTCGCCGCTTCCCGAAGCGCTGGTCCAAAACTTAGATGCCGGCGAACGGCGGCTGGGCACTACCGGTTCCGACGGGCCAACAACGTATCAAGGCAATGCACGCTGATTCAAAACGCTACGTACAGCCATAGGCGTGTACAAGATTTGGAGTCACGGATGATTTTTCCAGAAGGCATTGCCTGCCAGTGGTTTAGGGCATGACTATATGGGTGCCGGGCGCGAGCTTTCGAGTCTGGCATCGCCCTTGCACGTGGACGAGCATTCGGCATCCGAAAGGATGCCTGCATTTACGGCCCGTGGGGCCTCTGATGAAAGTAGCGGGACAGTTACCTTGCCCCTAACCGTCCAGCAACGCCAATTGTAATTGGCGCATCAGAGGCCCCTTTTTTTGCGCCCGTTGTGCCTGACTTCGCCGGTTGTATTCACTAGCCGGAAGCGAAGCGCCCGGTGAAGGTTGAACGCCCCACGCGGCATTCAGAGGCCAGGTCGTTCCGCACGAGCCTCGGGGTGGCACCGGCAACTCGCTTGCAAGTGTTGCGAAGCAACAAGAGGGATCCGGACGCGGAGTGACTACAGCTCTCCGTCTCGCGCATGGTATTCACCAGCCGGAAGCGCAGCGCCCGCTGAACGATTGGGGTACGAATCGGTAGGAAGAGGCCAGGTTGGTGCGCACAAGCGTGCCGGCCTTGCGACACGGGTTGGTTTGCCGCGCGGAACCGGGCGCTGCGCTTCCGGCTAGTGAAGAGCAGAGGAAAGGGGGACGCAAACCTTTTTTCGTCCGTCAAGAAGGTTTGCGTCCCCTTGTTTTTCGGGTGCCAGTCCGCCGTTTTTCGCGTACTTTGCGTCTCTTGGCCCCCGGGTCGACCGCCGGTAAACTAGAGTTTTCCGACCGCGGGAAACCTTGCCAGCGTAGCTTCAATCGGCAGAGCACCGCATTCGTAATGCGGGGGTTAAGGGTTCGACTCCCTTCGCTGGCTCTCTCTTCTGTATCGCGCCTCGAGCGCACTTTGTCTGAGCCCACTTGGGCGATCGTGCCTTGCTCTAAGGCTTCTTCAGCCGAGTCGGCGATGGCTTGGACTGTCGTGATTCCACCCCAGGGGGGTGATCGAGGGAAAAAACAGGATAATCCTTTACGCACCAGGCGTGGGAAGCCATCGCCTTGTAGAATCATGGCTATTATGCGGTCGGAATTCAGCTCGACTTAGGCTCTCGTTTTCTCCCTTGTGCCAGTGGTATTCATACCTTCTTGGATCGCTATCCAATGACTTTGCGCAAGGGCCGTCGCCTTGATACGCTCCATGCAAACCGCCGCCTTGGATTCGAGCTGTTGGAGAATCGTCAACTGCTTTCGGCGACTCCATCGCTGGATCTAGCAAGCGCTTTGCCGCTTCCGCTGAGACGTTGGCCGAATCCAGACGAGTCCGGCATCCCTCAGCAGATTACCGTGGCTCCGGAAATAGGCGCCGATCAGGCGATCGCCATCGAGCCTGATGGCAAGATCGTTGTCGTTCACGGAGACGGACTCAAGACAACGATGAATGTTTACAATCCCGACGGAACGCCGGACGCGGACTTCGGCAACGAAGGGGTGGTAGATAATGTGTTCGGCACAAATCAGAGCAACGCCGTGGCGGCAATCGCGTTGCAATCTGACGGCAAGATCGTCGTTGTCGGTTGGACTACCGATCAGAATCTGAAAAGTTCGTTTGCCCTTGTTCGCTTTAACGCCGATGGTTCGCGCGACAACTCCTTCGGAAATCTCGGATTGGTGGTGACGTCCGTGGATCGAGGCGACGATCTGCCAACGAGTCTGGCGATTCAGCCCGATGGCAAGATCGTC
>DATJEN010000235.1:0-4593 GCA_035496575.1 Pirellulales bacterium
GCGCCAGCCGCGATCGCTTGCCGCAGCATTGACCGTAAACCTCAACTATCGCCGAACTTGTCGACGGAGCAGTTGGTTATGGACACGCAGCTTGAGGCGTGATTTTGCATAGGTGCTAAGCAGTGCCAGCAAGCGATTTGGGCAGCTCACTGCGGTCTTCGATGATTCATCCGCGGTCCCATTCCACGCCCCGGCATTCAACCGAGCTTGATCCGCTCAGCGAATTGCCTGGATAATGGGCGCATGGCTAAGCTCGCTGCCTGGACGATCCTGTCTGTCCAAATCGCACTTGGGACTCTTCCATCCCTGCCTGCATGTTGCCTGGCAACTGCAAGCGATGCCTATACGTTTCTCGCTCCCAGCCCTAGTTGCTGTGAAGCGTGCCGAGCAACCAGCAATTCAGCGTCTCCCGTCCGCTGTCCGGCATGCGGGGAACGTCAACCGATCGTTGCGCCGGGAAGCCGCACCAAGGCGCCGCAGCCCGATGCACTGGCGTGGCTGGCTCCTCAATCAACTCGCTGTGCGGCGATCGGACGGACGATCTCGACAACGTCTTGCCCACGTTCGGACGATCGGCCAGACATCCCGATCCGGATTCTCTTTTGCACGTGGATCGAATGAAAAGCGGCGACTCGTCGCACGTTCGATCTCATTTCCATCACGTTCAAAGGAATCTCAAATGAGCCTACTATTCTCGTTCGTTCTGATGTTGGCCAACTTGGGCAGCGCAAATGCTGATTGCTGCGCTTGCTGTCCCGGTTGCGCCTCAGGCTGTGACTGTCCGCTGTGCGAATGCTGCGGCGGCTAGTTCACGGAGCTGAATGCGATGCCAGCCAGCCTGGGGAACCGTCCGTGGGCTGGCTGGTTTTTTTGTTTCAGCTGGCGCGCGTCTAACGAGCATGCATGCACCCGGCTCTCGATGCTCCATCCCTATCTGCTCTCAGCTAGCACCGAATTTGGTAAGTGGTGAGGGTCGCCTGCCGCTGCTTCAAGCGGGCTACTCGGCACATCCGATGCAACCCGACACTGCTTCCTTCGTGGCGCAGCCTGCTAACCCGCCAGCCAGAACACCTTCCGCGTTTAGGGCCGTTCCATGGCGCTCTTCTTCAGGGCGGGTTTTTGCGCGCGCTTTGCCGCGGTCACGTTGCTGATCGCCGGGTGCAGTTCAGCGAAGACTCGAACTCCGCAGCGTTCGGTCATTGAGGCGTCGCGTCCGCAGGCCGTGCCCGTCGAGGCGAGCAGCGCTTCGGCCGAGCCGCCGCCGGCCGCCGTTCAAACCGCGCGTCGATTGCCGGTCGTGCAGTCGACTTCGCCGATCGAGCCGGTCGCGTTCCTGAGTGAGGCCGAGCTCTCGCTGCCGGAGCTCGTGCGCGAAGTCGAAGCTCGCAATCCATCGGTCCAGGCAATGGTGTACGCTTGGCAAGCGATGGCCCAGCGCTATCCACAGGCTGTCGCGCTCGACGACCCGATGTTCATGGCGATGGCTGCCCCGGCTTCGTTTGTTTCGAACGATGTCTCGTCCGCGTACATTCTGCAGGGCTCTCAGAAGGTGCCGTGGTTTGGCAAGCGGCCGGCCCGCGGGCAGGCGGCACAGGCGGAGGCGAGCGCGGCGTTTCATGACATTGACGACACGCGCCTGCAAGTCGCGCAGGTGACGCGCGCCGCGTATTTCGATTACTACTTGGTTCACCGCCAGTCCGAATTGCTTGACGAGAATCTGCGCGTGATGCGCGAGTTTCGAGATTCGGCACAGGCCAAATACGAAAACAACCTGGTCACGCAACAGGACGTCTTGCAGGCCGACGTAGAACTCACAACGATCGAACGCAGACAGCTCGAAATTGAGCGCATGAAGCGGGTTGCCACGAGCCGAATCAACACGCTTCTGCGCCGTCCGCCTTTGGACCGTTTGCCGCCCCCGCCGCGCACTCTGGCGTACGATGAGCCGCTGCCGGACATCGCCGAGCTACAGCAGACAGCCGCCTTGCAACGGCCCGACCTGGCGGCGCTCGCGGCGCGCGTGCGCGGGGCCGAGTGGGCCGTCACGCTGGCCATGAAGCAGTACTACCCCGACGCCGAATTCTTCGGGCGGTACGATTCGTTCTGGCAGCCGGCCTCGACGCAAGGCGACTTGCGCGGGCAAATGGGCATGAACGTGAACGTGCCGATCTACCGGCAGAAGCTCAAGGCTGCCGTGTGCGAGGCGCAGTTTCGCCTGAGCGAACGCCGGGCCGAATATCAGCAGCGCCAGTTGGATATCCAATACGATGTCCAGGCCGCATTCGAGGCAGCGCAAGAAAGCCGCGAAGCCGCCGCGCTCTACGCAAACAAGTTTCTGCCGTTTGCCGAGCAGAACCTCGAGCTCGCGCGGGCCAACTATGACGTCGACAAGGCGAACTTCTTGACGCTGGCCCAGGCGCAGCGGCAATTGATCGAAGTCCGCGAGAAATACGAGCAAGCGCTGGCCGATTACCACCGGCGCAGGGCCGAGCTGGACCGCGCAACCGGTCAAAGCTCAAGCGATGTCATTTCCGACGCGCGCTAAAATCAACCGCGCCCAGGGCTAGCTCACGCGGCGGCGATCCGGCTTGGCCGCAATAAAGCGGGCTGCCATTTGGCGGCAGGCCAGGGCGATCCCCTCCGCGTCGAGACCCAAATCGGTCAGCAGCTCGCCGCGCTCAGCGTGCTCGATGAACCGATCCGGAATGCCCAAGCGGCGCACGTGGGCGGCGCTTTGGCCGGCATCGGTGGCGGCTTCGATGACGGCGCTGCCGAATCCACCGGCCAGGGCCGCCTCTTCCACGGTCACGACAAACGGACTCGAACTCAGGGCGCGCAGCACGGTCTCTGTGTCGAGCGGTTTGACGAAGCGCGCGTTGATCACGCCCACGTCGAGTCCTTCTTCCCGCAACGACGCGGCGGCCGCGATGCAATTCGAGAGCAGGCTGCCGCAGGCCAGGATCATCCCATCGTGACCCCACTCGAACACCTCGGCCCGGCCCAGCTCGACGGGCGTGCGGGCGCCCTGCAACGTGTCCGCGCTGGCCTTCGGGTAGCGCATCGACGTGGGATGCTCTTGTTTGAGCGCAAACTCGAGCATGGCCGTGGCATCGGTTTCATCTCCCGGCGCCATGACGATCATGTTGGGAAATAGCCGCAAGTAGCCCAGATCGAACGCGCCGTGATGGGTGGGGCCATCCGGTCCCGTGAGTCCAGCCCGATCGAGCAGGAAAGTGACGGGCAGATTTTGCAATGCCACCTCTTGGAAGATCTGATCGTAGGCGCGCTGCAAGAACGTGCTGTAGATATCGACGATGGGCCGCAAACCGGCCTTGGCCTGGCCGGCCGCAAACGCCACGGTGTGCGATTCGCATATGCCGGTGTCGAAAAATCGCGCCGGGAAAGCGTCGCGGACTTTTTCGAGCTTCGTGCCCTGGCACATGGCGGCGGTCATCACGGTCACGCGCTCGTTGCGTCCCATCTCGTTGTAGATGGCCTGGCTGATAACGTCGGTATAGGCCTTGCCAGACGATTTCTTGAACGCCACAACGCTGTCGTCATCGCGCGTGAAAGGGGCAGGCGTGTGGAAGAACACGGGGTCTTCGGCGGCCGGTTTGAAACCGTGGCCTTTTTCGGTCACGACGTGCAGCAGCACAGGGCCGGGCACGTCTTTGACCATGGAAAGATATTTGCGCAGTTGCGGGATGCTGTGGCCGTCGACCGGACCGATGTAGCGGAAGTTGAGCTGCTCGAAGAGCATCCCGCCGTGCAGGCCGGCTTTGATCGATTCTTTGACCTGCGCCAAAAAACGCTCGGCTGGATCGCCCAGCAGCGGCACCTTGTTCAAGATCTTGAGGACTTCACTCTTCAGACCGGTGTAAAAGGTGTTCACGCGCAGCCGATCCAGGTATTCGCCCAAGCCGCCTACGCGCGGGCAAATCGACATCTGATTGTCATTCAGGATGACGAGCAGATTCTTGCGCAGACCTCCGGCATTGTTCATGGCTTCGTAAACGATGCCCGAGGGGAACGCGCCATCGCCAATGACCGCGATCGCGCGACGGTCGCTTTCGGCGGGCAGCAGATCATCGCCACTCTTGATGCCCAGCACGGTCGAAATGCTGCACCCGGCGTGGCCGGTCATGAACAGGTCGTAGGGACTTTCGTGAGGGTTGGGGTAGCCCATCAGGCCGCCCTTGGTGCGCATAGTGCCGAACTCGTGGTAGCGGCCCGTGATCAGCTTGTGCGGGTAGATTTGATGGCCAGTGTCCCAGATCAGGCGGTCGCGGCTGAAATCGAACGTGGTGTGCAGGGCCAGGCACAGTTCGACCACTCCCAAGTTCGAAGCGAAGTGGGCGGGGCGGATGCTCAGGACGCGCACCAGCTCATCGCGCATCTCCTGGGCGAGCTCGGCCAGTTGGGCCTCGTCGAGGCGCTGCAGGTCGGCGGGCGAGGCGATCCGGGGCAGAATCGGAGTCGTCATGCAAGGTCCTCGGGCCTTTGAGTTCCGAGTTCCGAGTTCCCTAGGTATCCGCGTCAACTCGGAACCCGAAACTCGGAACTCGAAACCGGTCAGCGGTCGCGGTCCGTCAC
>DATJEN010000236.1:0-9347 GCA_035496575.1 Pirellulales bacterium
ATTCGCCAAGCACGGCCAGTCGGGTATCGAAGTCTCGAGCTTGTTTCCCAAAGTGGCCGAGCACGTTGACGAGATGGCTATCGTTCGCTCGTGCCACGCCGACAGCTTCGCGCATGGTTCGGGTCTGTTGCAGATGAACACCGGCAGCTTGCGGCAGGGCTATCCCAGTCTGGGCTCATGGGTGACCTATGGCCTGGGCACGATGAACCAGAACCTGCCCTCGTACGTGGTGATGCTCGACCATCGCGGCGGCCCGATCGGCGGAGCGCCCAACTGGGGCGCGGGCTTCATGCCCGCCGGTTACCAGGGCACGCAGTTCCGCACGACGGGCGATCCGATCATCGATCTTTCGCCGCGCGGGGGCGTCACGCGCGCGCAGCAACGGCAGCAGCTCGACTTGCTGTCGACGCTCGGTCAGATGCATCGCGAGCAGTTGCCGCGCGACACGGAACTTGCCGCGCGGCTGGAAACGTATGAGCTCGCCTTCCGCATGCAGCAGCACGCGCCGGAGGCCGTGGACCTCGCGCGCGAGTCGGCCCAGACGCATGCTCGCTATGGGCTCGATAATCCCGCGACCGAAAAATTTGGGCGGCGGCTCTTGATGGCGCGGCGGCTCGTCGAGCGCGGCGTGCGCTTCGTACAGGTGTATTCCGGTGGCGGCCATTTTGACGAGAACTGGGACGCGCACCAGGGCATGAAGAAGAACCACGAGCTGCACTGCGCGGAGACCGATCAGCCCATCGCGGCCTTGCTCGACGACTTGCGCGAGCGCGGACTGCACGACGAGACGCTCGTCGTGTGGGGCGGCGAGTTCGGACGCACGCCGACCAGCCAGGGCGACAACAAGGGGCGCGACCACAACCCGCGCGGCTTCTCGATGTGGATGGCCGGCGGGGGCATCAAGGGCGGGCAGGCATATGGCGCGACGGACGAGTTCGGCTACGCGGCGGTCGAAAAGCCGGTGCACGTACACGACCTGCACGCCACGATCCTGCACCTGATGGGCCTCGACCACGAAGCGCTCACCTTTTTCCACGGCGGCCGCGAAATGCGCTTGACCGACGTGGAAGGCAATGTGCTGGAGGAGTTGATCGCGTAGGTCATGCCTTGGCATGACCGTGTTTGGGCCCAGTGTGCTTGAAGGATCTGCCATGTCCAACATCCCCAACAAAGCGCACTTCCAAAGCGCCTACGCCGACAAGGCGCCGTGGGATATTGCCGGGCCGCAGCCGGCCTTTGTGCAAATGGCCGACCGCATTGCCGGCTCCGTGCTCGACGCCGGGTGCGGCACGGGCGAGAACGCGTTGTATTTCGCCGAGCGCGGCCACAAGGTGACCGGCATCGACTATCTCGACGAGCCCATCCGCCGCGCGAAACAAAAAGCGGCCGAGCGCGGCATCACCGCCAGCTTCCTCGTGATGGACGCGTTGGCCTTGGGCGAGATGCCCGAGATGTTCGACAGCGCGATCGACAGCGGGCTGTTTCACGTCTTCTCGGACGCGGACCGCACGCGTTATGTCGCGGGGCTGGCGTCCGTCATCAAGCCGGGCGGGCGCTTGTTCCTGATGTGCTTCAGCGACGAGGAGCCCGGCACGACGGGCCCGCGCCGCGTGAGCCAGGCGGAGCTGCGGACGGCGTTTGCCACGGGCTGGGAAATTGAGTCGATCACCCCGAACCGCTTTCAGGTGATCCCCGAGTTCCGCGAGACCTTCTCGCCCGGCGGGCCGAAGACATGGTTCGTGATTGCGCGAAGGCAGCCGAGCAAGGGTTAGGGGTTGGGGATTCGGGGTTAGGGGTCGGGGGGTCAGGACCGTTTGGGTGCCACTGGCTTTGCCAGTGCGAATCAGGAAACAATGTTACTTTCAAGTCGACATGTACTGTGACCGGTACCGACGACTGGCTCCTAATTCCTAACCCCTAGTCACGCGAAGGAGCTGTCATGAGCCGCGTATTGAGCACGTCCGCCGTTGTCGCACTCGCGATCGTCTGCTGCTCGACGCCGAAGGCGCAGGCTCAGGAGTTCGTGTGCATCGATCTATCGGCTCTCACGAACCGTAAACTGACCGACAATCTCGGCAGCGGGATCGAGGGCAACTCACTTGCGTCGTTGCCGATGGGCGAGCAGATCTTCAACCGTGTTAAGTTCACGGTCGGCCCGGGGCTTCTGGTCCTCGGAGGTAAGGTGCAAGAGGACGATCCGGAAAAGATTGAAGGCATTCCGGTCAACCGCGCCTTTGCCAAGCTGCATGTTCTGCACGCAACTTGTTTTGGCGGTGGCCCGAACGTGCCAGGCACCGATTGGCATGTCAAGGATGGAACGCTGATCGGGCAATATGTGTTGCACTACGACGATGGCAGCGCCGAAGGGCTCTCGATTACGTACGGCGAGGACGTTCGCGACTGGTATTACCTCGATGGTGAAGCGGAGCCCAGCCGCGGCAAGGTGGTGTGGAAGGGCGAAAACAATCGCGCCACTCAGGTTGGAGCCCACCTGCGGCTGTACGCGTCAACGTACACCAACCCCAAGCCGAAACAGAAAGTCGTGAAGGTCGATTACACGTCTCGCAAAAGCGAAACACCGGCAGGCCCATTCTGCCTGGCAATGACGATCGAAAAGTAATCTGGGCTTTCAGTCCTCAGTCCCTAACCCCTATCCCCTACTTCACTCTCCGCCACACTTCCAGGACGCAGCCGCTGCCGGCACGGCCGATGAATTCGGTGGGCCGCTTCTCGTTGGCACTTTCGAGACAGATCGTCAGCTCGTCGCCCGCGATTTTGTAGATGGTCTGGTAGACCTTGCCCTTGTCCTTGCCGTCGCCCACTACGATGTCGAGCTGCTTGGGCTCGACGGCTGCGTTGAAGCGGTACGTGCCGTGCTCGCTGAAGCTGCCGTTTTGAAAATAATAGTTCGTGCCGTTGACCGTGAGCTTGATCTTCGCAAGCTGCTCGCCGGTCGATGGCTTGCCGTCGTTCTCCATCGCGACCGCGCGCCACTCGCCTTGCCATTTTGCGATATCAGCGCGGTTGGCTTCTTCCTTCGCGTCGGCGAGAACCAAACAAGCTGCGGCCAATACCAATCGCCACATGGCGGCTCCTCTCTTCGAATCCCCAACCGCTAATCCCCAACCCCCAACCCCTTCTCCTTGGCCACGAACTTTAGCGCCGCGCTATTGATGCAGAATCGCAGCCCGGTGGGTGGCGGGCCATCGGCGAAGACGTGTCCTAGGTGCGCATCGCAAGCCGCACAGCGAACCTCGGTGCGCGGCGGCTCTTCGCTGCGATCTTCCAGAGCGACGAGGCGGTTGGCCTTGAGCGGTTCCCAATAACTTGGCCAGCCGGTCTGCGAATCGAACTTGGCCTGCGAGCTGAAAAGCGGCAGCCCACAACACAGGCACTGATACGTGCCAGGGCGTTTCTCTTTCCAATACTGGCCTGAATAGGGCGTCTCGGTTACGCCACGGCGCGTGACCTCGAACTGCTTGCGCGTGAGCTGGCGCTTCCACTGCGCGGGCGTTTTTTCCACGCGCCGAATGGGCGGCTCCGAGCCGGCATCGAGTGCACCGCGATCGGCGGCGCGGGCCGCAAGGCGCGCGGCAGTTAGAACCAAGAAAGCCGTTACGGCAATGACGCACATCGAGCGGATCATGGAAGACCTCCGCTCTTGCCCTGTTCCGCACAGGCGAACCCGACCAGCGGATTCGCGATTGGCAGCGAACGCCTTCAGACGGTCATTATTACTGAGGACTGCTGCGCTTACGCAATAATGTCGCGGATGACATTTCCGTAAACATCCGTCAAACGCTCGTCCCGGCCTTGATGGAAGTAGGTCAGGTTTTCGTGATCGAGCCCCAATAGGGCAAGCACGGTGGCATGCAGATCGTGCAGATGGACCTTGTTTTCGACGGCTGCAAATCCGAACTCGTCGGTTTCGCCGTAGGACGTTCCGCCTTTCACGCCGCCGCCGGCCAGCCACATCGTGAAGCCATACGGATTGTGGTTTCGCCCCGGCGCGCCCTCGCCTTCGGCAAATGGCATGCGGCCGAACTCGCCGCCCCACAGCACCAGAGTGCTATCCAGCAGCCCACGCCGCTCGAGATCGGTGAGCAAGGCCGCGATGGGCTGGTCGACCTCGGCCCCGTGCTTGCCATGGTTCTTCTCGACGCTCTCGTGTGCATCCCAGGTGTCTTCCAGATGTCCGCCACCTGAGTAGAGCTGCACGAAGCGCACGCCGCGCTCGACCAATCGTCGGGCAACGAGGCAGTTGCGGCCAAACTCATCGGTGGGCGCGCTTCCCACGCCGTACATTTCGAGCGTCGCGCGATCTTCCTTCGACAGATCGACGGCCTCGGGCGCTTCGGACTGCATGCGGTAGGCGAGCTCATAGCTTTGCACGCGCGCGGCAAGCTCCGCTCCGCCCGGCCGCTGGACCAGATGTTCTTGATTAAGCCTGGCCAGCAGGTCGAGTTGCTCGCGCTGCGATTTCGAATCGAGCGGTCCGCGCAAATCGAGCACGGGCTCGCCAACCGGCCGGAACAGCGTGCCGGCATAGCTGGCGGGCATGAAACCGCTTGACCAATTCGGCTGGCCGCTAATCGGGCCGCCGCGTTTGTCCATGATGGCCACATAGCCTGGCAGACTTTGATTGTCGCTGCCCAAGCCATACACGGCCCACGAGCCGAGCGACGGGCGGCCGATGAAGGTGCTGCCCGTGTTCATGGCCACAAGCGCCGAACCGTGCGCATGGCTGTCGGTGTGGCAAGATCGCAAGAGCGCGAGCTTGTCGGCATGCTCGCGAACGCGCGGAAAGTAATCGGAGATCATGAGCCCGCTTTGGCCGCCGGGCTGAAACTTTCGCCAGGCGGGCGTGAGGAATCCCATTTTGCGGTTGCCGGAGTTGGTGAACTGCTTCTCGGGCGGCAGCGGCTTACCGGCATATTTGGCAAGCGTAGGCTTGTAGTCGAACGTGTCCACGTGGCTGGGCCCGCCGTTCATCATCAGAAAGATGCACGACCGCGCCGCCGCGCGAACGTGGGCTGGCTTGCTGGCGAGCGGATTCTCGCTGCGCGCGGATTGATCGCCGCGGGCCTGCCGGGTGAAGAAACCGTCTTGCGCCAACAAGCTCGTTAGCGCCAACCCGACGAACCCACCTCCCATTTCCCACACGAATTCGCGGCGGGTGTGCCCGCACGGAAACAAGCGGCGCTCGCGGCGGCCGCTGGGCGGCAGTTCATTTTTGTGAGTGTGCTCAGTCGACATACATGAACTCATTGGTGTTGAACAGCACGTGGCACAGTGAAGCCAATGCCTGCTGCTGAGCTTGCTCGGGTGTGAGCGGCTGGCCGCCCGCCGCGGCGGCCGAGGCCAGATTCGCCGCCTGCATGGACACGTGGCGGACCGCTTCGCTCTGCTCGCTTTGGCTGGGTTCCCGGCCGAGCGCGAGCCACCAGGCGTGCTCGATTTGGCGGTCCAACTCCCCAGGGGCTTCGCGCTTGACGCGCTCGGCGAAGGCATGGCTCTGGGTGTGTACGAGCTCATTGTTCAATAAAGCAAGCGCCTGAGGCGCGACGATCGACACATTCCGCTGGCTGCAAGGCTGCGTTGTGTCGCTGGAATCAAACGTGGTCATGAAAGGGGACAGCAGCGATCGCTTGGTCATCATGTAGACCGAGCGGCGGCGCTGTTCATCGGGCGGCGACGTGCCCCACTCGGCCCCTTTTTTCGAAAGGCCCTCGAGTGCTTCCTTGCTGGCCGGCGGAAAGAAACTCGGCCCGCCCGCCTTTGCATTCAGTTGTCCGCTGACGGCGAGCATGGCGTCACGCAGCGGCTCGGCCTCCAAGCGTCGTCGGTTCGCGCGCCACCACAGCTTGTTGTCGAAGTCCTGGCCCGCGTACTCGGCTTCGCGCGCGTGCGTCGAATCCATTTGATAAGTAGCCGAGAGCAGAATCATGCGGTGCAATCGCTTCAGCCGCCAACCGCCCGCCACCAGCTCGCTCGTCAGCCAATCCAGCAGCTCGGGATGCGTGGGCGGGCTCGCCAGTTTTCCGAAATTGTCGGGCGTGCGCACCAGGGCTTCGCCGAAATGATGCTGCCACAGCCGATTCGCCATCACGCGCGCCGTGAGCGGGTTGTCGGGCGAAGTGATCCACCGCGCCAATTGTGTGCGAGAAGGCTGTGGCTTATCGCCGGCGGAGTTGAGGGGCTCAATTCCCTTGCCGCCGATCATCGACAGAAAGCCAGCCGGCACGATCTCGCCCGCGTGGTTGGGATCGCCTCCTTGCAGCAAGCGAACTTCGGGCCGGTCCGCGCCGCTTGCGAAGGCCAGCAGCGGGCCTTCGGCCGGTTTCCCAGCGGCAAAAAAATTCAAGACCGCGTAGTAGTCGGTCTGCGGAATGGGATCGAACTTGTGGTCGTGGCAGCGCGCACACTTGAGCGTGATGGCTAAAAAGGCGGTGCTCGTGGCGTGCACCAGGTCGTCGAGCTGCTCGAACTTGTATTTGAGCGGATCGTTCGGCTCGTCATCGAACGTGCCGATCCGCAGAAAACCTGTCGCGACGCGCGATTGCTCGTTGGCATCCGGCAGCTCGTCTCCGGCAAGTTGCTCGGTGGCGAACCGATCGTAAGGCATATCGTCGTTGAAGGCGCGAATGACCCAATCGCGATATTGCCAGGCATTTGGCTTGAGCGCGTCGCGCTCATAGCCGTTGGTTTCGGCAAACCGCACGAGGTCCAGCCAATAGCGCCCCCAACGCTCGCCGTAGTGGGGACCGGCGAGCAAATGGTCGATCAACCGCTCGTAAGCGGCGGGGTCCGCATCGGCCACGAACTTCCGCACTTCCTCGGGCGTGGGCGGAAGTCCCCACAGATCGAAATACACGCGGCGGATCAGCTTCGCGCGCGACACCGCGGCCGCCGGTTGCCAATCCCGCTCCTCGAGCCGCGCCAGGATGAAGCGATCAATCGGGCTTTGTATCCATTCCGCGCGACGCACCGCGGGCAAGGCGGGACGCGCGACCGGCTCGAGGGCCCAAAGCTTCGTGTCGGCGGCGCGAGCGAAATGCGCGGAAGTCGCTGCACCAGCTAGCGCGGCGGCGGCGATCAAGCATATTAGCGCATGACGGATCGTGATAAGCCGGCTCAAGCGTCGCGCCCTCGGCAGAAAAGCTCGAAATCCGAATCCATTTGCCCAGTTTAGGCGGCTCGAGATTTAGCTTCAATCAGCTTTGCTCGGGGGCGTGCTTTCAGCCTCATTGTGCGCAGTTGCGATGGGGACGCGTGGGTCGATCAAGGCCCAAGAAATCGCGCCCACCGAATAGGCACATGCCGAAAGGAGGAAGGTCGAAGACCAGCCGAAGTTCGCGGCCAGGCGTGCAATCAGCGATGCGGCACAAGCGGCGCCAATGTTGCCAAACATGTTCGCCGCTCCCAGCACCGTGCCGGAGTACGCGCGGCCAATGTCCTGGCACGTGGCCCACATCGCCCCCAGCGCGAAATCGCCGAAAAAGCTCGCGAGCACGAGGGCCCACACAATCGCAGTTGGATCGTGAAGCCCATAGCACACGGCATAGATGATTGCCGCGCCTCCGCAGCACAGCACGCCCGGCACGCGGCGGCCCCACACAAGTCCCGCGCGTTTGACGAGCCAATCGGTCGCCAGTCCGCCGGCCAGGCAGCCTGCCATTCCGGCCGCTGCGGTCATGCTGGCCGCGCTGCCAGCTTCGATCTCGCTGCGACCATGGACCGTGATCAAGTAAGTGGGCAGAAGCGTGCCGATAAATATCCAGCCCACGTTGACGGCGAAGTTTTCAATCGCCAGCAACTGCACGCCGCGCGATCGCGCCAAGGCCCCGATCGGAATCGCACCGCGCGGCTCGGCGAGCGCTTCGTTTTCGCCCTCGAGCACCATCGCGCGCTCGGCCGCATTCGCGCGCGGGTGCTGGCTAGGCCGGTCGCGCGCGGTTCTCCAGAAGACCATGGCCCACACCAGGCCCAAGCCCGCATAGCCCAGAAAAACGGTTCGCCAGGATTGCTCGTTGGAACCGCGTCCGGCTAGCGCGCGCATCAAAATGGAAGTCGTAATTGGAGCGAGCACGCCGCCAGCTCTTCCGCCGAGCGATACGGCGCTATTGGCCAGCCCGCGCCAGGTGAAAGGAATCCAGCGTCTGAGCATGCTCGCCGCGGTGGCGTAGGCGCCAGCTTGTCCGATGCCGAGCAGGGCGCGCATGGCAATCAAGGACACCAGCCCGGCGGCCATGGCGATGCCGGCCATGGCCGCCGACCAGGCGACGACGTACAGCACGAGCGCTCGTCGGCTTCCCCAACGATCGCCCAGCCAGCCCGCCGGGATTTGACAAAGCGCATAGCACCAGAAAAAAGCAGCCACCGAATCGGCCGCTTGGCCGAGGTCCAGGTTCAAGTCGCGCGAGATCGCAGGCAGTGCCACCGAGATGGCCATGCGGTCCAGGTACAAAAGCACCGCCATCACGACTGCGAGCGCCAATACCTGGTAGCGAACGCGCGTCGGCCGCCCAAGGGCTGCGATTTCCAAGCTTTGCGGATCGCCAGACGAGATGGTCATGGGCGCAAAGGCTACTGGGTTCGAAAGCAACCCACAAGCACCGCGGGCAAGCGAGAGGCCTCGAGCAACGGCGGTTGAAGACGGGCGCGAATCCGATAGGCTGTAGCTATCGCCCGCTGCCGATGGCGCGCTTGCGGCGCGAGTTCGACGTTTTGGCTGCCGATCGGATTACGAAGGACCGCGAATGGCTCATCCATGGCATGATGTCGCGCCCGGGCCGAATGTGCCGCGCCTGTTTACGGCCGTGATCGAAATCCCCATGGGGTCGAACGTCAAGTACGAGCTCGATAAGGCCACGGGATTGTTGCGCTTGGACCGCGTGCTGTACTCGGCCGTCTATTACCCGGCGAACTATGGCTTCATCCCACAGACGTTTGCCGAGGACGACGATCCGCTGGACGTGCTCGTGCTGTGCCAAGAAGCCGTTGCCACGCTGACCTTGATCCAAGCCCGCGCCATCGGGCTGATGACCATGATCGATACGGGGAAGCGCGACCACAAGATTCTGGCGGTCGCGGTCGACGATCCGGAGTACCAGGGCATCCACGACTATCGGGAGCTACCGCCGCACCGTTTGGAAATGGCGCGCCGCTTTTTTCAAGATTATAAGACGCTCGAGGGAAAGGCCGTCGAGGTCGACGAGTTCCAAGGATCGGCGGCGGCTTGTGCCGTGATCGAATGTTCGTTGGAAGCCTATCGCTCCTATCCGCGCCCCTAACAGCCCTCCGTGGGGCGCCCTCTCACTTGTCCAGCCACTCATGAGCAAGCCGTC
>DATJEN010000237.1:0-2688 GCA_035496575.1 Pirellulales bacterium
GCTCGGAGTGAAGCCGGGAGATCGGGTCATTCAGGTTTCCGAGAATCGGTACGAGTGGATCGTACTCGACCTGGCCATCTTGATGGCAGGCGCCATCGACGTGGCGGTCCACAGCACGCTGACCGGTCCGCAGATTGCCTATCAAATTGTCGATAGCGGCGCGAAGCTGGCCTTCGTCTCGGGCCCCGAGCAGGCCAAGAAGCTCGCGGCCGCCGCCAAAGATTTGCCCGACGGGGTGCGCATTGTTTCGTTCGATCCCACGAGCGAAGAGATTCGCGGCCAGTCGGTTGGCCTGCTTGCCGATACCGTCGCGGGTTGCACTGAAGACCAAGGACGCGACATCGAAAAGCGAACGCTTGCCGAGCTCAAGCCCGATGCTCTCGCCACGTTGCTCTACACGTCGGGCACCACCGGCGAACCCAAGGGTGTGATGCTCTCGCACCGCAATCTGGTTTTCAACTGCCGGGCGGTGCTCGAGTCGTTCACGCTTGAGCCGGACGATTTGCGGCTGAGTTGGCTGCCGCTATCGCACAGCTTCGCGCGCACTTCGGATTACTACTTGTGGATCGCCGGTGGTGGTGAGCTGGCGCTGGCCCAGAGCCGCGAAACGATCATCGCCGATTGCCAGTCACTCAAGCCGACGTATCTCAACGGGGTGCCCTATTTCTTCGACAAGGTGTACCGCTACATGCAGGACAATGGCCTGGCGGATAAGCCCGGCGCACTGCAAGGCTTGCTCGGCGGGCGCATGAAAATGTGTTGCGGTGGCGGCGCCGCGTTACCCGACCATGTGGCCGATTACTTCAATCGCAACGGTGTGGTGCTCGTGCAAGGTTATGGCCTCACCGAAACTTCGCCGGTGATCAGCAGCGGAACGATGACGGAGCATCGGCTCGGCACGGTCGGCAAGCCGATTCACGGAGTGGAAGTTCGCATTGCCGACGACGGCGAAATTCTGACCCGCGGACCCCACGTGATGGCCGGCTACTGGAACTTGCCAAACGACACGGCTCAGACCATTCGCGATGGTTGGTTGCACACCGGCGACTTGGGCGCCTTGGAAGACGGGTACCTGAAGATCACAGGACGCAAGAAGGAGTTGATCGTCACCGCGGCCGGAAAGAACATTGCGCCCTCGTACCTGGAAGGGTTGCTGGCGCAAGATCCCCTCGTGGCGCAGGCCATGGTGATCGGTGATGGCAAGAATTTCTTGACCGCGCTGATCGTTCCCGACCCCGATGGACTGAAGGCCGAGATTGCGCGGCAGAAGATCGCGCTCAAGTCGCCAGCCGAAGTTTTGACCCACCCGCAGGTGCTGAAGCTCTACGCGGATCGGATCAAAAACCGCCTGAAGGACGTCTCGCACGCCGAGCAGGTGCAAAAATTCAAGTTGCTGCCGCGTGGATTCACGATTGAAACCGACGAGCTCACGCCCACCTTGAAAATCCGCCGCAACGTGGTGATGGCGAATTTCGCGGCTGAAATCGCGGACATGTACGCCTCGTAAATCTCGGGAGTACAGGAACTTCAGTCATCCAAAAAATCCCCTGAAATATCCTACCGACCGTTCGGAAGGTAATGTATAACAAATAGCACCGAGCACATTCACCCAAACCGCGAGTCAACTCATGAACCCGCAGACTCAGGCGCAGCCGCGCGACGTCGACGAGCAGGACCTCGACAACAAAGCCTCTTTTGCCGAAACCGCGTTGAAGCTGGGCGGCAAGAGCGACGACGAGGCGCGCCGAACTGGTGCGATCGACAAGGCCGACGACCAGGTCGAGCAGCTTTTCGCCAAGCGGTTCCAAACCGTTAACAGCCCCGTGCATCGCGCGATTTGGGAGCGCGGCGTGCCCGTCGAAGAGTTCGAATGTCAGCCCAAACCCGTGCCGCCCGAAGTCACGCGCGTGATGAACGATTCGCTGGAGGTCATGCGGCGGCACGTGAAGGCCGGCACCAATCTCGACGAGCGCAAGAAGGTGCCGCAGCGCACGCTCGACGAATTGGGCGAAGTCGGCTATTGGGGTTTGCTCGTCGACAAGCAATATGGCGGCTCGGGTTCGCCGTTCGCGGCCTTCGCCTCCTTTTTGACCAAGATGGCCATGGTCGACGCGACCGTGGCGGGCCTGGCCTCCGTGCATGGCTGCATTGGCGCGGTCGATCCCGTGCGAACGTTCGGCAGCCCCGAGCAGAAGCAGCGCTTTTTGCCGGACCTGGCCAGCGGCAAGCGGCTGTCGGCCTTCGCGCTGACCGAACCGGGCGCTGGGTCCGATTTGACGGCATTGCGGACCGCCGCGGTTCGCGACGGGGACGACTATGTCGTCAACGGCGAGAAGTTGTTCATCACGAACGTCGTTCCCGGCCGCACCGTGGGCCTGGTGTGCCTGATCGACAAGCGGCCCGCCGTGCTCGTGGTCGATCTGCCGCGGGAGGAGAACGAACAGTTTCAATTGCGCAAGTACGGGCTGTGGGCTCTCAAGCACACCTATAACCAGGGCATCATCTTCAAGAACCTGCGCGTGCCGGCAGCGAACTTGCTCAAGCCGACGCGCGGCGACGGTTTGACGATCGCCTATCACGGGCTGAATTTGGGCCGCATCTCGCTGTGCGCCAACGCGGCGGGCACGATGCGGCTGATGATGGCCAGCATGATCCCGTGGGCCAAGTACCGCAAAACCTACGGCGCCG
>DATJEN010000238.1:0-72825 GCA_035496575.1 Pirellulales bacterium
CGGCGACGACACCGTCGACATCGTCGCTGCGGCGCTGGAAAAGTTGAACGTGGATCTGGGTGCCGGTAATGATTCGTTGACCACCTCGGATGACACGACGATCTCGGGTCAGTCCAAGCTGGCGGGCGGTGCTGGGACCGATACGATCGACAGCCTGCTGGCGGTAGGCATCTCGCTGAACAAACTGCACAGTTGGGGATTTGAAACTAACTTAAGTTAAGTCCAAACCTCGACTGCCAGTCCCGAGAAGCCATCGCTTGGTCGAGTGCCGAGCGATGGCTTCGCTTGTTTGCGGGCGACGCGATCGGTTGCACACGAAGGGCGGTCAAGGCCGCTGACAGCCGCCTACCGCGCCATGGCCTGCGCCAAATCATCTCGCAGGTCTTCAAAGGCTTCCAGCCCGACGGACAGCCGCACCAGGCCGTCGCTGATGCCGTGGGCCAGCCGGTCTTCGCGGCCGTAGCTGGCATGCGACATGGCCGCCGGCTGTTCGATCAGAGATTCGACAGCGCCCAGGCTCACGGCCAACTGAAACAGCCGCGTCGATTCAACTAGTTGCTTGGCCGCCGCAAACGTGTCATTCAGCTCGAAGCTGAGCATGGCGCCAAACGCGCCTTGCATCTGCCGTTTCGCAATCGCATGGCCTGGATGGTCAGGCCGGCCGGGGTAATAGACTTTCGCGACGCGTGGATGCTCGGCCAGCCACTCGGCCAACAGCGCCGCGGTTCGAGATTGCTCGCGCACGCGCAGCTCCAGGGTCTTGAGTCCCCGCGAGCAAAGAAAAGCCTCGAGCGGGCCCATGACGGCGCCCGTCGCGTTTTGAATGTAGTACAGCCGCTGGAACAGCTCCTGGTCGCGCGCCAACAGAGCGCCACCCAACAGGTCGCTATGCCCGCCGATGTACTTGGTAGCCGAGTGCATCACGATATCGGCCCCTAGTTCCAAGGGTCGCGTGAGCACCGAAGTGGCAAAGGTGCTGTCCACGGCCAGCAGCGCCCCACGCGCGTGAGCGATCTGGCTGCAAGCGGCGATATCGGTGATCGAAAGCAGCGGGTTGCCAGGCGTCTCGAGCCACACGAGTTTGGTGTTGGGGCGCATGGCGCTTTGCACCGCTTCGGGCCCTGAGCTGGTCGAGACGAGCGAGACCTGGATGCCGGCACGATGGAGCACGTTGTGCAGCAGGCGGTAGGTACCGCCATAAATGTCCGATCCGGCCAGCACGTGGTCACCGCTCGAGAGCAGCGTCAAGGCACAATGCGTGGCGGCCATGCCGGTCGAGAAGGCCAGGCACCCCACGGCGCCCTCAAGCGCGGCGAGCGCGGTCTCAAAAGCCTTGCGCGTGGGATTGCCGCTGCGCGAATAGTCGAACTCGCCCCACACGCCTGCGCCCGGCTGCACAAAGGTGCTGGCCAGGTGAATGGGGCGAACGACCGCGCCGGTTTGCGGATCGATTTCCTGGCCGACGTGAATGGCGCGGGTTCTGAATTGCATGGCGAATCGTGCTGGTCCGCGCGAGCGGGGAACCTTTCAAGGTCTTTCGAGAGCTTGCTTCAAGTCGGCAACGAGATCTTCTGGATTCTCAATTCCGCACGCCAGGCGAATCATGTTATCAGCAATGCCATACTGCTGCCGCTCGGCGGGCGTGCACTCGTAATAGCTCATCACGAGCGGCTGCTCGATGAGCGACTCGACGCCACCCAAACTCGGAGCGATGCGCGGAATCTTGACGGCATCGACCACGGCCGCGGTTTGCCGGGCGTCGGCGTCCTTGACCAGAAACGTAACCAGGCCGCCGAAACCGCGCATGGTGCGTTTGGCGACTTCGTAATACGGATGCGTCTCGAGGCCAGGGTAGTAAACTTTCTCGATGCGCGGATGGGCCGCCAGAAACTGCGCGACCGCCAGACCGTTTTGATTATGCCGCTGCATGCGCAGCTCGAAGGTTTTCAGCCCACGCGCGAGCAGATAGATATTGTGCGGTGAATTGACCGACCCCATGATCCCGCGCAGCTTGCGAATGGGCTCGATCTTTGCCGATTGCCCGATGATGACGCCGGCCAACAGGTCGTTATGTCCGGCCAGGTATTTGGTGGCGGAATGCAAGACATAATCGATGCCGGCCGCGATGGGCCGCATGTTGTAGGGCGTGCCGAGCGTGGCATCGATCAGGGTTTCAATACCATGCTTCGCTCCCAGGGCCGCGAAGCGCGGCAGATCGATGACGCTCAAATGAGGGTTGGTGGGCGATTCGCTGACCAGCAGGCGCGTGCGCGGCGTGATGGCCGCCTCCATCGCCTCGTAATCGCCCGCCGGCACCTCGCGCGTGACGACGCCGAAGCGCGCCAGGTGCTTCGTACAGAACTCGCGGCTGCGGTGATAACACTCGTTGAAGAACACCACTTCGTCGCCGCTGTTGAGCTTCGCCATCAACAAGCCAACGATGGCCGACATGCCGCTCGAGAAAAGCAAGGCCGATTCGCCCCCTTCCAACTCGGCCAGCTTGCGCTCGACCACTTTTTCGCTGGGGTTGCCGTAGCGGCCATACTCTTCGCGCGGCAGCTTGTGTTCGATGAACTCGATCACCGAGTCCGTGTCGGGAAACGTATAGGTGGACGCGCAGAAGATCGGGTCGGTGATCGCGCTTGCGAATTTCTGGCGATCTTCGCCGCCGTGAACGGCCACGGTCGATAGGCCCAGCTGCGTGCCCGAGGCCGCTTTGTTTTGTTTGCTGGTCATGAATGCCTCGCGTGTGCCTTTGCTAAGGTGGTTCAGATTGTCGGTGGGCGACACGCGTGCAATCTGCAAAAAAAAACCGCGACCCTGCCCCAAGGCAGTCGCGGCTCACTTTGCAAGTTGAGATCGTTGGGCGAAAACTCGCCAAAACGATGGCACTTTAGCAGTCAGGCTGCAAGCGGCCGCAAATCCCAAGACGGCATTGTAGCCGTGGCCGAAGTGCGATGCAACAAGTCGATTGAAGGCGAAAAACGCCGCCGATCTGGCCCTCTCAGTCGCTTACCGATTCACCGCAGGAGCCCGGGGCAGCCAATGGTCTCGCCGGCCGATCTGAGCCGGGCCTCACTGCGGCTTGCCCCTTGGCTTCGAAAGCGAAGTCTTGTCGACGGCAAACCCACCGGGCGGTTCCCCTGGCCGACCGGCTGATTCCTGGGAGGCCCCGTGACCTGGTTCGCCGCAATCGGCAACTAACAGGCATTTCTTTAGCCCGATTTGGCCCGCTGTTTGCAATTGCAACAGGCGGTTGCCGTGCGCGCTCGTGGCACACAGCGTATCGCCTTTAGCGGGTGCGACAGCGCGGGAGTATGTCAGGCCGCGCGGATCAATAAATCCGCGCCGCCGGAACGAATAGTTTGCCCGAGCCGCACGTCCCGGAAAATTTGACTTCCACTAACTGACGGCTAGACTCGAATATGTCCCGCCAAACAGCCTTGCAACGGCTATCCAAGGCCTGCCGCGTCGAGCGCGGCGTCCGCCTTTCAAACCTGCCATCGCCGCCGCAAACCGGCCGCGATCCTCACCTTCGTAATTGGGGAGTTGTCATGTTGCGCACCGCTTTTGCCCTTGCGCTGTGCCTGTCGGCCAGCGTGGCCTCGGCCCAGCAATGGGCGGAGAAGATGTTCAGCGAACGAGCCTTCGACTTCGGCAGCGTCGCCAAAGCCGGCAAAGTCGAGCATCAGTTCGTGATTACCAATCTTTACAAAGACGACGTGCACATTGCCTCGGTGCGCTCGAGCTGCGGCTGCACTCAGCCCCGCATCGGCAACAAAGACACACTTAAGTCTCACGAGCAGGGCGCGATCATCGCCGCCTTCAACACGCGCGCGTTCAGTGGCCAGCGTGGCGCGACGGTCACCGTGACCATCGACCGGCCCATGTACGCCGAAGTCACATTGAATGTGCGCGGCTACATCCGCACCGACGTGGTGCTCGACCCCAACCAGGTGAGCTTCGGCTCGGTGTCGGAAGGCAATTCCGCGCACAAGAAAGTCCGCATCGAATATGCCGGTCGCAACGACTGGAAGATCTTGGGAACAAAGATTGCGTCGCCCTATCTATCCGCCGACGTGAAGGAAATTGGCCGCAACGGCAACCGCACCAGCTATGAGCTGGATGTCGAGCTGAAGCCGGGCGCCCCGGCGGGCTACCTGCAGAACCAGATTCTGGTCACCACCAACGATCGCCGCGGCACGGAGTTCCCCGTCAATGTTGAAGGCCTGATCGTGGCCGACCTGACCGTCAGCCCCACGGCCCTCATGCTCGGCACGCTGCAGCCCGGGCAAACCGTGACCAAGCAGCTCGTGGTCAAGGGTAGCAAGGACTTCAAGATCGTCGAAATTCGCTGTCACAACGACGCGTTCCGCTTCCAGCCGTCGGATGAAGCCAAGGCCGTGCACCTGGTGCCCATGACGTTCGAGGCCGGCGACAAGCTGGGCAACGTCAACGAAAAGATCGAGATTGTCACCGATCTGGGCGACCATAAGACAGTCGAGCTGACAGCCATGGGCCAGATCAGCGCTCCGCTGGCGGGCAAATAACGGCCTGACACTTCAGGCGTTCGAAGTCAAAGTGGGTCGGCAAAGTCGCCGGCCCACTTTTTTTTGCGCGCTAGCGACGTGGCGGAACAGTCCGTCCCCTCAATTCCATCTGGCGTTCAGAAGTGGCTCAATGTCGTGTTGGAAGAAAACTCCCGCACACGATTTCACGTGAAGCGGGTTCTTTTTGAAGTGGTAACGGGCGGATGGGCGCATTTTCTGCTTGATTTTCGGATTCCGGCGGAAGAATTCGTCCGCCTTCTCGACGCCGCCAATCATCCGGTTTACGTGGCGAACAAACTCCTCCCAAAACTTTTCTAAATCACGGTCATTTGATGTCTTCCCCATTTCGGCCCTTTCTGCGTTTGGAGGAGCCCGACGGACATCGAGCGCGCTACCGCAAAACAAAATAGATTGCGACTACGATGAACATTGCACTGAATACTATTGCCATCCGTAGCCGTGATGCTGATGGATTTAGCTGCTGAGTCCCTCGCGTCTCGCAGGTGGAACCGGCAAGGCTCGTCGGCACGTCCAACCCTTGTGCGAGCAACACGTTCAGCGCGACTTCATCGAGATCGTCTCGCATATGCGAAACAATACCATAACCGTTCTGAGGCAAAGCCTTACTGATCCGTAGTCTCGAGTTCGAGTCCCCGACAGGCTCGTCTTGCTTTCTCGCGACATGGGCGCTTTCACGCCAAAGCGCGCTCGGGCGTAGAGTGTGCCGGTTGTGCGGCGCAGGCCCACCGCCCGGCTGGTTCTCTCCGGGCAGCATCGTTCCAGTTGGGAAAGCTCTGCGGTCAAGCCGGCCCACGTTTCACGCTTGCTGCGCCAACGTCCGAACTTTTATGCAAGGTGCTCATAGTTGCTACCGGACCGTTCCGGCATTTTGGAGACAAAAACCATGCGACTGAATCATGCGGGCGAACCAGCTCCGCGAGTTCGAGCGACCTTGTATTTGTCCGCCGACGTCCTGGACGAGGCACGCAACGCGGCAGTATTCCTGGCGGGATATCCTGCGCGGCTGACGCTCGCCAAGCTGGCGGATAATGCGTTGCGACACGAGCTCGACGCGCTCAAGCAGCGCTACAACGGCGGGAGAGACTTTCCGGATCGATCCGAAGACCTGAGAGGTGGGCGGCCTATCGCCGCCTAGACAGATGCGCCATGACCCGTCTCAGCACGAACTCAGTCAAACCTGACGACCGCGAACAGTTGCGTCGCGAACTTCTGAAGTTGATCGTCAAAAGCGAGGCATTGCGACGCGATTCGCAAAAGGCCAACAGCAAGTGAAGGCGACTTACGCGCTAGCAGTCCTTGTTGCCAGTGCAGCCACCCTTTTTGGCCAGCAACCATCGGCGGCCGCGCGGGCTTCGCCGGCGACGTCGCTCGCGGCGATTCATCCGGCGGTTGCGCGAATTGTGGCGCCCGGCAACGGCAGCATCTCGTACGGTTCAGGAACGCTGGTGCATGTGACCGACCAGGCCGGCCTGGTGATCACGAACTGGCACGTGGTTAACGAAGCCACGGCGCCTATCTCGGTTCACTTTCCTGATGGATTTTATTCGCTAGGCCGCGTCGAGCAGGTCGATCGGGATTGGGACCTGGCAATCATCTCCATTCGCAAACCGAACGCACAACCTGTCGCACTCGCCAACGAGGCGCCGCGACCGGGAGATGTGCTAACGATCGCCGGCTATGGGTCCGGTCAGTATCGAGCTGCAAGCGGCCGCTGCACGCAATACGTCGCCCCGGGGACGAAGTTTCCTTTTGAAATGGTCGAGGTTGCCGTGTCCGCGCGGCAGGGCGACTCGGGCGGTCCGATTTTCAACGAACAAGGCCAACTGGCCGGCGTGCTGTTTGGCGAGGGGCATGGCCGCACGTCGGGCAGCTACTGTGGCCGAGTGCGCTGGTTCTTGACAAGCGTTCTGCATACGGAGCCGACGGCGGTCATCGCCGAGGCCCCGCTTCGGCAGCTTCCGGCGCGCACTTCGGAACTTGATCCGCTGGCGCCCGCTGCCGTCGCGCTGGCGCCTTCGTTCAATCAGGCCGCGGGACCAGCGCCCGCTATTTCAAGCTTGTCAGAACCTCCAACGGCTTCGGTGAGCGCGGCCGTCGATCCCACTCAGCAGGATTTATTTGCCAACATGAGCTGGGAGGACATCGCCGGCCACACACTCGGCGAGCAGATCAAATCCGTGCTCGCCGGCGTCGGCGTCCTTGCAGTGATTCTGCAGGTTCTGCATTTCGCCAGCCGCGAAACCGCCAAGCGCTGACGCGATTGTCCCACGCAATGCCCCGTGGAATAATGCCCGAACTTGCACTCGTTTGCAGGGCAGCCTACCATCAATATGGGGTTCTGGAGATTACAAGCATGCGGGAATGCCGGTTCATTGCCGGAGTGCTGGTGTTGGTCGTGCTCGCGCGCGGGATTGAATGTCTGCGCACGGACCTCGACTTGTGCGCTCACGCGCTGGCCCGTTCGCCGGCCACCCCGCTCGAAGATCCCACCGATCACGACCCCAACGAGTCGGGCTGCCTGTGCAAGGGCGCAGTCGCCGTGCCCGCGTGTGAGCTATCGCATGGGCGTTCGTTCGAACAGAGCGGGACTCTTGCCCCGCATGGCCACTGCGCGAGCGTTCTGTGGACAAGCTCGACGGAGCATGCCGGACTGATCGAGACGAACCTGCCACCGCCGATTGGCTCGGCCTCTTTGCGCGCGCTACTCTCGGTGTGGCGCATCTGAAATCCGGCCCCGTACGTTTGCGCTTGGCGCGCACGGCTGATGTTGTGCGCGGCGGGCTCGTTTTCTTCCATCGGGCCGCTCTGGATCTATTGCAATGAGTTCTCCATTGGTTGCACAAGTTCGGCACTCGCGAGTTCTGTGGGGGATCGGCGTTTTGGTTCTCGCGGCGCCCCTGCTGGCCTGGGGTGTGGCGGAGCGCGAGCGTCTGTTGGCCCTTTACGCTGAAAAGCCGACCGCTGCAGAGGACAACCCGCCCCAGGTGGACCCGCCCGCGGCCGCCACGGTACGCGTCGACAGCCGTGCCGTTCAAGCGGCAGGCATCGAAATCGAGTCGGTGCGCGTGCTGCCCATGGAGAACACCATTTCGTGTCCTGGCGGCGCTGCCTTCAATGCCAACCGCTATGTCGAGGTTCCACCGAAGGCCGATGGCAGCGTGCGCAGGGTGCTGGTGGACGTGGGCCAGCAAGTCAAGAAAGGTGACGTGCTTGCGGTCGTGAGCTCCGACCCGGTCGGCGAGCTCAAGGCATCGTATCTCAAAGCGCTCGTCCACGAGGAACATCTCGACTGGCAAGTCGATAGTCTCAAGGCCGCCGGCCAGGGCATTCCCGCCAAAGCGCTGTTTGAGGCCGAACACTTATTAAAGGAGCAAAAAACGGATACCAAGCGAATTTGGCATCGCTTGCGGTATTTCGGACTGTCGGACCTAGACCTTAAACAGATCGTCGATTCACAAGATCCCAGCGCCGATTTGAACGTGCTCTCGCCCATCGATGGCACCGTCGTGAGTCGCAAGGCGGTGGAAGGCGAGCCGGTGCAGGCCACGAGTCCCCTGTTTTCGGTGGCGCAACTGGCCAAGATTTGGGTCAATTTGAAATGCTACGAGAATCAGTTGGCGGCCATCCGGCTAGGACAGCCCGTCACGTTCTTTCCCGACGGACTGCCGGGCCATGGCTTTTCGGGCGCGATCACCTGGATCAGCGCCGAGCTCAACCCGCAGACGCGCACCGTGCAGCTTCGAGCCGAGGTGGACAACCCGTCCGGGCTGCTGAAGGCCAATATGTATGGCCGCGCGCAGATCACGCTTGATCAACCCCAGGAACGGCTGGCGGTACCGCAAGCTGCCGTGCAAATGCATGGCGGCGGACATTACGTCTTCGTCCAGGAAGGACAGGATACGTTTCGCGCCCGCCCCATCCAGCTTGGGCAGCGAAAAGCCGATGTGTGGGAAGTCACCTCGGGCCTGAGTGCCGGAGAGAAAGTCGCGACGGTGGGCAGCTTTCTGCTGAAATCGAACTTGGAAAATCCAGAATTCGGAAACGAGATCGAATAGGCGGATTCATGCTCGATCGAATCATCAAATTCAGTCTCGAACAACGGCTGCTAATGCTGGCGCTGGCCGGCGTGCTCGTGATCAGCGGCATCTCGGCCTTCAGACAACTGCCGATCGACGCCTTCCCGGATACCACGCCGGTGATGGTGCAGGTCAACACGACAGCGCCCGCCCTCACGCCAGCCGATATCGAAGTGCAAATCACCTATCCGCTGGAACAGGTGATTGCCGGCTTGCCGGGCCTGCGAGAGGTTCGCTCGATTTCCAAAACCGGATTGTCGCAAGTGACCGCCGTGTTCGAGTCGGGCATGGATATTCTGCGCGCCAGGCAGCTTGTCAGCGAACGCATCGGCGAGGTCGAGCTTCCCGAGGCAGCCGGCGTGGATAAGCCGCACTTAGGCCCGATCGCGACCGGGCTGGGCGAGGTTTATCACTATTTGCTCACGAGCGAACGACACGACCTGACCGAGCTGCGCACGATCCACCAGTGGATCGTCAAAGCGCAACTCCGCACCGTGCCCGGGGTGGCCGAAGTGAACACCTGGGGCGGGTTCGAAAAACAGTACCACGTCCTGTTCGATCCCGTGCTGCTCGTCAAATACGACCTCAAACTGGAAAACGTTGTCGCGGCGCTCAAAGCCAACAACGCCAATGTCGGCGGGGGCAGCATCGCGCGAGCGGGCGAGACCCAGCTCGTGCAAGGCGTTGGCCGCCTGACTTCACTCGCGGATATTTCGGGCGTGGTGCTCAAGGAGTTCGAAGGCCATGCGGTCCGCGTCAGCGACGTCGCGGACGTGGAGATCGATCATGAAATCCCGTCCGGGGCCGTTACGGCGCAGGGGCGCGGTCCGGTGATCTTGGGCATGGGCTTCATGCTGATGGGCGAAAACAGCCGGCAGATCACCGAGCGCTTGCGCGCGAAGATGGAAGAGGTCCGCCAGGCATTGCCCGAGGGAGTGCACATCCAAGAAGTGCTCGCGCGCACGGATTTGGTGGACGAGGTGCTGGCGACCGCGCGGCACAATCTGAGCCTGGGAGCGATCCTGGTCGTGGCGGCGCTGTTCGCGCTGGGTGGCGGATTGCGGGCGGGCTTGATCGTCGCCACCGCCATCCCTCTCTCGCTGTTGTTCGCCGGCAACTTGATGCTGCAGGTAGGAATCGCAGGCACCCTGATGAGCTTGGGCGCGATCGATTTCGGCATCATTGTCGATAGCTCGGTGATCATGGTGGAAAACTCGGTGCGACACCTCGCGGGAAACCGCGAGAACCGGCCAACGATCGACGTGGTGCGCGAGGCGTGCGTCGAAGTGCGCAAACCCACCATGTTCGGCGAGCTGATCATCATGATCGTGTACCTGCCGATCCTGACGCTCGAGGGCATCGAAGGCAAACTGTTCCGTCCCATGGCACTGACGGTGCTCTTTGCCCTCGCCGGGTCGCTCGTGCTTTCGTTGACCTTGATGCCAGCCATGGCCGGTTTGTTTCTGCCCCGGCAAATGCCGGAAAAGGAACCGCTGCTGGTGCGGCTGGCGCAGCGTTTGTATCGCCCGGTGTTGCGATTCACGCTGGCCCACCGCGGCTTCGTGTTGATGGCGGCGGTTGCGCTGACCTTGGCGGCACTCGCGCTAGCGCCACAACTGGGCACCGAGTTCATCCCGCGCTTGAACGAAGGATCGATCGTGATCGCCACGCAGCGGTTGGCCAGCGTGTCGCTCGAAGAATCGGTGCGCTACGGAACCCAGCTCGAGAAACTGCTTTTGGCCGAGTACCCCGACGAAGTCAAAGACATCTGGACCCGAACGGGCACGGCGGAAGTGGCGACCGACCCCATGGGACTCGATCAGAGCGACGTTTTCATCACGCTGCACCCGCGCGAGCAGTGGAGCCGGGCCAAGACTCAAGATGAGCTGGTCGTGCGCATGAAGGAAACGGTGCGCGGTATGCCAGGCATGGCGTTGTTGTTCACGCAGCCCATCGAACAGCGCATCAACGAGATGATCGCCGGGATCCGTGCGGATTTGGGCATCAAGGTCTTCGGCGAAGATTTCGACAAGCTGACCGAATACACCGAACAAGTCGCGCGCACGGTTGCCGAGATCGACGGCGCCCGGGACGTCGTGCCGGATCAACTGACCCATGCGGCCGTGGTGCGGGTCACGGTCGACAACGATGCGTTGTCGCGGTACGGCATCCCGCGGCACGAGGTGCTCGACTTCGTGGCCGCGCTTGGGACGCCCCGCGTGGGCGAAGTGTACGAGGGGCAGCGGCGGTTTCGCCTGGTCGTACGGCTGGCCGAGAAATATCGCCGCGACGCCGAGGGATTGGGGCAGTTGATCGTTCCGGCCACCAATGGCGTGCAGCTTCCGCTCGAGCGGCTGGCCACGATCGAACTTGCCTCGATGCCGACGGTCATCTCGCGCGAGTGGGCCAAGCGCCGCATGCTCGTGCAATGCAATATCCGCGGCCGCGACACGGGATCGTTTGTCGCCGAGGCTAAACGGCGAGTTGCTGAGTTGAGCAAGAATTGGCCCGTTGGTTACCACGTGACATGGGGCGGCCAGTTCGAACATATGCAGCGTGGCTATCAGCGGCTGATGATTGTGGTGCCGCTGGCGGGGCTGCTCATTTTCTTGCTGCTGTACGCCACCTTCTACAGCATGCGCGACGCGATTCTGATTTTTAGCGGCGTGCCATTCGCGGTGGTTGGCGGCATCGTGGCCCTGTGGGCGGGCGGCCTGCCCTTTTCGATTTCGGCCGCCGTTGGCTTCGTAGCCTTGTTTGGGATTGCCGTGCTCAACGCGCTCGTGCTCGTGTCGTACGTTCACTCGCTGACCGCCAAGGGCCGACCCCTGAACGAGGCGGTCCTCGAAGCCGGTCTCGTGCGGATGCGGCCCGTGCTCATGACCTCGGCCACGGCCGCGCTCGGATTTGTGCCCATGATGCTGGCCACGGCCGTGGGGGCCGAGGTGCAGCGGCCGCTGGCGACCGTGGTGGTGGGCGGAATCCTCAGCTCGCTCTTGCTCACCCTGATGGTCTTTCCGGCCCTGTACTCACTGTTCGGGCCACGGCCAATTCCAGCCTCGCAGGTCTGACGCGGCGGACTTATCTGCCGGGGTCGGACGACTCGCATTCTCTGTTGGGCCGCAATCGCGATAGAATGTCGGAAAGAGCTGCCGCCCACCCGCACGTCGGGTGAGCATGGGCCGGCTGCCAATCGCTTTTTCACTTCTTCCGCTAATGTCGCGCACGCTGCCCAATCCGGTCCTCGAGCCCGAGCCAACGCCCTTGCGCGTGGGCGACCTGGAGCGGGCGCTGCGGGCGGCCGATCCCAATGTGTTTCTGGTTTCACCGCGCATCCTGCGGCGGGTCATCAAACAGGACACGGACACGCCGGGGTTTGGACTGCGCGTTCCTCATCGAAAGACGTACGCCATCCCGCGCGAGCGATTGCTCGACATCGTCGATCGCGCTGATTTGGACCTTTTGTCGGACGCCGAGCTACCGGACCTGGTGATTCTGATTGCGCGGCCGGCCGCGGAATCTTTGGCCGAGTTGCGCGCCGAGGAAGCACTGCAGAAGTTTTGGCGGCAGTTGTTTCACATCCGCATTCACGTCGCCTATGAGCAACTGGTTGACGATGGCCGGATGACCGCCGAAGAAGTTCGCAAGCGGATTGCCGCCGTAGGGCAAACCTCGTTCGACGAAGTCCGCTCCGTGTTGCGGCAAGACGATTATCTGTTGCCGCCGAGCTCCGAGCTGAGCGTGTACATCGAGTTCGCGGCCGTCTACTGGGAGCTGCGGTTCTTCGTGCCGTCGTTTCTGCGGACCTACTTTCCGGGACTAGAGGACCTGGCGCAAGTCGAAGAATTGCTTCGCAGAGACGTCGATGCCGAAGCGATCTTGTCCGCCACGCGCCCGCTAGGAGCGCCCGATCCGGAGCTCGTGGCCGAGGTGCCCAGCGACGAACGCGTTCCGTTGGCCGGAAGGGTCGAAACCCCCACTGCCGACAGCGCGCGTAAGTTGCCACCGCCCAAGCGTTCCAACCGCATCGCGGCCAGCCTGGAAGCCAAGGCCGATCGCGCCAGTGAAGTGGGCAACCAGGTGCGTGCGGCGATTTGGCGGAGCCGAGCAGCCCGATACGCCGATCCCGACCTAGCCAGCGCGGCTCGGGATCGCGCGCGCACCGAGCTCGCGCGGCTGGTGCGGCGCTTGCAAGCCGCGCTGGGGTTTACCGACCCGGAAGGGAGTGAATGGGTTCGCTCTCTGGCGACCTTGCTCGACCAATCGGCGCGTGGAATCTGGACGCCGGAAGCGCGGCTGCTTTATGACTTGCAGAAAGTGTGCGTCGACCACGAGCGGGGCGTCTATACGCTGGACGCGATCGCCTGGCTGACGTCGTTCGGTCGCAAGCCCATCAAGCGCTTTCTGCCCGGCCAGCGCGACATTTTGATCTCGAAGCACTTGCGTAGCGCCGCCCATCGCTTGCCGGCCGCCAGGCTCTCGCACCGGTCGCGTGCCCGTCTGGCGGCGCTCCTGCAATCCGCGGTGCATCGGGCCGAGGGCAATTTGCGTGGCCGATTCAAACCGGCCGTGGACCGGGCGCTCGACGATGTCAAGCTCTTGCCGCAAAACCCGCCCGAGCGCGTCGCGCGCAAAAAACTGGTCGACGAGATTTTGGATCGAGTAGTCGAGCGCGGGTTCTTGTCGATGGGAGACCTGCGCGACGCGCTTTCGCGCAACAATCTCAAGTTGCCCGATCTCGCGAGTGCATCGCAATTCTTGCTGGGCGATCAACTCTTGCTTGCCGACCGCGAGCTGGCCGAAAGCCTGGATGGCGTGTATCGCGGGGGCGAGGTGTACCGGCGCTGGCCACAGCGATTGAGCTCGCTGGCGTTCGGAACTCCCCTTGGAAGGTTCATCACGCGCTACGCCGCCGTGCCATTTGGGGGCGCGTTTGTCGTTCTTAAAGGTCTGGAAGAAGTGCTGTTGATTAGCGCCCACAGCACCGATTCCGAAAGTCTGGCGCGCGTCGCGCATCTGCTTGTGAGCACGCCCGTCATCGTGGGATGCGGGCTGTTGGTTTTGGGACTGCTGTACCAGCGGCGCTTTCGAATGCTGTGCTGGCAAGTCGGAACCGCGGCCGCGCGGCTGGCGCGGCGGATTCTGGTTGAAGCGCCCGCCTGGCTGCTGCGCATGACCTGGGTGCAGGAAATCGTGCGCAGCCGGCCGTTTCGGCTGTTTCAGCGTTATGTGCTCAAGCCGCTGGTGATTTCCGTTCTAGCCACGCCCCTCATCGCCGCCGGAACGGACCTCGAAGCGACGCTGGGTGGTTGGCTGGCGGTGTTCTTGATCGTGAACCTCGCGCTCAATTCCCGCATCGGCCGCAACGTCGACGAGATGGTGACCGATTGGACCGTGAACACCTGGCATCGCATTCGGATACACGTGGTCGCGGCGCTGTTTCGCATGATCATGGACCTGTTCCATCAAATCGTGCAGACCATCGAACGATTGCTGTATACGGTCGACGAGTGGTTGCGCTTCCGTGCCGGCGAGCGTCGCTCGGCAACGATCGCCAAGGCCTGTTTGGGAACGGTGTGGTTCTTTGTGAATTACGTGATTCGCTTCTGCGTCAATCTGATGATTGAACCGCAGGTTAACCCGATCAAGCATTTCCCGGTGGTGACGGTCTCGCACAAATTGATGCTGCCCCTGATCGTCGTGCTGCAGAAAACATTGGAGGGCCCGCTGGGCGCCGCCTGGGCCTGGACCATTGCCGTGTTCATCCAGTTTCTGATTCCCGGCATTTTTGGGTTCATGGCCTGGGAGTTCAAAGAGAACTGGCAACTGTACGCCGCCAATCGCGCCCGCAATCTGCGGCCGATCACGATCGGCCACCACGGCGAGACGATGATCCAGTTTTTGCGACCGGGCTTTCGCTCCGGCACGATCCCCAAGCTTTACGCCCGCTTGCGCAAAGCTGCCCGCAAGGCCTATTGGACGCGCAATTGGAAAACGTATTCAAAACACCACGACGCGCTGCATCACGTGAGTGAATCGCTACGGCGGTTCGTGGACCGTGAGCTGCTCGAACTTTTGCACGAAAGCCGCACCTGGGCCGACCCCTCCATTACCAGCGGCGAGATTCACCTGGCGACCAATCGCATCTCGATCGAGCTCTATTGTCCTGACCTGGCGGAAGACAGCTTATGGCTGTCGTTCGAGGAACAAGCCGGTTGGCTGGTGGCCGAGGTCACGCGGCGCGGATGGATCGACTCTTTGTCGACCGCCCGCCGCCACGCGCTCGCGAGCGCCATGGCCGGGTTTTTCAAGATGGCGGGCGTGGACCTGGTCCGCGAACAGATCGAGGCCCTGCTGGCGCCCTCGGCCCCGGGCTACGAAGTCACCGAGACGGCGCTTGTGGTGTGGCCGGGGCGAGAAGCTCCCCCGCGAAGCTATCCTCTGCGAGATTGGTCGCTGTCGAGCGGAGATCCTGCCGGCCAGGCCCCGTCGGACCGCGAGCAGTGGGTGTTCGCCTGCGAGCCGATTTCCTGGCGCAGGTGGGTCGTCACTTGGGAACTCGACCAGGTCGGTGGCTTCGTGAGCCATTCGGTGGTCGCGAATATGCATCTGCTGCCCGCTTGAGCCAGCGCCCGGCCGCGGGTTTTCGTTTATTTCAACGATTCGAGATACGCGATCACGTCTCGCAGTTGTGCGGCAGACAGCGATTTCTCGAGTCCCTCTGGCATGATCGACGTTGCGATGGGCGTCAGCTCGTCGATGTCCTTGCGCGGGATGCGAATTTCGACTCTCTCGGGCGTACGTAGGTAAACAGCGGTCGACGTCTCGCGGCTCAACAGGCCGCTATGAACGCGACCATCGCCCGTAACCGCCTGAAAGCTCTCATAACCTCGCGCGAGGCTTGCGCTGGGGAACAAGATGGCCTCGACGAGATCGCGTCGCGAGCGGATGCCGCCGATCTTCGACAGGTCAGGGCCGATGCGTTCGCCTTTCGCTCCCACGCGATGGCACGCCGCGCACGCCGCCTTCGCTGAAAAAAACAGCTCTTCGCCGCGGGCTGCGTCGCCAGCGGACACGGAAGCTAGCAGCGACTCGATCTTTTCGGCTCGTTCGCGCTCGGTCGGCGTTTGTTGGTTCAGAAGTGCGGCCGCGCCCTGTTGAACGTCAGTCGGGAAATGTTCGAGCGCTATGCGGATCCGCTCTTTGGAAACGCTGGCGAGTGCCGGCGAGGCGGCCAGCGCCGTTAAAAGCTGCTGACCAAGCTCGCGATCCGATTGGCCTTCGAAGGCGCGCAGAAGCCATGCGATTTCCAACGGCCCGGCATCGGCGAAGAGTTTCGCGATCACCTTTTGCTGAGGAGCGCTCAGCCGCGCGGTCCCCAATGTTTCCGCCGCCGTCAACCGGTCGCGAAGCGTAGCGTCGGTTGCCCATTGGCCGATCAAGAGGCGAAAGCAGTCATCGTCGATCGGGCGAGACGCGCGTGCGAATGCCACCAGGGCCTGCAAACGGACCGCAGTCGGCTGCGAATCGTTTTTGGCCAAGTCGAGGAGCTCACTTGCAAAGGGCGCCGGGTCGATCGAGGCCACAGCCGCGATAGCCCGCTCGCGCACCTCCGCTTGGGCATGAGCGAGACTCAGCCGCAAGCCAGGCTCCCAAATCTTTGGGCTGGCAAGCTGGCCTGCCGTGCCCGCCTCGACGAGAGTCTCGAGCAACATCAGCCGGATGGACGAGGCCGTTTGTGCACGATCAAGCGCGGCGACACAAGCGCTCTCGACCGCCGGCCTGGCGAGCAGTGCGGCAATCGCGCCGCGGGCCGTTGTCAGTTCATCTTGCGAAGGCGCCGCCAGCGCAAGCCAGCGCGTCACCTGGCCGGCCAGTTCGTCAGCCCAGTCGGGATGGCGCGTGAGAATTTCGACTGCGGCGTTGAGCAGAGGCCGGTCATCGGTCGCCAATTGAGCGGCCACCAGCTCGCGCGTCAGGCCCCCTGAGTCCATTTGATCGAGAGCAACAAGGGCGCCGCGGCGGACTTGGGGGGATTCGTGCGCGAGCCCGGCCAGCGTCGCTTCACGATTGTTGACTTCAATCACGGCGAAAATGAGCGCGTGCTCCAAAAAACGATCCGCCGGTTTCGCAAGCCTGGCGAGCAGGGCTGGCACGGTGGCCGGCTGCCGCAAGCGCCCTAGCGATGTCGCCGCCGCACGCGCCACGGCCGGCTCGTCTCGCTCAAGCAGCTCGGTCAGCGGCGCAACCGCCGCGCGATCGCGCAGCTCGCCCACCGCATAGGCAGCCGCCTGTCGCACGGGCGCATCATCGTCGGCCAGCGCCTGGCGCAGCAGCAGCCCGGCGTTTTGCGAGCCATTCCGCGCCAAGGCCCACACACCTTGCTGGCGCGCGCGGTATTCGGTCAGCTCAAATAGCGCGGTCGCCAACGACCCCATCGCCGCATCACCGCGCTCGACCAGCACTTCGACCGCGTGCTCGACCACCGCCGGGCGCGGATCGCCCAACAAATCGGCCATTTCCGTATCGGAGATTTCCGCCCACTTGAGCTTGAGCCCCCAGGCGTCCGCCACCCGCGGAGCATCGTCGCGTCGAATGCGGTAAATTCCGCCACCGACCTCAGGCTTCGCGACTTGCGAGGTTGGGCAGCCAATGCGAAACCACCCGCCCGTGTCGATCACCAGCAAACTTCCGTCGGCGTCTTGCAGGACGTCCGTGGGGTGAACGTCCGCGTCATCCGAGACGAGAAAATCCTCATCGGTGCAATCGTAACTTGCTCCTTGCGGCGCGAGCACGTGGCGAATGATCTTGTGCGTGTTGAATTGCGCCGAAAAGAAGTTGTCGCGATACTCCCGGCCCCAATCGGCGCCGGCATATCGACACAGCCCCGACGGCGCGGTGACGCCAAAGCGGCTGAGAGCCGGCAGGAAGTCGCCGGTCCGCTTGAACTCGCTTGTGCAAGGATGCTTGCGCGGGTAAACGCCGCCGTACACAAAGTGTACGAGCGCGTCGTGACGCGCGTCATCCGGGTTGTAAAAGGTCATCGTGCCGATCGTATCGCCTTCGGGCGTGAAGGCGACCTCCACGGGATTGTCCATCCCGCCGCCACAAAATACTTCCACGTCACTGCCATCGGGACGGCAGCTAAACACGCGCGCGGCCAACCCCTTGCTGGCGGTCTGGCCCGCGGCGTTTTTGAATTCATGGCCGTGCCGGCCGTCGCACCAGGCGATCCGGCCGGTGGGGGTGATGAAGCAGCCATGAATGTCGGCAGCATTTCCGATGAACCCAAACTTGCGGACCAGCTCCTCGCGCTTGTCGGCCACTCCGTCGCCGTCGGTGTCCTCTAACCGCCAGATCGACGGCGGGCTGGCCACATACAGGGCACCGCGGAACCACACGGCGCCTTGAGGAAAGGTCATCTTGTCGGCAAACACCGTGGATCGGTCGAAGCGGCCGTCGCCATCGGTGTCCTCGATCATCCGAATCAGGTTCGGCAGCTTTTCCAGAAGCTGATCGGCCGGCAAGTTGAGTCCCGCATTATCCGCCACAAAAAGCCGTCCACGGTCGTCGAAGCCGGCCATGATCGGATGCTCGACCAGCGGCGCCCCCGCGACAAGCTCGATTGAAAAACCTTCGGGAACTCGGAGGTTTGGGCCAGCCGAGACCAGCGTGACGGCCGCGCACAAATTCAGCAGGGCCGCCCCAACACAACTGATTCCGAGACGCTTTTTCACTGCGAATCACCCCTTCTCGACGCGCGCTTCATTGAGCAGCCATTATCGTTGGCAGCGCGCCAGGTGTACAGCATTGTTCGCGACTTGCCGCCGCCGCTAGACTGATCCTGCGCGTCGTCAGGTTTCAGGCCAGCAAGTCTTTCGAGAAACGAGAGTTGCCGATGAAACGCGTGCCGATTGGTCCGCTTTACTATGAGTTTAGCCGCCACCCCGAGGCGCGGCTTCAGGTTGAGCCCGGCGAAATGTTCGCGGTGGAGAGCGAAGATGCATTCAGCGGACAAATACAGACAAACGCGGATCGCCGCGACAAGTCCAAGATGCCGTTCAGCAATCCGCAAACAGGTCCCATCACCGTTGTGGGGGCCGAACCCGGCGACGCGATCGCGGTTCGCATCCACTCGATCGTGCCCTTGCACGGACAATGCGTGACGCGGACCAGCGACCCGTGCCAGCTAACGGAATGGCTTGGTGACGATTGTCCGCACGGCACGCACGTATGTGCGATTCGCGACGGCCAGATTCATTGGAGCGACAAGCTAACGATTCCGTTCGCCCCGATGCTTGGCTGTATCGGCACCGCACCGGCCTGGGGCGCGCCCAGCACCCTGCCGGCCGGCGTGCATGGCGGCAATCTGGACCTGGTCGAGGTCTGTCCCGGCAGCACAATTTATCTACCGGTTTTCGTGCCCGGCGCGCACCTATACCTGGGCGATGCGCATGCAGCCATGGGCCACGGCGAGCTATCAGCCAGCGGGTTGGAGATGGCTGCCGAAACCGTGCTCTCAGTCGACATCCACAAGGGTTCGCGGCTGCGTGGCCCACGCGTCGAAACCGCGGACACAATTATGGCGGTGGCGACCGGCTGCCCCATGGAGCGGTCGATGGCCAGGGCGTTTGCCGAGCTGATCCTGTGGATGGAGGCGGACTTTGGTTGGAGTCGCTGGCGGGCTTATGACCTGTTGACCCACGTGGCCGGCACCTCGATTGGCTACTACGGCATCGGGACCGTGGGCGTAAAAATCGCCAAGCGGTATCTGGCTAGCCCGGAATAGTTGGCGGCCACCAGCCGAAAGTTTGCGGGCCAATTTCCGCGGGACTAAAATCTCGGGGCGCCAGGCTCCAGCCGATCCCCGTTCCAGCCGTTCCAGTTTCAGACCAGGAGAACCGGATATGCGTCGCACCCGCCTCCAACTCGCGTGGGCTCTTCTCGTTCTCTTCAGCGCCGCCAGCGCAGTGGCGAAAGAGACGGCACTCGATCGGTACATTGCCGCGCCCGACCCGGCTTATCGTTGGGAACTCGCGCAGACGATCGAAGGTGAAGGCCAAACCACCTACGTGCTCGACCTGACCTCGCAAACGTGGCGCACCGCGGCCGACGTGGATCGCCCGGTCTGGAAGCATTGGTTGACGATCGTTAAGCCGAAGGAAGTCAAAGGCGGCACGGGTTTCCTGTTCATCGGCGGTGGCAGCAATCGCGATGCGGCGCCGAAGGCGGCGTCCCAGCGCGTGATCGATCTGGCGCTGTATACCGGAACGGTGGTCGCCGAATTGGGCACCGTGCCCAACCAGCCGCTGCATTTCGCGGATTCAAAGGACGAGGGGCGTTCGGAAGACAACTTGATCGCCTATACGCGCGTCAAGTACATGGCGACCCGCGATCCAACCTGGCTGGTGCGATTGGCGATGGTGAAAAGCGGCGTGCGCGCCATGGACGCCATGCAAGAGTTCTTGGCCTCTGAGCAGGGCGGGAAGGTTAAGATCGAAAAGTTTGTGGTCGCGGGCGGATCGAAGCGCGGCTGGACAACGTGGCTCATCGGCACCGTGGACAATCGCGTGGCGGCGATCGTGCCCATGGTGATCGACGCTCTCAACTCGGAAGTGATCACGCGGCATCACTACGAAGCTTATGGCTTCTTCTCGCCGGCCTTGAAGGACTATGTCCGCCACGGCTTGTTTCCGAACAAGGTGGGCACGCCGGAATATCGCGAGATTCTCGCAATCGAAGACCCCTACAACTACCGCGACCGCGCGCGTCTGACGATTCCCAAGTTCATTATCAATGCCTCGGGCGACCAGTTCTTTTTGCCGGACAACTCGCAGTTCTATTACAACGAGCTGCCCGAGGAGAAGCATCTGCGCTATGTGCCTAATGCCAAGCACAACCTGGAAGGGAGCGACGCCCGCGAAAGTTTAGCTGCGTTCTACCAGGCGGTGCTCGACGGGACGCCACGCCCGAAGTTCTCTTGGACCAAGGAGAGTGACGGCAGCTTGCGCGTGACGGTTACGGACAAGCCGGCGGAGGTCCTGCTGTGGCAAGCGACGAACCCCAAGGCGCGCGACTTCCGCGTGGATACGATTGGCAAGGCCTACACGAGCACCAGGCTTGAACCGCGCAGCGACGGAGCGTACCTGGCCCAGGTCTCGAAGCCGCCGGCGGGTTTCACGGCCTTTTTCGTCGAGCTTCAGTACCCGACCGGGAAGAAGTATCCATTCAAATTCTCGACGGAAGTCAGCGTGGTGCCTGACGTGCTGCCGTTCAAAATGCCCGGGCCGACGAAGTAAGGGGCCGGAGGTAGACACGACGAGTCACTCGCCCTTGTCGGTCCACTCCTTGCGCGCGCCTTCGATGCGCAACGGTCCGATGGGTTTGTTGTCGCGCAGCACGATGTAAGAGTCTGCGCCCGCCGTGCTGTCCCAGGCGAGTTTGGCGAGGCCACCGGCGCGCACGCTGGCCGATGGAGGCGTGCGCCCGCCTTGCGGCCCGAGTGCAACCAGCGCATAGCGATGTTCGCCTGAGCCATCATCGGAGACGACCCGCGGCGCGGCCGGTGGGCTGATCGCGTGCTCTCGGATCGATCCTCCCCACAGCTCGAGCACCTGGTCAGGCGCCGGCAATCCGCCTCCGCCATAACCGCCGCCGCCCAACGACATCATGCCCTGGCCGATCAGGGCATCGGTTAGCGGCTCTGGGTGCTCGGGCCGGAAGGATTGAAATCGCAGCCGGCCAGGGTGGGTTGAGCCGTTCCATCGCTCGCGCGGCACCTCGGAGTATTCGAGCCCTTCGCCTTGCAGGATGGCCATTTGCCGCCAGGCGCCATCCAGCCACACGTTCCAGGAAATATGGCCAGGCGCTCGCCGCAACGTGCCGTCGCGCTCAAGCGCGTGAAAACGGTCGTCGAACGGATCATCGATCTCGCCCTTGATGAGCCGGCTGCGCACCCACAGCCCGCCGACGTCTTCACCCACGGAGCGGGCGTAGATTCCGCGCGGAATCTGCTGCGCCTCATACCCCTTTTCCCAAGGATGGCCGCTATCGGAGACGATGAGCTCCTTGCGCACGATGAGCCGTTCGACGTCGAGCTCTTTGACGGGCGGCGCTTCGGTCTTGAGGATGCCGAGCGTGGCCAGCACCGAAAATGCAATCGTAATCAACCGGTCTTTCATGGAAGTGAGCTCCTAGCGCTTAACCGCAGTGACACGTACACGACGGCACTTTTACACAGGAAGTTCGTGGCTGCAATGGAACGCGTGAAGGAATGAATAAGGAAAAGCGGGCGTGTGAAGGGAGGCCTGCGGCAAAACGGCGTCGCTCAGATGGCCCCGCACGTTCGCAAGAGCACGATCAGCACCAGGGTGACGAGCGCACTGACAACCAGCGACCCGATGCAACCGAGCTGATTCGAGAAGAAAAAGAACATTTGCGGGCTTCCGGCGTTTGGAGAGAGAACCGCCGGGACAGCGTGCAAAGCGCGTTCCTCGCGTGCTGGGTCAAGCGCCCGCCGAGGGGCTTAACGGCGAATGGCCGAGCTTGACCGTGTGGGGCCTGGCGCTACAAACTGGTGCTGCTAAGATGATTCATGGGCCGCTTGGTGAAATTGGCAGACACGCAAGACTTAGGATCTTGTGCCGAAAGGCGTCGGGGTTCGAGTCCCCGAGCGGCCACTGTATTCTCTCGAATTCTCCCGATTCTGCCGCCTGTCACTTCAAGGCGTCAGGAGTCAGATTGCCTCTGTGCGATCTTTTCGCGCGTGCGACGTCGCGTCAGCGCACCAGCCAGACGTTATACGAATAAACGTATTGGCTGGTCTGGGCACTCCCGCTGATTCCTCCCTTCGTCCCGATGTATGCAGGTTGTATGGTGACCCCCTTGTTTTTCCCGGTCATCTTGACAGCCATCACTCGGATGCCAACGAACTGACAAATCGTATACGTCGCATTGTTGCCCGGGTTTATTACGGACTTATAGATCGGAATGATTCGGGGTTGGCCAATGATGTCCGACAGTTCTTTTCCTATGCTCGCACTGACGCCCGTATCTCCGTTGATAGACAGCTCGCTGTTGGAATCAAGGGCGAGCTGTCCATTCGGAAGGGCTTGCATGTCCTGCGGGCTGATTCCGTACGTGATTTGGCGGGATATGTCCGAGGTGCTGTTACTGGCTGAACCAATATCGACCGTGCCGAAGTTTCCCGGTGTCGTCCCGTCAGGGTACAAGTCGATCTCCAAAACGTGATCACCGTGATTGGTAACCCCGTTCGTTGCGTCCCAGCCGAGTGAATCTGAACCCGTCCCTGCGAGCATGTCGTTCCATGCCTGAAGTTTGAGCGCGATTGGCAGGATGGCCAGATTCGTGTTATCCGAGGGCGTCTTGAATCCAGCAATTCCTTGGGTTAGGACGGCGGCCGTGGCAGTCGCTTGCGCGGCCCGGCTGTTGGTTCCCAGCACGCGTGCGAAGAACAACGGCACCTCGCCATTTTGGCTGGTGGTTCGTCGCACGGTAACCTGAGCCGCGTTTGCCAGGTTCATGTTGTTGAAGCTCATGGTTTGCGTCGGGTCGGACGGATTCGAAAGGTATCCGATCACGACGTCGCCGGTCGTAGTGTTGGCCGTGTTAAGATTCACCACGGGTGCGACATTCCGCACTTGATTTAGCCCGGCAAATTGCACGGCCTTGGCGCGGGCCGAAGTAATTTCAGCGGTCATGTCGGCCTGGCCGTATAAGCCGCCATTATCTGGAATAAGATCGCCGGCGGCCGCTAGCGCCGCCGCATCGGCAGCGTGCTGCAATTCAGTTCGGGCCAGCATCATGATCCCGATATCGATTGCAAAGGCCGCCATTCCCAGCATGAGCACGAGCATGAGCGCCGTTAATATGATCATCGCGCCACGGCGGCTTTTCGGTACGTGTGATGTTCGTCTCAACACGGTTGTGCGGCTGCGTACGGCGCTTGTGAAACCAACTTGAGAGATGTGATGTGGCATGGGAATTCTTCCGAATAGACGGGCGCTTTTTTGGGGGCATTTACACTCACGTCGGCGGAATCTAACGCCGTCTATTCCACCCTAATTAGGCGGGTCGAATTGTCAAAAAATCGCGGAATTCCCGCATAATTCAACCACGATTCGTGGCACAGCGGTCATCCGATTGGTCATGGCAATTCGGCAACTTCCATTAGTTGCGCATGGAAGCGTGCAGCGACGAACCGCGGTTCCATGAAGCAGGGCTTGTGCGTCGGCGGAACTGACGCAAATGATGGCCGGCCACCGAAAATTGCAGCGCGGACAGGGCTAGCGGATTTTGTCGAGCGCTTCGCGGCCGGACATGCCCACTTCGATGCCCAGTTCTTTCGCCTTGGCCGTGACGGCGGTGACTTTCGAGTTGAGCATGCCGGCGGTGTCAACGGCCGGAACGATCGCGCAGGCTTCGCCGAATTTTTCGAACGATCCCACGTTCAGGTAAGGGCAACCAATCACGCCTTTCGATCCTTTGACGACCAGCAATTTCTGATCGAGCTGAATTTCGTGCCGTTCGAGGCCGCGCCAAGCGCTGTCTTCGCCCGCCGGAATGGTATCTTGATTGGCGAGCTCGGCGGCCGCCGGTGCAGTGGCAGTCTCGCGCCGTGCGTCGCCAATGGGCCGCCCGCAGCCGGCAGAGCTGATCGCCAAAAAAACGACACAACCGCCGAGCAAGTAAAGTAGCAAGATCCAGGCCCTTTCCAAAAACTGCCCGTGGGGCGAGGTGAGCACACGCATGTCTAAAAAAGCATCTTGGCTATTTGGCTTAGGCGCCGCGTGGAACATCGTGATTGGACTGTCGATCATTTTTGCACCTGCGATTTCACTCAATCTACTCTATGGCCATGAACCGAGCGCGGACGATCCGCTTTTGTTCATGCTGGATCGTGACTTCGGGGTTTGCGTGTTGCTGTTCGGTGTTGGGTACGCAATCGTGGCCTGGAATCCGAGCCGAAATCATGGCCTCGTATGGCTGGGCATCGTCGGAAAATTTGTCGTGGTGGCAACGCTCGTACAACGATGGCTGATGGGCGTGGCCACGGCTTGGGTCTTGCCGACAGCAGCAGGTGATTTTGTATTTGCGCTGCTGTTCGCCTGGTTTCTTCGGCGGAGCAAACCAAGCGATCATTCATGACAAGCTAGAGTGGCTCAGTCAATTCGATCGACGTCCATTTAGCCCAACAAAATAGTTCGTGCGACAGTGAATTGGCCGTTGTGCGATCCCTTCTTGCATACTGCCACGAGAGCCAACAATTCTTGCAGCTAGGGCGGCCGATAAGTATGCTTCAACACCGGTCGAGTGCCGCTTGCCAAAGACCAACTTGGCATTGTGAACCTAGCGCGGCCACTTTGCACCTCGGCTACACGATTGTGAGTGCGCGCTCAGATCCTATGATTCGGAAATAGAGGGACGCATGCACACCCTTGTCAAGTTCGCCTGCACGCTGCTTTTTAACGTGGCGCCATTGTGCGGCGCGATCGGATGCGCCTGCTGCGTGACAAGCGCGCAGGGGGCGATCACCTATTATCGTCTGTTCAAAAGCGCTAGCTATCAACAAACGGCGAATGCCCAGCCGTCGACACCGGATCTGACATGGGCAAATCTAGATGTTTTTTCCAACAATCCGGCCGACGTAAAACTTGCAACCGTGACGGCGGCCAGTCCGCTCTCACCATTTCCTTTGAGCCTAACTGGACCCGGCTATGCGCCTCCTTATACCGCGTTCACGTTTAGCACGAGTTATGCCACGGTTAGTGCCTTGACTACGAACTATCCCAATTCCACGTCCTATCAATTTGCTATCAGTGGCGGTGCGCTGGGGAGCCAAAGCGCCTCGCTCGTTTCGCCGGCCAGCAACCTGTTTCCAGCTATTCCGTACTTCAGTGGCAGCACGTACAGTCAAGCGCAAGGAATGAATTCGTCGCTTCCCTTCACCTTTGCCTGGAACGGCTTTTCAGTCGCTGGCGGCGCCGTGAATTTAGAGTTGGCATACTTCACGGTCGCCCGGATTTCTGACGGCCAGGTGGCCTACAGCACGGTCAAAGGAAATGGAGCTGGCTCGGTTACATTGCCTGCAAATAGCCTGCAACCTAACACGTCCTACAACGCAACGCTCATTTACGATGCGCGGATCGAGCAAGCAAACGCGGGTTTCAACGGGGCTACCTCGGAAGTCGCCTTTGACCAGAGAGTTAATCTGACGTTTGCAACAGTTCCCGAGCCCCCCAGCATCGTCCTTGCCGTGTTCGGCCTCGTCGGCATGGCGTTTTGGCGGCGACGAACTCGCACACATCTGCCGACATGGACCATCTAAGGAACTTTCCCTCCATTTGCGGCGCAGCAACAGGCTGGGTTCACGGGCGTATTTACTTCTTGAGCTTCGAGGCGAAGCGAAGGCCGACGCCGTCGGGCGCGACAACGGTGAAATCGCGCAGACCATAGTATCGATCGCCGATGGCCCGTTTAACGGGCAACTTCATTTCCTGGCACAACTTCCAATAGCGATCGACGTCGCTGACCATGATGCGGATGTTGGCCACCATGGTGGCGGGCGGATTCGGCTGGCCGGGAAGCTGTTCGAGATACAGCCGCGAGTCGTCCCAGCCAAGCTCCACGAAGGTTGGCTCCCTGCGCACCACGGCGAACCCCAATTGCTCGTAGAACGCGGTTGAGCGCTTCACGTCGCGCACATAAACCTCGACGATCAACTGTTCCGGCGCTTCGACGTATTTCGGGCGGGGTGACTTGTCACCCTGGGCTTGAACTGGCTCGTCCGCCGTCGCGAACCGAATACCGGCTGTGAAAGCGAATCCAATGCTCAGGCCGCACACGAACGCCCGCCACAAGCCGCGATGCAGATGTCGATGATTGAGCATCAGCAACCTCCCACATTGGAATGGTATGCACGCGAAATGAACGGCCCGATTATCGTGCCGACGGTGTGTCGCGTCGAGGCGCTGTCGAGAAGCCGCCTGGCGTTGAGCGCGCCTCCTTCTTCGGCGATAATTATCCGCACACCGCTATGATTGAATACGATCGTCAGAATTGGCTGAAGTCGGTACTCTCCTTCCGCGGCACCGCCTTGCGGCAGGCATGGGGCCGCATTCTCGCGGTCACCGCGTATGCCATTGCCATGGAGGCCGTATTCCAGTTTGCGGCTGCCAATGGCAATCAGAATGTGCTGGCCGTCTTCACCAATCTCCCGCCCACAATCCACGCGGTGCTTGGAACCCTGTTGGGATTTCTGATCGTGTTCCGAATGAACGCCTCGAACAATCGTTACTGGGAAGGACGCTCCAGTTGGGGACAAATCATCAACGCCAGCCGCAACCTGGTACGCGTCGGCGTGGCCCATACGGACGACGGCGCCCGGCTGGCCAATCTCGTATCGGGTTACGTGATTTGCCTGCGTCGTTCGCTGCAGGGCAGTCTCGACATGATGGAAACCGAGGAATTCCTGCCCGAGGATCTGTGCCGCCGGGCCGAGTTCTTTGGCAATCCGCCGACGGCGGTGGCTTTCGCGATTTCCGAATGGATCGAGACGGAATATCGGCAAGGCGCCCTCGATTCGTCACTGGTGCGCCACATGGAAGACCAGCTATCAAAGCTCATCGACGCACAAGGTTCCTGCGAAAAAATTCGCAAGACCCCGATGCCCTTCGTGTATGCCGTGATGGTCAAGCAGCTCATCATGGTTTATCTGATGACCTTGCCCTTCGCGGTGGGCGACCAGTGCGGCTGGTGGACACCGGTGGTGGTGGCGATGGTGGCGCTCGGCCTGTTCGGCGTTGAGGAAGCCAGCGTCGAAATCGAAGATCCCTTCGGGTCGGCGGACAACTGTCTCGACATGGTGACTTATACGGTCACCATTTCGCGGGACGTCGGTCAAATGGCCGCGCGCAAAAAACCGCGTCAGACGCTGGTGGAGTCGGTCGAAGAAGGCTGACGGACCCGGCACCGACCTGCGCGTGCGATGCCAGGTTTTCTCGGTCCGCTGAGGTCGATTTCCGGCTCGGGAAATCGGCGAATTCTCGCGTCTAAACGTGACCTATGCTTGTGATGCGATCGCTGCCAGCGTGGATCAATATCCGAATTGCGAGATTGCTGTATGCCCGGTTTTGCCGCCAGCGACGCGCGGGGCGAGTCGACTTACGAGAATCCGGCCCTGTCCAACCGGCTGATCGTGGCGAGCGAAATTCGCTTGTCCGAAATCATTTCGGCTTTGTCGGTCGCACTCGACATCACCCAGGGCAATCCAAAAGGGCACTGCATGCGCAGTGCCATCATCGGCATGCGATTGGCCGAGCAACTGCGGCTGTCGACTGCCGATCGCTCGGCCCTGTTCTACGCTCTGCTGCTCAAAGATCTGGGCTGCTCGAGCAATGCCGCCAAGATGGCGTACTTGTTTGCCGCCGACGATCTCGTGGTCAAGCGGTCGTTGCGAATGATCAATTGGAACCGCCCCGGCGAATGCCTGACGAACTGTTGGGCTCAGTGTGCCGCCGGCGGATCGCTGTACGAAAAACTGCTGCAGATGGCTGTCATTCTGCGCAGCGGAGCCAAGGGCGCGCGAAAGATCGCCGAAATCCGTTGCGAGCGCGGGGCAGATATTGCCCGCATGTTGCAATTGCCGGAGGCCACGGCCGGGGCGATCTATGAGCTCGACGAGCATTGGGACGGCGAGGGAAATCCGTGCGGACTCAAGGGCGAAGAGATTTCGCTCTTGGGCCGGATCTGTTGTGTGGCGCAGACGGTCGAGGTGTTCTATTCGGCGTACGGCTACCAGGCCGCGCTCAATGTCGCCGTGGAGCGGAGGTCGAGCTGGTTCGATCCGCAATTGGTCGACGCGCTGGTAGCGCTAAAGCAAGACGCCTCGTTTTGGAACAGCCTGGCCAGCGACGATTTGCTCGTCGAGCTCGGCCACTGGGAGCCGGATGACGCCGTTTTGTTAGCCGACGAAGAGTGCTTGGACCGCGTGGCCGAGGCGTTTGCCAAGGTGGTCGACGCCAAGTCGCCCTGGACGTTTCAACACTCGACGCGGGTGGCGCAAATCAGCGTCGGCATAGCCGAGCAGTTTCAGTGCGCGCCAGAGCTGGTTCGCGATCTGCGCCGTGCCGCCCTGTTGCACGACATCGGCAAGCTCGGTGTCTCGAATTTGATTCTCGACAAAGCTGGCAAGCCGACGCCCGACGAATTAGCCCAGATTCGACGGCACCCGGAGTATACGTTGCAGATCCTGGAGCAGGTCGATGCTTTCCGGACCTTGGCCGACGTGGCCGGCGCGCATCACGAGCGGTTGGACGGCAATGGCTATCACCGCCAACTGACGGGCTATCAAATCCCGTGGGCCGCGCGCGTGTTGACGGTGGCCGATATTGCCGAAGCCATGTCGGCCCAACGACCATACCGCGAGGCCCTGCCCTGGCCAAAGATTCAACAAATCATGGCGGCGGACGCGGGCGCGGGCGTCGACGCCGACTGCCTCCACGCGCTCGAATGTTGGCAGGACCGCAACCATTTGGAATCGCGCGTCGAGGCTCAACTGCACGAGGTCGAGCTGTTGGCCTCTGGGTTCTAGCTGCCGCGGACTCACCAGGCGCTCGATCGAGCCAACGGACCGACCTATCTATCTAGCTAATCTTTGGCGATTAGCGTCTTCCTGCCGACAACGGCGACGTGTCCTACCTGACCGTAATAGTTGGAACTGCTGGCACGGCGGGACCGATCGAAATGGAAAGCTGCGCCCTTTGAATTCCGACTGAGATGATGCGCGCAGGCGCAAACGGGCCAGACTGCGCGCTAGTCACGCCCCGCGCGTATCCCAGGGGTCAAAAGTTCTTGCCGCGGCAGGGAGGCCGTGTTGCTACGCGATTCCGCTTGCATCCTGCGACGATTGCTCGCGATCGCGCAGCTCCTGTGCGCGACGCTGGCGATGGGGCAAGCCCCGACTTCATCGGTCAGCGAGGGCATTTTGGCGCCAAGCCTCGATACCTCGCTGTTGGACGTCGACGCCAAGAGCGTGCCCATCTGCCTGGCCTCAATCTGGCAAGCCGACATGAGCCAGCCATACGGCGGCGGCATGCTCGGCAACAACGAATCCTATCAAGATCTTGGCCCGGGCGCGGCCGCCGTTTGCGATGAGTGCCCCCGGCGCGGCGCGCTGCTGTTCGTTGACTACGATAGCTGGAAAGGAATGCCCGATGCCGGCTGGCAGAATAATGGAATTAGTAGCGGGTTGAATTTCGGCACACGTCTCGGCCGGGTAAGCGATCTGACTGGCATCGGCTTTCAAATCGGCGGCAGCGCGGGCGCGTTCAACTGGAATGGAACCGATTTTCGCATCGCGCGGCAGGACCAAGCGCAGCCGCAGGGCTTTATCACGTACGGGTTTTTTCACAAGCCGAATGCCGACTCGAGTTGGAGCGCGGCGGTTGTTCAAGATTGGATGATCAACGCCAACTATGGAGTATTCGCGGAGAATCCCACGCTTAGCCAAGGCAGGGCCCAATTGGGCTATGCCACCAGCGCGCTCAACGAGTTCGGCTTGTGGGGAACATGGCGGATGTGGAACGACCAGCGCACGGTCGCTGGCTTCGGAAACGTCAGCTGGCGATCCGTGAACCAAATCAACGCCTATTGGCACTACAAGTGGTCGCCAGGCGGAGCGGATACCGTCGTGTGGGTCGGCGTGCCGGAACACGATCGCCCGGCCCCCCAGCGTGGTAGCTTGGGCGACTATATCATCGGCATCTCTGGCAACATACCACTCAACGATCGCGTGGCCGTGTATACCCTGGTGACCTACATGCACGCTTCGGCAGCGGCTGGCCCGGCCGGCTTTGAAGACGAGGCCTGGAACTTCACGATCGGCGTCGCGCTCTATCCGGGGCGCAATGCGCGATCGAGCACGGTCGCCGGTCAGTGCTGGATGCCGCAGTTGCCGGTTGCCAACAACGGCTACTTCCTGGTCGATACGAACAGGACTTTTTGAGCAATCTTGAGCCGCGCCGCGCGCACGGTGCGTCGTTCCGGATCGCGGGTTTCAATCGGCGAGTAAGAACTTCAAGAGCGCGGCCGATTCATAGAGTTCTGGCCCGTCGTGGCCCTTTGAATTGGCGCGCTCGGCGCCCAGGCCCTTCATCAGAACGATCTCGGCGTCACCTCCCAGCTCGCGGTAGCGGCGGGCGAGCTCCACCGAGTTCGCGGCCGTCGGCACCAGCGTGTCCGGATCGCCATGCAGGTGCAGAATTTTGACGCCCGCCTTGGCCAGCGGAGCGAGATTGTCGACCGGGTTGAACTCGCTCGCGCGGCGCTCCAGTTCCTCAAGCGAGACGCCATAGTCCAGCCCCTTGACCGGTCCGGCAATGACGTTGGACAGGCCTGGATAGGTACGGAAATCCGTCGCGGGGCACATGCCCGCGATCCGCTCGACGCAGGCGGGATTGCGAAACGCCCAGCCATAGGCGATCAAGCCACCATGGCTATGGCACAACAGCCGGGCCCGTTTGTGAAGGTTGTGCTTCGCAACGAGTTGCTCGTAAAACTCCTGGCACAGCGCGGCCGCCGCCGGGCTGGCGTTGGAGGGCCCGACGTCGACGCCCGCGACATGAAAGCCGGCCCCCAGGAGTTTCTCGACATAGTAGCGGTGCGCCACCACGCCAAACCCATCGTTGACGGCAAGCCAGAATGGAAAGTCCCATACCCAGCGCCGTTCGGAATCGATGTCGCCCGTCGGCTTGATCAGGTAAGCAATGCGGTCCCGGGCGCGAAGCTCGACCAGCTCACCGCCGCTATACACGCCGGCGATCTTGGTCGGCACCTTCTGTATGTTGCGATTGGCCAGGGCTTTGGCGTCCGCAGCCTCGTCGGCTTGCGCATGCGCTACAAGCAAGCAGCACAGCCAAAACGATATCCACCGCACGACGCCGGCCATTCTAGTGCGCCCTGGGCACAAGCCTGGTCAAGCCCAGCATGGCCCAAGAACTGGCGGCGCACGTGATGGGGGTCAGCAGCTTCGAGCTACCGGGCGAGCCGTCAGGCGTCGATCGAGAGATCATGGGCCAACTGCCATCGGCCGCCTGCGTCGCAACCAGAAAGTCGATGGCGCGCTTGATCTCGGGCCGCTCGGCCGTGTAACCGAGCAGCGATAGGACATACAACGTTTGGCCGGTGGCAAAAGCGTCGCTCTTGAGTTCCGGCACGGTCTGGCTCCAGCCACCATCGGCTCGTTGTAGCGCAAGCAACTCGTCGATGGCGGTTTGCAGAGTATCGCGCGGCTTACCGGCGCGCGCGGCAAGCAGCAGGTGCAGAGCTTTTTCCTGATGCAGGTCGGAGGGTTTGGCGGCTTCGAGCCAGGCGATCGCTTTGGTGAGCGATGCGCGGTGCGATTCAGCCCCGTCGGGTCTTGCTTCGCCGTCCAGCGCCATGATGATCCAGGCGGCGTCGGTGATCTGGGTTTCGTTGATTGGTGGGCGCCTGAGCCCGGCAAACCATTCCCACGATCCGTCGGCCTGTTGCTTGTTGACGATTTCGTCCGCGATCAACTTCAGGCTTTGTTTCTGTCCGTCTCCCAGCCACGACAACGAGCGGGCCGCCACAGCCAGAAACGGCAGTCCCATGTTGAGCCCTCGACCCTGGGGCCGTGGATCGGGTGGATCGGCCGGATTGGGAAAGATTCTAGATGCCAGGAGCTTCTCCTTACTCCCAAGCAGCGATTCGACCGTGTCCGTCAAATACTTCTTGTCAATCGCATATCCTTGCCGTTCGGCTTCGCCGAGCGCCCAGATGGCCACCGGCGCATGATGGCACGCGGCGCACTTCCGCGTGTTCAGCCAGGAGGCGCTTTCGGTTTGCACGTAAGTGATCGCGCGATCGACTGTCTGCTGGACCTGCTCGGTCGTCGCCGCGGGAAATTGGGCTGGAGGCGCCGCGGCCGGCGCTTCAGCTCGCGCAAGAGTTGCGCCGCCAAGGCTGAGCGACAACAGCGCGCACGCGAGAATGCGGGGCATGATTCGACCTCGGGCTAAGGGGGGTCGCAAGGTGGGTGGTTTCACGGCGGGCCATCTTATTATAGGCGGATCGCAGTCAGCGTCCGAGCGAAACCTTTTAACCGCTAGTCAATAAAAAAAGCGGCGGCCCACGGCTGTCGGTCGCTAACCTATGCGGCGCGTGGAACTTTGGGGCGCGCGCCGTCTGCGTATCGGCCACTGCTCCACGGATCATTCCAGCGTATGGGTGCCGTGCGTCATGGCGCCCCCAGCCCGGAGTGCGGCCGCGACGAGGGTCGTTTCGGCGAGCTCTTGTTCGGTCGCGCCGGCCTTTTTGGCCTTCTTGGCGTGAATTTCGATGCAGTACGGACATTGGGTCGTCAGTGCGACCGCGACGGCCATGAGCTCTTTGTACTTGAGAGGAATGGCGCCTTCGCTGAAGGCGGCTTCGTCAAATGCCAGGAAGCCCTTGAAGCCTGCGGGCGCAAGCTCGCCAATCTTCTTGAACTTAGTCAGATTCTTCATGTCGTACATGATGGCCTCCTTGAGTCAGAGTTTTGGTTTGTTGCCCGGCACCAGGATAACCGCGGGCCTCGGGCAGGACACGCTCCGCTGCGGAAAGTTCGGCGGCGGCGCTCGTGTGGTTCGCGTGGGTTGCGTGTGCCCGTGGCAAGACTTAGGATTTTTCGCGACCAGGCTACGCTTTTTTTGGCCACCAAACACACATGCAAACTACGGCCGCACGCCCGCTAGTGTCGGTTGAGGAAAGCGGCGCGTTTATTGAACGATTCTCGCTTCCGCCCACGCGCGAGGGCGCCCTGTCGGGCCTGCGGTTCGCCGTCAAAGACATCATCGACGTGGCCGGCTATGCGACCGGGTGCGGCAACCCGACCTGGCTGGCCACCCACCCGAAGGCAACGGTCTCGGCCGTGTGCGTCGAGCAATTGCGGGCCGCGGGTGCCGCGTGCGACGGCAAAACCGTGACCGACGAAGTCGCCTTCAGCTTGATTGGCGAAAACTATTTCTATGGCACCCCGCTCAATCCGGCCGCGCCCGATCGCGCGCCTGGAGGTTCGTCGAGCGGGTCCGCCTCGGCGGTCGCTTGTGGGCTGGTCGATTTCGCACTGGGCAGTGATACCGGTGGATCGGTTCGCGTTCCGGCGAGCAACTGTGGAATTTGGGGCCTGCGTCCGACGCATGGCGTAATTTCGGTGGCGGGCGTGCTGCCGTTTGCGCCCACGTTCGATACGATCGGACTGTTCTCGCGAGAAGCGGACGTGCTGGTGCGCGCCGCGCAGGTTTTGCTCGGCGGCGAACCGGTTCCGCGAGCGGCGCCTGCAAGCATTCACCTTGTCAGCGAAGCGTTCGAGCTGGCCGATGAATCGGTGCGCGCTGCGCTCGCGCCAGCCGTCCAGGGTTTGCGCGCGCAATATCCGGGCCGGGTGCATTCGAGTTCACTCGCCGACATTTGCGGAGACTCGAAAGCCGCGGATTTTGGCGTGTGGTTCCGAACGTATTGCTCGCTGCAATGGGGCGAGATCGCCAGCTCGCTCGGCGCTTGGATTGCGGCAGCCCAGCCTGAGTTTGGTCCTGCCACGAAGATCAGCTTCGAGATGGTCAACGGCTTTGACCGCAGCCGACTGGCCGAAGTGATCGCTGAGCGAGAGAGGCTCGCGCGAGGACTTGCACGCGGCCTGGCGGCGAATGACTTGCTGTGCCTTCCGACCACGCCCGCGGGCGCGCCGCTTCGCAACAGCGGACAGGACCGGCGCAGCGACTACTATCGGCGCGCGCTTTCGCTGACCTCGCTGGCCGGCATCGGCCGATTGCCGCAAGTTTCGATTCCCGTGGCGACGGTTGCCAATGCACCGATCGGGCTGTCGCTCGTCGGTGCGCGTGGGTGCGACATGCACTTGCTGGCCGTCGCAAGAACCCTGGCGGCGCATCTGGGCGCGGCGTCCCCCGATGCGTGAGTCACCGCGCTATTTCGCGATGCGGAACAAGCCACGCCCATCCGACGCGTAGGTCATGAAGTATGCCTCGCCAGTGGCATCTTCGCCGAAGGACATGATGGGGATGCTGCGCGGCAAAGGAATCTCGCGATTGGCGGTCACTTTGCGAGATGCCTCGTCGTAGAACAGCGCCCACATTTTGCCGGTCACGTAATCGGCGTACAGATAACCGCCGACGAGCTCGGGAATCTGCTTGCCCCGGTAAACCATTCCGCCGGTGATCGATTTGCCGACGTCGTGGTGGTACTCCCAAATGGGATCGACCATATCGGGGCGGTTCACGACGTTTTTCGGCGGCGCGCCCCCCTTGCGCACGAAGGGATGGAAGCCTTCGCGCACGTTCCAGCCATAGTTGCCGCCGCGCACGATGAGGTCGATCTCTTCCCAGGTCTCCTGACCCACGTCAGCGGCCCAGCACAGATTGGTAGCCGGATCGAAAGCCATTCGCCACACGTTTCGCAATCCGAGCGCCCAGATTTCAGGACGAGCGTCCGCTCGCCCGGCAAAAGGGTTGTCGCGCGGAATCGCGTAGGGCTTGCCGTCCTGGGCGTGATCGACGTCGATACGCAGGACCTTGCCGAGCAGCGTTGTCAGCTTCTGGCCATTGCCATAGGGATCGTTCGCCAGACCACCGTCGCCGACCGCCACATAGAGATAGCCGTCCGGGCCAAACACGATCGTGCCGCCGTCGTGGTTCCAAAACGGCTTATCGATCGTGAGGATGACCTCCTCGGAAGCAGGATCGGCGCGGTTCGGATCATCCTTGCTCACACGGAAACGGGCGATGAGGTTCTGATGGGGCTTGTGCTTGTTCGTGTAGTAGATGAACAACTGCCCGTTCGTGGCGTACTGCGGGTGGAACGCCAGTCCCAATACTCCCTCTTCGTTTGTCTTGTCGTGATAGGCGACCTTGGGCTCGAGGTTCAAAAAAATCGAAGTCTGCTTCGCGGCCTGGTCGTTCGGAAAGACATGCACGACGCCCTGCTGGGTCGGTACGACCACGCGGTTCGATTTGTCGGTCGGTGCGGTCAACAGGATCGGCCGCAATGGATCGTCTCGGCCAGTCTCCTCGACGCTTTGCCAACCGGTCCATTTCAGATCTGGAAAGGCGACTTCGATTTTGAGGTTTAACGGTCGCTGATCGATCTCAGCCGCACGTAGCACCGGGGCTAATGTGGCGAGCGGGACCCATAAGAATGCCAAGGCGCGAAGCTGCATAGGAAAGGTTCTCGAGAAAGAGGGCCTGAAGCGACCCTCCAATTAGCTGGCGGGCGTGCTCTGTATACCGGCCCGGTGGCCGACCCGCAAGCAAGTCCAAGGCGGAGGTCGCGGGCCGTGTTACGGCCAATTGAGCCGCGAATTACGGCACAACCGGCGAAATCGCCCCCGTGACGGCGGTTCGGCGCAACAATTGCCATTCGAGAGGGGGTGGCACGGCATTTTGCGGGGCTATGCGCCGGGTATGCCAGGCCCGCGGGCCGCGCGCAATTGGACTTAGCGAGTCCGAGTACGGGAGCAGGGCTGAATGCGGCAACGAAAATGGCGAATCGGAGCTGGCTCGACGCTCGCAGCGCTACAAGCGCTCGTGTTGGGCGGAGTTGTTTTGTACTTCGCCAAACCCGTCTTGCTGCCACTCGTCTTTGCCATCCTGATCAGCTTCATTCTGGCTCCGATCGCCAACGCCCTGCAGGGTTGGGGATTGAACCGCGCCTTCGCCGTGCTTGGCACCGTCACGCTCGCGTTTGCCCTGACGGGCTTGCTCGGGTGGGCGACCGCAACCGAGGTGCAGCATCTGGCCGTCGACTTGCCCAAGCACAAGGACGAGATTCGCGCGAAGATCGACAACCTGCGCACCCTGCATGGGGGCGCCATCGCCGACCTGCTGCAGATGGTGCGCGAGCTCGACGAATCGAGTGGCGACGCGCCACCGCCCGACGCCCCGCGCGTGGTGCTGGCCGAGGGTGAGGATCAATCGAGCTTGGCGCGAATTTTTGGGGCCGTGCTTCCCGTCCTCGAGCCGCTCGCCACTGTGGGCCTGGTGGTGGTGCTCGTCATCTTCATGTTGATCAATCGCGAAGATCTGCGCGACCGGGTTGTCGCGCTCATGTCGCATCGTAATCTGCCCACAACGACCCGCATGTTCGGCGACACGGCCCAGCGGCTGAGTCAGTATTTGCTGGCGCAGTTGGCCGTGAACTGCGCCTTCGGATTGGTATTCGCGGCCGTGGCATGGTTGATTGGATTGCCGTTTGCGCTTTTGTGGGGCCTGCTGACGGCCATCTTGCGGTTCGTGCCGTACGTGGGCACATGGTTGGCCGCGGCTTTCCCAGTAGCGCTAGCGTTCGCGCTATTTCCGGGATGGTGGCAATCGGTGGCGCTCATCGTGTGCTTCATCGTGATCGACCTGATCACGGCCAACGTCATCGAACCCTTGGTTTTTGGACACAACACGGGCGTGGCGCCGGTGGCGCTCTTGATTGCGGCGGCATTTTGGACGTGGATTTGGGGGCCGATGGGCCTGGTGCTCTCGACGCCCATCACGGTCTGCCTGGTCGTGTTGGGACAGCACGTTCCACGTTTTCGCTTTATGTCCGTGCTGCTGAGTGGCCGGCCGCCGGTGCCGCCCCAGGTGGGCTTTTATCAGCGGCTGCTGGCTGGCGACGTGGCGGAAGCCAAACAGCGGGCGGTCGAATATGCCGAGAAGAACTCCCTGGAAGCGGCTTTCGACGACGTCATCGTGCCCACGCTCGTGCTGACGCGCGTCGATCGCAAGCGCGAACTGATCACCGCTGCAGAGGAGGAAGAGGTTTACAAAGCGTGTGAGGAGATTCTGGCCAGTCTCGACGCCTGGCATGCCCAAGCGCGCGAAAACCTTTCACCGGATGAAGTGCCGGCTGAGCCCGAGCTCGAGCGTAGCTCGCAAACAACCGCTTCGCCGACGGCACTCTTGGCCGAACCTGCGACGCGCGCGGTCGCGACCGTGTCGACGAAGTTAATCCTCGGCTATCCGGCGCATCACACTTCCGAAGAGCTGTTGCTGAGGATGTTGCACACGATGCTCGAGGCGGACGGCCTCGATCTGCGGCTGGCCTCCAGCAAGATGCTGCCCTCGGACATCGTAGCGGCCATGCAAACAAACACACCGGCCGCGATGCTCATCACCGTGCTGCCGCCGGGCGGATTGCCGCAAGCGAGATATTTGTGCGAGCTGGTGCGCGACAACTTTCCCGACGTGCGCATCGTGGTGGCCTATTTTGGCGCGGAAGGCAGCTTCGACCGCGTGCTCGGCGGTTTGCGCCGCGCCGGCGTCAGCTATGTCACGACGTCACTCAACCAGACGAAGGGGCAGATCGAGTACCTGGCGCGCGAAGCCGGTTAGCAACCCTCGATGGCGAGATCGCGATCATGCTTCCTAGATGGCAAATGAACGCCGCGACCGCGGGGCTGGTGCTCAGCCTTGTCGTGCTCGCGGCCAATGCCTGGTTGTCGTTCCGCAATCTCGAACAGCTCAATCGAAACGTGCTGTGGGTCGAACATACGCGCGAAGTGATCGAGCAACTCGACCAGGTGACCGAGCATCTGTTCGAAGCCGAAAGCAATCAGCGCGCCTATTTGTTGTCGCGAGACGCCACCTACCAACAGGCGCTGGCCGAATCCGCGCGTCGCGTCGAGCCGGCCATCGATCGCCTGCAGAGCTTGACGGTCGACAATCCCGAACAGCAGGCGAACGTTGAGCAATTCAGAAAGCTGGCGCGGCAAAGACTGGCGCGCTTGATGGACGTCAGTTCCGCCGCGGCAGACCAGCCGTTCGATCCGCAGTCGCTTACACCCGGGCGAGAAACGATGCAGGAGCTGCGCCGCCTGGCCGAATCCATTCGCACAAATGAGACCGAGCTGCTTCGGCGGCGCCGCGAGACGACTGAGTCGAATTTCCGCCGCGCCAAATGGACGTTCTTGCTGGCGACTTTGACGGCCGTGGGTTTGGTGTGGCTTACCGCGGCCTTGATCAGGCGCGACCTGCTGGGCCGGCTGAGCGCGGAGCAAACGGCGCGTGATTTCGAGATCCTGGCCCGCGAAACCGTGAATTCATTATCGTCTCAGATCGCGATTCTGGATGACGATGGCACGATCGTGGCCGTCAACCAGGCTTGGCGCGATTCCGAGGCGTCCGACCCCTTGGTGGGCGCCGGAGTGGCCGACGTTGGCGCGAACTATTTGCAGATCTGCGACGCGGCCGCACAGGCGCAACCGAGTGCCGCCGCGCTGGCCGCCAGCATCCGTGCAATCTCTGGTGGGTCGAAGCAGCGCCGCGATTTCGAGTATCAGGCGCGCTCGGCTGATCGCCCCTCATGGTGGCAGTTTCGCGCCAATCGGTTCGAAGGAGCAAGCCGCGGGCGAGTGGTCATTTCCTTCGATGACGTCTCAGCCCGAAAACGGGCCGAGCAGGAGCGGCAGCGTTATTCGACCTACAACCGCCTGCTGCTCGAATCGACGGGCGAAGGCATGTATGGCATCGACCTGCAGGGGAATTGCACATTTGTAAATCGCTCGGCGGCTCGCATGCTGGGCTACCGGCCCGACGAGCTGATGGGAAAGCAGATGCACGAGGTCTGCCATCAGAAGCGCGTGGATGGCAGCGCGTACCCGGTCACCGAGTGCCCCATTCACCGCACCTTGGTGGACGGAAATGGCTGCCGCGTGGACGACGAGGTTTTCTGGCGGAACGACGGCGTGCCGTTTCCGGTCGAGTACTCGGCGTTCCCCATCATGGCCGGGGACAAAGTGGAAGGCGCGGTTGTCACGTTTTCAGACATCACGGCGCGCAAGCGTGGCGAAGAGGAGCTCACGCTGGCGAAAGAAGCCTCTGAAGTCGCCAACCAGGCCAAAAGCCAGTTTCTGGCCAACATGAGCCACGAGCTGCGCACGCCGCTCAATGCCGTAATTCTGTATAGCGAACTATTGGCCGAAGAGGCTGGCGACCGCGGCATGGCCGACTTCCTGCCGGACCTGGAAAAGATACGCGCGGCCGGTAAGCATCTGCTGGCGCTGGTTAACGGAGTGCTGGACCTCTCCAAGATCGAAGCGGGCCGGATGGAGCTCTATCTCGAAACCTTCGAGATCGAGACCGTCGTCAAGGACGTCGCGACCACGGTCGAGCCGCTGCTCGCGGACAAGTACAACCGGCTCGAAGTCACATGCGCGCCGGACCTGGATTCCATGCGCGCCGACGTCACCCGGGTTCGGCAGATTCTTTTCAACCTGTTGTCCAATGCCGGCAAGTTCACGGAGAACGGCCGGGTGTCACTGGATGTACGGCGCGAGCCACAGGCCGAGGGCGAGGCCATCGTATTCAGCGTGACGGACACGGGCATCGGACTTACATCCGAGCAGATCGAAAACCTGTTTCAGCCATTCTCGCAGGCCGATGCCTCGACCACGCGCAAATATGGTGGGACCGGATTGGGACTGGTTATCACCAGGCGATTCTGCGAAATGATGGGAGGCCAGATTGCGGTCGAGAGCCAGCCTGGGCAAGGCAGCACCTTCACGGTTCGCATTCCGGCAATCGTGCAGCTCTCGGCGCCCGAGCAGGAGGCCACAACGGCTAGCGAAGAGACCGCGGCCCGCGGCCGGCGCACGTTGCTCGTCATCGATGACGAGCCGACGGTGCGTGACGTGTTATCGCGCTATCTGACGAAAGAAGGGTTTCACGTTCTGACCGCGTCGGATGGCAGGCAGGGCCTGGAACTGGCCGAGCGATTGCGGCCCGAGGTCATTATCCTGGACGTGATGATGCCGCGGCTCGACGGCTGGGGAGTGTTGGCGGCCTTGAAAGCGAAGGCGGAGTTGGCGTCCATTCCCGTCATCCTGTTGACCATCGTCGAGAACAAAAATCTGGGCTTCAGCCTGGGGGCCGCCGAGTACCTCACAAAGCCAGTCAGCCGGCAGCAGCTGGTCGCGGTGCTGAAGAAGTATTTGTCGGCCCGCCCGACAGCTCCGGTCCTGATTGTCGAAGATGATCCGCACACGCGCGAAGTGGTCAGCCGGGCACTGACCAGCGAAAATCGCCGGATCTTGGAAGCCGAAAATGGCCGGGTGGCGCTCGAGAAAATGGGCTCGGAAATCCCAGTGGCGATTGTGCTGGACCTGATGATGCCCGAAATGAACGGATTCGACTTTCTGCAAGAGTTGCGCAAGCGTCCCCAGTGGCAGCACGTGCCGGTGATCGTGCTCACCTCGAAGGATCTTACCGGCGAGGACCGCGAACGGTTGAGCGGCAATGTGGAACGAATCTTGCAGAAAGGTAGAGATGAGTTGGCCGAGCTATTGCCCGAACTGCGCAAGCTCGTCGGCCAATGCATCCATCGGCAGCAGGTTGTGCAATCGACGAGGGAGCCAGCCGCCAATGGGCCGGTGATTGCGGTGGAACCCGCTAGAAACGCTTAGAACGAAAGGCAAGGAAAACAAAGTGCCCAAGATTCTTTTGGTCGAGGATAACGAAGCCAATCGCGACGCCTTGTCGCGCCGCCTGATGCGACGCGGTTTTGACGTCGTGCTGGCATTCGATGGCAAGATCGGCTTGGAAATGGCCCAGAGCGAAAAACCCGATCTGATTTTGATGGACATGAACTTGCCCGAGGTCGACGGCTGGGAAGCGACGAAACGCTTGAAGAGCGATTCGGCCACCCACGAGATTCCGATCATCGGTTTGACGGCGCATGCGCTAGCAGGCGATCGTGAACGCGCGATTGCCGCGGGCTGTTTCGATTACCACACCAAACCGGTCGAGCTGCCGCAGTTGCTTGAGCAGATCGAAGCCGGTTTGAAGCACCGCCAGCACTCAGGCGAGCCAACGAGTTAGGACCCAAGCGACTCCCAACTAATCAAGCGACGAACCCCCCGTGAATGAATTGCGAATCGGATATTGCTCTCCTACGCCGGCGAGACGGTGGCTAAACTTCGCCCCGTCCCAGACCGCCTGCCATGGAGGAAACCGCGATGAATACAAACAAAGTTATCGGCGAATTGTCGTGCTGGTCGGCGGCCGCCGCCCAAGGGCACTTGAGCGAGGCCGAGCATCACGCCCGGCAGTTTTATCATTTCGGGTCGGCGCTCGTGGCCTCTCGAGATTTTCAAAGCGAGTGGCAAGCGAAGTACCACGTGCGCCTGGAACCACACCACATTGAAGATGCGTGCCGATTGCTAGGCGCGCTGGCCGAAGCAGAAGCTTCTCAACTAGCGCTCTATAAATCGGCTGCGTAGAGTAGATGGACACACATGACTACGTCGCCGAACCCTGGTGAACGTTGGATCGCACGGCTGCGGCCCGTGGGATCGACTCAGGCGGTTGCACAGGAGGCGACAGTCACCCTCATCGATTTTGACGCGCGCACCGATGTTTGGACGGTCAAAACCGATGACGCTGCGGAACCTCTCGCGCTCGAAGCGGTCGACTTGATCGCGCGCGCTGATTAGCCAGTCGCGGCAACTGGCGGCCGATCACGTTCGACCTCTCCCCGCGCGATCATCGCGGGGATAATCTCCCCTCCCCCTGTCGGGCAATAGTCTGGTGCAATCGCGCCAACTATTCTTTTCGCGCTTCGGTCCGCGAGTACTTGACACACCAGCTCACACCCGCCGAACATGCGGCAACTCGCCAGCCCACGGCGTTCGATGCACCGCGATTTTCTGTGGAAAGGAGACGTCTAATGAGTCGCTTGCAACTGCGGTTTTGCATGGCCGCCGTTTTTGTGCTCCTCGTCTCCGCCGCCACCTCCCGCGCTGCCCTGCTCGCCCCGTACGGCAATCCACCCTACAACAACTCGCCCGCGAACGACCCTGCCGGCAGCGCTTATCTGAACCCGCTGCCCGCCTCTTATCGAATTGCCGGCGACTGCCCGTGGGTCGTCCCTGCTTTGCAGGCCCAGGGTTTCACGAAGGCAAACAATTGGACGATCAACACGCAGGCTCTCGTGGGCGACATTGAATTGGACGTGTATATGCCGTGGACCAACCTCCGTCCCGGCTTCACGCAGGGCACCATCGTGCGACCATCGGCCAACGTGCCGGGCCAAGGAGGAGCAGCCATCGGCCTGGGCTACGATCCGGACACGGGCGTGGGAAGCAACGACCCGTCGGGCGTCGGCGTGCATTGGCTGCAAGTCATCCACACCAATAACCCGCTCGATCTGGCATGGACGCAAGCCAATGGAGTGAACGCGGGTGGGGGCTACTACAACTACATCGATGACCAGGGCAACCCGGCCTTCGATCCGTACTACGACACGCAAGCGGCGGCCAATACGACCGACTTTGTCGACCGTCCCTCGCGCAACTTGGGCACCAACATCGATTGGCAAGCGCAGGTTTTCATTGCAACCGAGACGCTCAACAACCCTCTCGATCGCTCGCAAGGCGGCACCCTCACGCTCTACGATGGCGTGTGGTGGGGATTTACGCTCGTGGCGCCTGTTCCTGAGCCAGCCAGCATTCTGCTCGCCGGCTGTGGCTTAGGCTGCCTGGTGGTGGTCGCCTGGAGGAACCGCTCCGGCCGAAACTAGGCGGCGCACCGTTTGGGCCTGCTGAATGGGGTATCCTTCGCCATTCGAATCGGTATGCAGTTGCAAGTTTGTGGACGCACGCTCGAGCTCGCGCAGGGCGACATCACGCGCCAACAGGTCGACGCGCTAGTGAACGCGGCCAACAGCCAGCTCGCCGGTGGCGGCGGCGTGGATGGGGCCATTCATCGCGCGGGCGGTTCGGCGATCATGGCGGACACGCGACGCCGCTATCCGCACGGATGCCCGACCGGGTCGGCCGTCATCTCGACAGCCGGCAATCTGCCCGCGCGCCATGTTATCCATGCCGTAGGGCCGGTGTGGCGCGGCGGACAATCCGGCGAGCCCGAGCTGTTGGCGAGCGCCTACCAGGCTGCGTGCCAGCTCGCATCCGAGCACGGATGCCGATCGGTTGCCTTTCCGGCCATCAGTTGCGGCGTCTATGGCTATCCGATCGATCTGGCCAGCCGGCTGGCGCTCGCCAGCACGCGCTCATTCCTGGAACAGGATGCAAACGTCGAGTTGATCCGATTCGTGCTCTTCGGCGAAGGGGCGTACGGCGCGTTCGCGGCTGCGCTTGAAGAGTTGTCCAAGTAGAATAATCGGCCATCACCCTCTGCGCCGGGCGCGCGCAAGCACCAGGCGAGATAGTTTTTCTCCCGAGCGGGCCAGCACGTAAGCGGCCAGACAGAACGCCGAGCAGACGATGGCCGCGCTGGCTTCGTCGTTAGGATTATCTGAATTCAAAAACGCGCGCGTAAAGAGAACAACCCCCAGCAGCACAGCCAGAACGCACAGCGACCATAAAAACATCTGCACGATTCGCAGTTGACGTCGCAGACCGCCTGCGCGTGCTGGAAGATGGTTCTTATCGGCAGGCGATTGCAGGCGATCGACGGCCTCCACGAGATTGGGCGCCGGCCTGGAACCAGGGGTCGCGGCATCTTCTGCGAACAAGCCACGCAGGTTCACGGCCGTGGTCCACGCGTCCATGCCTTCGCGCCACAGCAGGTCGTTGGGCGAAAGCTGGCCGGCTTCGGCGAGCTGCTTCAAATCCGCAGCGGACACAGGTCCATACTGCTGATCATTGCGCGCGTAGTACCATTGCGTTTCCGCCATCGCGAACTCTCGGACTCCATGACGATTGGGAGTTCGACTAATCTACCCGTAGCTCCCCCGCCGCTGTAGCCCGCTTGCTGGACTCGGTCCCGGCGGCCGTGCCGTTGGTCCCCACCGGGTAGCCCGCGCGCGGCTCTTCTGGATGGTCGAGCACCTGTACTAGCTGCGCGCCCAGAAACAACAAGCTGCTTGCGCAGTAGATCCACAACAAGATGGCAATGAACGAACCGACCACGCTGTAGGCCGAATAGTGTGCGCCGATGACGAAGCGTGATACCAATTGGCTGCCTAATTGCCATGCAACCGCCACGAACACTCCTCCACAAGCCGCATGCGTCAGACTGACTCGTGTTCGCGGAATCAATTTATAGACGAGCGTCAGGACCAGCGCATTGATACTGGTGCTCACGAATGTCTGAAGCCAGTTCCAAAAGAAACCCTCACCGAGCAATTGATTGGCCCAGCTCGTCTCTTCGCTCCAGGCGCGCAGGGCGGTCACCATCAGGCCTGCCACAAACGCGATCACGACGACCAGGCTCAATCCGATCAGCGTCAGAAACGCCTTGAGGCGATTCCAAAGTGCGTTGCGGATGGCTGGCCACACGCCGTGCTGAGTCGGCGTCACGTTGTGCCACAAGCGGTCGAATGCCGATTCCAGGGCCGAAAAAATTCCGATCGCACCGAACAACAGGGTCAGCCACGCCAGCCAACTGCTGGGCCGGCTCACGCGGACCTGAACCAGCAGGTTATGAATCTCCTTGGCGAACCCCGGATTGGTGCTCTGTGATAGAAAATCGAGGAGCTGGGCCTGCGCGTCCTGCGCACTGTTGGAAAACTCAAGGGCCAGGGCCATGGCCCAGATCAGGATGAACAGCAGCGGAAATACCGAAAACACGGCATAGTAGGCCATCGACGTGGCCAACAAGTTGCCGTCGTTGTTGAACCAGCGGGTCACCGTTTCGGTAATAACAAACCAGAAACCCTTGCGCATGCCGTCCGCCCGTGTTTAGAACGCTTCTGATCCGAGATGGCCAAGTGACGGCTGCTTCGAATACAAACCGCGGCCATGTGGAAATATACGGCCCCAAGTGCGCCCGCGGTATCGGTTAAGCCACCCGCATGGCTGGTAATCCGCCAATCCAGGCCCCAGCGGCGCAAGAACGGTCCGCGGCGCCGCCGGAATAATTGGGGGCATCCCAAACTTGGTCGCAGACACGTTTTGTAGCATAACCGGCACGTAGCGGGCGGCAGGTGAAGTAAGCTCGACGCTTGGCCCGATAGCTAGGAGAGGTGACGCTTCCGGCGTCACTTCGGTGCCGCATGCCGTAGCTGAGGCGGAACGAGGTCAGACCGTGGAATTCAACCGCAACCAGTACTTCATGCTGGGGTTGGTCATCTTGCTGCTGGGCATCCAGGTGCGGGCAGTCGAGACCTTCGTCCTCAATGAAAAGGCAAGCCGGTTCGTCGCCGAGCGGCTTAGTCCGGTCATGGACGGCGAGGGCGGAAGCTCGACACTCGTGCCCTCGTTGGCCCCCAATGCGCGCCGGACGCTGCGCCCGCCCGTGTGGCTGGGATATGCACTCATTTCGATCGGCGCCGTTCTCATTCTGCACAGCCTGGCCATGAAGCGTCCGGGCGGATAGGGGCGTTCCGCGCCCTAAAATGTGCGTCCTCTGAGGGCCTGCCGGGCTTCGGTTCCAGCAGCCCGCCAGGCTGGCTTCCGGCCCTTGCGGGCGGCGACTTGACCATGCAAAAAGCGACTCTTAAACTCAAGTCGGGGTTTATGTTTCTATCTCTCGCGCCGCCTAATGGGCCCAGGGCGTGGCGGAGCAGCGTGCGCCATCTCGGCGTGAATCGAGCCATCGCGTGAAGCGCGCACTGATCAGCGATATCCACAGCAACCTCGAAGCTTTCGAGGCGGTCATGGCGGATATCCGTCAGCAAGGCATCACCGAGATCTACTGCCTGGGCGACATCATCGGCTATGGCCCTAATCCGCGCGAGTGTATCGACCTGGTGATGTCCTGCGACGTGTGCCTGTTAGGCAATCACGATCAAGGCGCCTTGTTCGATCCCGAAGGTTTTAACAGCGGCGCGGAACGCGCCATTTTTTGGACCCGCGACCAGCTTGAGAGCCCCAAGGGCAATCCGGCCGACAATGCCAAGCGCTGGGACTTTCTGGGCGAGCTGCCGCGCAACCGGCGCGAAAATGGATTTCTGTACGTGCATGGCTCCGCGCGCAACCCGCTCAACGAGTACGTGTTTCCCGAAGACATCTACAACCAACGCAAGATGGAAAAGATCTTCGGACTCATCGAGCACCACTGCTTCCAAGGACACACGCACGTGCCGGGCATTTTCACCCAAGGCATGAATTTCATCAGCCCCGAGGAAGTGAACTACACGTACCGTTTGACCGACGAAAAGACCATGATCAACGTGGGCTCGGTCGGCCAGCCGAGAGACGGCGATGCCCGCAGCTGCTACGTGGTGCTGGAAGATGGCGGGATCACGTTCCGGCGCGTCCCGTACGAATTCGAAAAAACCATCAAAAAAATCTACGACACGCCCGAGCTCGACAACTTCTTGGGCGATCGGTTGCGCGAAGGACGCTAGTTGCCAAGCCGCCGCGTCAGTTTCTAAGCAATTTCGGCTCTTCTCGAGTTCGCGGCGCTTTTTTGACGCTCGAAGCGCCATCGGCCCCGCTAAAACGAGCCGTTTGCGTTGCCATTTCCAAGGGCGGTCAATTACCGGAGAATAGCCCACAGGGCTCCACTCGCGCGAGACCCGCTGCAAACTCATGCCTGCGCGGCCTTGGCCAGGCCAGCCGCTCACGAAGGATTCTGACTGGTGGATAAACGTTTTACGGTTTTTGCAATCCTGGTTGCCGCGCTGTTTGTGGCGAACCAGTTGATCTATTCATTATTCTTCCCACCCAAGCCGGCCGCGGAAGTCGCCCAGAAGGCCGATGCTCCCAAGGCAAAGGACAAAGCCGCGCCCAAGGCGGCCGAACCGCCGGCCGCCGATGAGACAAAAGACGACCAGGAGAAAGCTGCGGCGGAGCAGCGCGCCGACAACGAAGCGCCCGCGGCTGATGCGCCGGCAATCGCCGCGGCCGCTGATGAACCCGTGCCGGCGCCAGCACGCTGGGTAGCGCTGGGCTCCGCCAATCCCGATGACCCCTTCCGCATGCTCGTGATTTTGACGAGCCGCGGCGCGGCCATCGAGCGCCTCGAACTCAACAGCCCCCGCTATCGCGAGCTCGAGAATCGCAGCGGCTACCTCGGGCACTTGGCGCCTGAGGACGCCACGGATCGTGGCGGGGCGATCGTTCGTGTCGTGGGCGCCGGCACGCCCGCCGCCCTTGCCGGACTTCAACTCGACGACGTCATCACGGCCATCGGCGATCGTCCGGTCGCAAGCGCCGGCGAGTTCGTCGAAGCCATGCGCGAAACCGAACCCCATCGAGAAATCGCGATCACGGTGATGCGGGGCGCAGCGAAGCAGATTCTTACCGCGCGTTTGATTCGCCGCCCGCTCGAGGTCATGCGGCCCGAATCGGACAGCCAGCCGGTTGAACTCGTGCGGCCCGGCAATCACGACCCGCTTTCATTCTTGATGACGCTCAGCCAGGTGGACGACCAGACGCTCGAAGACGAGAGACCGGAGCTTGCCGGCGTCAAGCTATACACGACCAATTGGGAAGTTGCCGATGCTAGCCAAAGCTCAGTGACGTTCCGCGCCAACGTGCCCAAGCTTGGGCTCGACGTCTTTAAGACCTACCGGCTCGAGCAGGTTCCACTCGACCAGCTTGCGGACCCAGATTACCCGGCCTATCACCTGTGGGTCGAAGTGCAGCTTGAAAACGTCGGCGGGCAAGCGCGGCGCGTGGGCTATCAGCTCGAAGGCCCGACCGGACTTCCCATCGAGGGCGCGTGGTACGCCAACAAAGTCAGCCAGGGTTCGATGTTCAGCGCTGCCGGATTGCGCGACGTGATCACGCATTTCGAAGGCGGCAGGACGACGCAGATCACGCCATCGGAACTCGTCGACCCGAACTTCAAGGCCCAGTGGCCCGACGTGTCGCTGAATTACGTCGCGGTCGACGCGCAATATTTTGCCGCGGCGTTGATCCCGCAGAACGAGCGGCCGACGGACACCTTGTTCTCAAGCGTCAAGGCGACTCGCGTCGGCGCCATTCCTCCGGACCGCGCCAACTTGAAGCTGCTCAACGTCTCCTTTCAGCTACGCAGCAATACGATCGAGCTGGCTCCACGACAGAAGACGGACCCCCAGCGCTTTCAAGTTTTCGCCGGACCGAAACGCCCTGGCCTGCTCGCGCACTACGAAGCGCCGGGCACGACCGCCTCGCTGAGTGAGCTCGTGTACTACGGATGGTTTGGTTTTGTCGCGCGGCCCATGCTGGCCGTGCTGCACGCGTTCTATCGCGTGGTCGGAAACTACGGCATCGCGATCATCATGCTCACGGTGCTGGTGCGCGGCTGTATGTTTCCGCTCAGCCGCAAGCAAGCTCTGGGCGCGCAGAAGATGCAGCAGCTTCAGCCCGAGATGAAACGGATCAACGAGAAGTACAAGAACGATCCGCAGAAGAAGACCAAAGCCACGCAGGACCTGTTTCGCGAACACAACTACAACCCGGTGGGCGGGTGCCTGCTGATGTTCGTGCAGCTTCCGATCTTCGTGGGCTTATATCGTTCGCTGATGGTTGATGTCGAGCTGCGGCAGGCCCCGCTGATTAGCGAGAGCATTCGCTGGGCCTCGAACATGGCCGCGCCAGACATGCTGTGGAACTGGTCCGGCATGATGCCGGACTTTATCTCGCATGGCACGGGCTTCTTCGGTTTAGGTCCCTACTTGAACGTGCTGCCGATCATCACCGTGGCCTTGTTCATCTGGCAGCAGAAAATGTTCATGCCGCCGCCGGCCGACGAACAGGCTGCCTTGCAACAAAAAATGATGCAGTACATGACCATCTTCATGTGCATCATGTTCTACAAGGTCGCTAGCGGCCTGTGTCTGTATTTTATTGCCTCGAGCATCTGGGGCATCGCCGAGCGCAAGCTGCTGCCAAAAACCACCAACAAGGATGGTACTCCCGCAACGGTTCCGATTGTGGCGGCCGGCAGCAATGGTACGCCCGCGGGTAAACGCCGCCAGCGAGGGCGCAAGTAGCCGAGGCGCTCGCGTGTACCGCCACGACGACACCATTGCCGCGATCGCCGCGACCCAAGGCGCGGCGCGCGGAATTGTGCGGCTCAGCGGGCCGGACGTTCTGGCCATCCTGACGCGCACCCTTGAACCTTGCTCTGCCACGCGGCTGGCCGAGATTCGAGAGCCCACCGTCATCTCAGGCCACATGCGTTGCGGCGGCGCTCGCGAGCTCAAGCTTCCGACCGATGTCTACTATTGGCCTGACGCGAGAAGCTATACACGCGAGCCGCTGGCCGAAATTCACACGCTGGGATCGCCGCCGCTGGTCGCCTCCATTCTGGCGCGGGTAAGTTCGGCGGGCGCTCGACAGGCCCAACCGGGCGAATTCACGTTACGCGCCTTTCTGGCGGGGCGCATCGATTTGACACAAGCTGAAGCGGTGCTCGGCGTGGTCGATGCGCGCGGCCGCCGGCAATTCCAGCACGCACTGGCACAACTCGCCGGAGGGCTGTCCAGGCCACTACAAACGTTGCGCGACAACCTGCTCGACTTGCTGGCAGATCTCGAGGCGGGACTCGACTTTGTCGAGGATGACATTCAATTCATCACGGTCGATGAAGTGCGATCCGCGCTGGCGAGCGCCGCGACGGAACTCGAGCGGCTCGCGCAGCAGCTCGCCGACCGCGGTGATCAGGCCGAGCTGCCGCGCATCGTGCTCGTGGGGCTGCCGAATGTGGGCAAGAGTAGCCTCTTCAATACGCTGGCCCAATCGACGGCTCTCGTATCCGATCAACCTGGGACCACGCGCGACTACCTGACGGCCCTCGTCCAGGTTGGAGTTTTTCGCTGTGAGCTCGTCGACACGGCCGGCGTTGAAAGCGCAGCAGGTACTCAGATCGCGGCGGCGGCAAGCCGCCGCGCAAAGGCCGAGCGCGAGCGCGCCGACGTCGAGCTCTTGTGCGTCGACTCAAGCGAGCCGCTGCCCGAGTGGGTCGCTCGCGAACTAACGGCGAACCCCTCCGGCCAACGGCTTGTCGTACTGACCAAGAGCGACCAACCTGCCCGCTCGAGCGTGTCGGGCGGCATTCAAACGAGCAGCGTGGCAGCCCCCGGCACGAGCGCGTTGACCACTGCGCTCGAGCAAAGTCTGAACCGCCTGGCGGGGGACGGCGCCAGCTCGATTGGCCGGCGCTGCGCGGAAAGCATCGAGCGGGCCGGAAAGGCCATTTTCCGTGCCGGCCAGGCCAACGATGCAACAGCCGGAGACGAGCTGGTTGCGGCCGAGGTACGCTTGGCGCTGGAAGAGTTGGGAAAGACAGTGGGGGCCGTCTACACCGAGGATCTTCTCGACCGAATCTTCAGCCGCTTTTGCATCGGCAAATAGCCCCCCGGCTCGCGTGCAGTGCGGCGACAAAAATCTGATTTCGGGCCAAGATTGCCCATTTCCAAGCGAATGGTTGATTGATGGCACGGCCTTTGGCGGCCCGCTTGAGCGGCTGCTGAAAGACGTGCCAATCCGTCCCGCAACTAATGCAAAACTCACGAAACACGCCCGTGCGTGACGGAGTATAACCGAACTGGAACGGAGCCGAATGATCGACTAGACTGACATTCGCACCTCCCCCCAGCGTGCGCCACGGACTATTCGGGCCACGAATCCAACCTCCTTCGCCAACCGAGGTCTCTTATGCACGCCAAGTTATTTGCGCTAGTGGTGTTGGCTGCCCTTGCGTCCGCCGACGCGCGGGCCGAGCAGCCCAAGTCAGTGATCGGCAAACGTGTCGATAATTTCACACTGAAGGACTTCCGCGGACAGCCCTTTTCGTTGGCCGAGAACGCCAAGGGCAAGGTGGTCGTGCTGGCATTCCTGGGAACCGAATGCCCGTTAGCGAAGCTCTATGCGCCGCGGCTGGTGGAGCTCGCCAAGCAGTATGAATCGAAAGGCGTCGTGTTCATCGGAGTGGATTCGAATCGCCAGGACGCGATAACCGAGATCGACGCCTTTGCTCGCGCGCACGAAATCAAATTCCCGGTGCTCAAAGATTTGAACCAGGTGCTGGCCGACCAGGTGGGCGCGACTCGCACGCCCGAGGTTGTGGTGCTCGATCGCGATCGCGTCATTCGCTATCGCGGCCGCATCGACGATCAATATGGCTTCGTGTCGAACATGAACTATCAGAAGCCTGCGCCGAGTGAGCGCAATCTTGGGGATGCCCTGGAGGCGATTACGTCCGGCAAGAAACTGGCCAGCGCCGAGACGCAAGTGGCCGGCTGTTTGATCGGTCGCGATCGCAAGCCCGTCGCCAATAGCGACGTCACGTACACGAACCAAATCGCGCGGATCATGAACGCGAACTGCGTTTATTGCCATCGCGAAGGACAGATCGCGCCCTTCTCGCTCACCAACTACGAAGAAGTGGCCGGCTGGGCCGGCATGATCGACGAAGTCGTACAAGCCGAGCGCATGCCCCCCTGGCACGCCGACGCCAGGTACGGTCATTTTGAAAACGACGCGCGCCTAAGCGCCGCGGACAAGGCCACGATCTCGAAGTGGGTGGCCAACGGCGCCCCACAAGGCAATTCTAAGGACCTGCCCGAGCCGCCCAAGTTTGCCGAAGGCTGGATGATCCCCAAGCCGGACCAGGTGCTGTACATGGCCGACAAGGGCTTCGACGTGCCGGCCACGGGCGTGGTGCCGTACCAGATGTTCGTGGTTGATCCAGGCTGGAAAGAGGACAAGTGGATCACGGCCATCGAGCCCCGCCCGGGCAATCATTCGGTCGTGCATCACATCCTGCTGTTCGTGATTCCGCCGGATGGAAATATCAATGGCGGCATCGGCAGCGGCAACGATTTTTTGGGCGCGTTCGCTCCCGGATTGCGGCCAGAGCCGCTGGTTGAAGGCCTGGCTCGCTTTGTGCAGGCCGGTTCGAAGCTGATCTTCCAGATGCACTACACGCCCAACGGAACGGCTCAGCAGGATCGCAGCTACTGCGGCTTCGTGTTCGCCGATCCCAAGAGCGTGAAGAAGGAAGTCCGGGTGACGAGCGCCGTCAACGCGGTGTTCGAGATTCCGCCGGGCGACGGGAACTTCAATGTGAAAGCACGCTACATTTTCCGCGACGACAGCATGTTGCTGACGCTGATGCCCCACATGCATCTGCGCGGCAAGGCCTTCCGTTACGAAGCCACGTATCCGGATGGCAAACACGAAGTGTTGCTTGATGTCCCGCGATATGACTTCGGCTGGCAGACCAGCTATCGGTTGGCCGAGCCCAAGTTCATGCCGCGCGGCACGCGGATGGATTGCCTGGCGGCCTTCGACAATTCCGAAGACAACCTGAACAACCCCGATCCCAAATCCGCCGTGCGCTTCGGCGACCAAACTTTTGAAGAGATGATGATCGGCTTCTTCGAAATGTCGCTGGCGCACGAAGACCGGCAGCATCCCGAGAAATCGGCAAAACCTCTGTCGCGCATCGAGCAGTTCAACGTCATCATGGCCGCCACCAAAGGCGAGCCGGATGACAACGTGAAGGTGGGCGCCTACATGGCCCTCGCGCAGCCGGAAATCTTCCGCCAGTTCGGATTCATCTTGCGGACCATGGTGCCGCAGGTTGATCGCCTGGACATCACTGGACTGCAAGATGGGAAGCTGGTCGAGGTGATGGGTCCCTTCGCGGCCCGCCAGGTCGACAAGGACAAGGGCGGCGACGAAGAGGTCGAACGGATCATCTCTGAGGCCAAAAAGAATGCCCAGAAGAATGGCAAGGCCGAGGTGGCCGAGAGCATCTATAGCCCGCTGCCACCCACCGACCCGACCGGCGAGAGCCTGGCCGAATATGCCGCCGGGTCGAAGGTGGTCGTGAACAATGATTTGAGCAAGGCCAAAGGCAAGATGTTCGAGATCATGGCCAAACGTGGCGCGAAATCGAGCATGCACGTGCCGGCCGAGATCAAGGGGCAAAAAGTGACGGTCAACTTCTGGAGCACCGACGCCGGCGCGTTTCCGCCCCCGGCCGAAGCGGTGCTGACGGGAGTCGCCCAGATCATGACGGCCCCCAAAGAAAAAACTCAGGCTGCCGCTCGCTAGGCGGGCTTTGCCTTGTTGCTATCTGCGAACCGAGGCGGTCAGGCGTGGCCGCCTCGGTTTTTTTGCACGCGTCCCCGCAAAGTCCCTCATCCACTGGATGCGCACAGGTCGCGGCGACAATTCTCTGGGGCGAGTTGCAATCCGGCTGGCGCGCTTGCACACTGAAGCACCCTGCAAAGAGCCGCCTCTGGGAGCCAAATGCCATGTCGCGCCCCTTAGCCTTTTTCTGCACCTGGTCCCTGTCGCTCCTCGGCATGTCGGGCGTCGCCTTGGGCGCCGACAATGCATTGACCGCCGGCGTCGCCACCGTCGACATCACGCCCGAACCCGGCCAGATGCTGTGGGGCTATAGCAATCGAACGCACGGTGCGACCGGCACGCTCGATCCTTTGATGGCCAAAGCGGTCGTGCTGCGCGCCGGCAGCGAGCACGTGGCGATCGTGACGCTCGATCTTGGCCGCACGCCCGAGGAATCGGTGCTCGCCAAGGTGCGTGAGAAGACCAAGGCCGAGTGCGGAATTTCGAACTTGTTCATCACGGCCAGCCACACACACCACGCGCCTGCACTTGAGTCGACCGTCGATAAGCCAAACCCCTACGGCGAGAAAGTGGGCGAGCAAATCGCCGAAATCATCTGCCGCGCGGCCCGCGAAGCGGCCCCGGCACGCATCGGCGTGGGTCGTGGACAGGCCGATTTTGGCCACAACCGTCGCAAGCTTCTGAAGGACGGTCGCGTGGCCATGCAGTGGCGGAATGCCGAGCATGAGCCCACCGAGCCGGTCGATCGGGAATACGCCACCATTCGCATCGATCGGGCTGACGGCACGCCACTGGCCGTGCTCTTCAACTATGCCTGCCATCCTGTGGTTCTTGGACCCGACAACTACCAGTACAGCGCCGACTATGTCGGAGCGGCCTGCGAGATCGTCGAGCGCGAATTGGGCGCCAAGTGCCTGTTCCTGCAAGGCGGCTGCGGAAACATCAACCCTTACATGGACAAAACGCCGCTCGACCAGGGCGGGATCGCCGAGATGCGCAAGATGGGACACGCCCTCGGCGAGCTGCTCACGAAAACGGCGCGGCAGACCGCGACCACCGCGCCGGCCAAGAACTCCATCCAGTACGAAGCCCGCGTGGTTCCCGTGCGCACGCGTTGGGACTTGAACCAGCCCGAAGTCCGCGCGGTGCTCAGCAAAGCCTATGGACCGCGCTTCGATAACTACATTTCAAAAGTGGTCAAGAACAACCAGGTGCCCTGCACGCTCACCACCGTGTTGATCGGCGGGAACCTGGCCTTGGTCGGCATGCCGGGCGAGATCTTCGTGCAGTTTCAAACGGCTCTCAAAACGCGCTCGCCCATTCGCGACACGTTCCTGGTCGGTTACACCCAGGGCTATCACGCCTACTTTCCGACGCTGCAGGACGCCGCGGCCGGAGGTTACGGCGGCAAGACAGCCACCTATGTTGAGCCGGGAGCCGGCGAGCGTCTGACGGACGAGGCGCTCATCACGCTCTACAAGATGAGCGACAAACTGCATGACGTACCGCGGGCCGACGATTTCAAGCTCCTGGAATACGACGAGGTGCGTCGCACCCAGGCGGCCAAATAACCAAGCGCGCGGCTTCGGATCGCACTTCTGTCGAAAGCTGCGCTTTGAAGGGATTTCACAAATGGCCATGGAACCGTCGGCAACTCCCGCGATGGTCGTCGATGCGCGGACGGTGCTGCGCAACGTGGCCCGGCTGGCGGAATATGCCGAAACGCACGAGCTCGACGTCCGCCCGCACACGAAGACGCACAAATCGCGGCAAATCGCCGACCTGCAAATGGCCGCGGGCGCCATCGGACTCACCGCCGCCAAGGTCGGCGAAGCCCAATTGATGTCGGAGGTGGCAGACGACATTCTGTTGGCCTATCCGGCGATCGACCCGGCTCGCACCGCGCGGCTCGTGCAATTGGCGGCCCATGCCACTTTGCGCGTCGCGGTCGATTCGATCGACGGCGCACGGCTGGTCGGCGAAGCGGCCAACCGGCACAGCGCCACGGTAGGCATCCTGGTCGACCTCGACGTTGGCCTGCATCGCACGGGGGTCCAATCGCCCGGCGCCACGCTTAAAATCGCCCAGTATGTCGACTCGACAGCCGGACTGCGGCTCGACGGGCTGTTCTGCTACCCCGGCCACATCAATGCTCCGCCCGGCGATCAAGAGCCGGCTCTGACAGCGGTGGCCGACCAGCTCGCCGAAACGCTTCGGCTGTGGTACGACCATGGGCTGCAAGCGCGGATTGTGTCCGGCGGCTCCACGCCGACCGCGTTTCAGTCGCACCTGGTGACCGATTACACCGAGATTCGGCCCGGCACCTATGTGTACAACGATATGAACACCGTTCGCGGAGGATTCTGCAAGCTGGAAGACTGCGCTGCCCGCATTATCGCCACGGTCGTGAGCACTGCCGTGCCGGGGCAGGTCGTCATAGATGCCGGCAGCAAAACGCTGACCAGTGACCTTTGCGGCCCGGCCCCGCAAAGCGGCCACGGTCACGTCGTCGAGTATCCCGATGCGCGCATCGCCAAGCTGAGCGAGGAGCATGCGCAGATCGACATCCGCGACTGCCAGCGCGCCCCGCAGTTGGGCGAGCGGCTGACCATCATTCCCAACCACATCTGCCCCTGCGTCAATCTGCAGGACAGCGTCTGGTGGCGGGACGAAGATGGCGCACTGCAGGAGCTGGCAATCGATGCCCGCGGCATGTTGATCTAGCGGGACCTTGATTGCCGCTCACATTTGGTCCTAGGCTCCAGCGGTGCTCAGTCAGGCATGTCCTCGAGCCCCGGCTCAGGCAGCCAGAAGCTAGCGATGGTCCCCACCAGATAGACGAACAGGGCCACGCCGGCCGCGGTGTACGCCATGTTCCAGGCGGGTGGAGTTCCCTCATCGAACGCGCGGACGGCAATCGTATTGGTGACCCAGGCGAAGGAGGTCCCGATCATGCGGCCGCCGATATTCGCGGCAAAGCCTTCGCCCGTGCCGCGCAGGTGAACCGGATAGACGCGTGGCAGGTAATTGCCCCAAAAACTGAACTGGGCGACCGTAAACAGCCCGGCTAGAAACGCCCCCGCTGTAAAGACGGTCAGGCTGTGCATGGGGGCGAACGCGAACACCATCGGCACTACGAACAGCCCCGGCACCTGAAAGACCCGCAGCAGCTTGCGGCGGCTAACGATCTGGACCGCCAGCACGGCCAACAGCAGCCGGCCCACCAGCCCGCCGATTTCCTGCCCCGTGCTGACCCGGGCCGCATTTTCCTGCTCGATTCTTTTCTGCGCGGGGACGGGCTTGCCTTCGGTCTGGGCTTTTACCTCGGGGACGCCCGGCACGATCTGCGGGATCTGCTGAATGGCGCCAAACGCCGCTCCATAGCTGCAGGCGAACATGATGGTGGTCACGATCGTGGTCTGCCGCAGCCCCGGCGCAAAGAGCTCGAAGATGCTTGGCCGCCGCAACGTGCCCGCGGCCCGCTTGGCCGCCCAGGCCGGCGACTCTGGCAAGAACGGCCGGATCACGATCAGGGGCAGCGCCGGCACGATGCCAGACATGAGCGTGTATCGCCACGGTGCATTGCCATCGCTGATCGTGCCCAAGAACGAGGCCCACTCGGGCAGAGCAATGGTGGGGAAGGACTCGGCGTTGGTCGTGACGAGCCAATTCACAAGTGCAACCAACAATCCGCCAAACGAGGAAAAGGCCTGCGTGTACCCCAGCACTTGTTCGCGTTGCTTGGGATCGGTGAACAATTCGGCCAGCCAGGCGACCGCCGCCACGAACTCCACACACACGCCCACGAAGGTGGTCGAGCGCAGCACGAGCAACATTTCGATGGAGGTCGAAAAACCGGCCCCAAAGGCTGATAGGGCATAGAGCAGGATGCTCCAAGTCAGCACGCGCCGCCGGCCCAGGCGATCGGTCAGATAGCCGCCTAACAGGCCGAAAATGCCGCCGGCGAACGCTGGCACGTAAAACAAGCGGCCGGCCCACATCGCGAATTCAGGCGTGCCGCGCTTGAAGCCGGTCAGGTCCGTGATGGCCGGCGGGATGATGAACTGCGCCATCAGCAGCTCATAAATATCAAAAGCGAACCCAATGGCCGCCATGGTGACGATCAGCCATTGGGTCGCGGTCAGGCGAGGACGCGGGGCGGACGCGGAGCTCATGCAGAAATACCTGTGATAGCGGAAACAAAGCGGAAACGGCCTTGAGCCCTGCCGCCCGAGCGGCTAAAAGCTCGCCTCGCGCCCTAAGGGCTCGGCACCGATGATAGTAGAGCCCCGTCGCGCCTGGCAAGCGCGCACCCAGCGGCGAGCCTAGCGCGGGACCGCCACGGAGGGACCTGTTCGAGCGCGCAAAAACTTTGCAAACAAACCGCTGAGCGCCTTGTCCCTAGAGAGGACTCACAAATAATTTCAGCGCGCGCGGAATTTGCTTGCATTGCGCACGGAACATGCTTGTCGCTTTTTACCAATGTTGGTATAAGCACGCGAGCTTGGAGTCTCAGGCTGGCTGAGCCGGCCCTCGAGCTCGATGGATCTTCAAGTTGTGGAGGGATTCGCAGCACATGAACCGTTTCGAAGCCGCGTCCATTGCGGTGCCCGAAAGCTCACTCTTACCGGACGAGAACGAAGAGCCTCCGGGTAATCCGCGGCGGCATCCCAAATGGAACGACGTCCCCGACGAACAGTGGGACGACTGGCGATGGCAAATGCAAAATGCCATTCGCAGCACCTCTCAACTGGCCGAATTTTTCTGTTACGGCCCCCAGGAATTTGCCGCCCTGGAAAGTCTCGAGCAGAAGTACAAGCTGGCGATTCCGCCCTACTACTTCTCGCTGATCAATACCGACGACCCCTCTGACCCCATCGGCCTCCAGGCCCTGCCCAGCGCCCTTGAGCAGTCGAGCACGGCCGGCGTCGAGCTTGACGATCCGTTGGAAGAGGACAAGGACTCGCCCGTTCCCGGCCTGACGCACCGTTATCCGGACCGCGCGCTACTGGTCACCACCCATGTGTGCACCATGTATTGCCGGTTCTGCACCCGCAAGCGGGTCACGATGGACCGCGACGGCTGGGACGCTCCCAACCACAACGATCAGCGGATGGTGCAATATGTGCGCGAGCACCACGAGATCCGCGACGTGATCGTTTCCGGCGGCGACCCCCTATCGCTGCCCATGGGCCGCTTGCGCTGGTTCGTGAATGAGCTGGCCGACATCGATCATCTGGACGTGATCCGCCTCGGCACCCGAGTGCCGGTCACGTTGCCGCAGCGGCTGTTCGATCAAGAACTGGTCGACATGTTGAAGCAGGCGGGCAAAATCTGGATCCAAACGCATTTCAATCACCCGCGCGAGATCACTCCCGCTTCGGCCCAGGCGTGCCGAAACCTGGTGAACGCGGGCATGCCGGTCAGCAACCATGCCGTGCTGCTCAAGGGCGTGAATGACTCGGTGATTACCATGCGGCAGCTCGTGCGCGGGCTGTTGCGGATCAAGGTCCGCCCATACTACTTGTTCCATTGCGATCCGGTGACCGGGGCAGGCCATTTCCGCACCTCGCTGTGGAAAGGCATGGAGATCATCGAAGGCTTGCGTGGCCACGTGTCCGGGCTGGCAGTGCCAACCTATGTCGTCGACGGGCTGCACGGCGCCGGCAAAATCCCGGTCATGCCCAACTACGTGGTCTCCGCGGCTGACAACGCCGTCATCCTGCGGAACTACGAAGGGCTGCTTTTCCGCTACCAACCGGAAGATCGCCCGGAGAGCGAGGGTCACGGCTATCAGACGCTCGGCGTGAGCTCGCTGCTGAGCGGAACGCGCGAGGTGCTGGTGCCCGACGGCACGCCGCGCATGGCGCGTCGCCAAGACCATGGCAGCGATTCGGCCGATGGACAGCCCGCCGACGTGATTCAGATCACGGGCTATCAAATGCCCGATTCGCTGGAAGCGGCGCGCACTCCTTGGGCCCGCTTGCCGAAGGCCAAATAAGCAACCAGTTCCCTGTATCAGGAACTTCCACGTTGAGAATCGGTTTGACCTTTAACGTCCGGTCGGCCCGCGAACCTGGCCGCCCGGACGATTTCGTTGAGCGGTTGGCGGGCAGCGGCCCGTTTCGCGCGCGCGACGACATCGACGAAGAGTTCGACTCGCCCGAGACGATCGAGGCCATCGCCGAAGCGATCGCGAGCCTGGGCCACGAAGTCGAGCTGCTGGGCTACGGCGAAGCCCTGTTGCGGCGGCTGCTCGACGGACCGCGGCCGGACCTGGTGTGGAACTTTGCCGAAGGACATGGCAGCGCGCGCAGCCGTGAGGCCCGCGTGCCGGCCGTGCTCGAGATGCTCGACGTTCCGTACACGGGTTCAGACCCGCTGACCTTGGCCGTGACCCTCGACAAAGATTGTGCCAAGCGATTGGTCGGGGCGGCGGGTGTGGCCACGCCGCGCTGGGCCGTGTACGAGGGTGACTGGCCGCCCGTGCGCGCGCTGGTGGCGTCCTTGCCGCGGCCGGTGTTCGTAAAGCCCTGCTACGAAGGTTCGAGCAAGGGCATTCTCGGCAGCAGCTTGATTGAGGACCTTGCCACGCTGGAACACTCGCTGGCCGAGCTGCACGAAGCTTATCAGCAGCCGATCCTGGTCGAGGAATTCATCGACGGAGATGAATTGACGGTTGGCGTGATTGGCAATCGCTCGCCGGAGGTGCTGGGCATCATGCGGGTTCTGCCGCGCGACAAGTCACAGGCCCCATTCGTCTACAGCCTGGACATGAAGCGGGACTGGCAGCGCCGTGTGCGCTACGAGTGTCCAGCGAAGCTCAAACCCGCTGATACCGAGGCGGTGCGTGCCGCGGCTTTGGCCTGCTGGCGAGCCCTGGGGTGCCGCGATATCACGAGGATCGATTTCCGCCTGCGCGACGGTGTACCCTATTTTCTCGAAACCAACCCGCTGCCGGGGCTATCGCCCCTTTCCGGCGATCTGGTTATCCTGTCACGCCAGGTGGGCATCGAATACCGCGATCTGATCGCGCGCATCCTGCAAGCAACCTGTGAGCGCCTGTCGTTGACGCCAGATGCTCCGGTCGTGGCATAGCCCTGCTGCCGCCAGCGCGCTCGAGGGCCAGCGAACCGTGCAAGTTCTCGTCCTCTATAACGAGCCGGCGTTGGCCGCGGCTGACGCCGATGCGGCCGCCGAAGCCGGCGTGCTGGAATCGGTGGAAGCCGTCTCGGCGGCGCTTGCGCGGCGGAGACATCAACCGCGATCGCTCGGTTTGAGCGAGAGCCAAGAACGACTGGCGAGTCTGCTGGCCGAGTTGCCGCGCTACGACGCCGTATTCAATCTGTTCGAAGGATTTGGCGGCGTGGGTCGCGGTGAAGCCGAAATCAGCGGCCTGGTCGAACGCTCGACCGGTGCCATGACCGGTTCACCCGCGGATTGCCTGGCGCTCGTACGGCACAAGGCGCGCACCAAGTGGATGCTTGCCGGCGCTGGCGTCCCTACGCCTGAGTTTGTGCTCGTCGAACCAACGCAGCCTATCGACCTTGCCGGGCTGGAAGCGCTGCTGAGTTCCGGCGCCGTGATCGTCAAACCGGCCCACGAGGACGCCAGCCAGGGAATTCACTCCGGCAGCGTGGTGACCGAGCGGGAAGCCTTGCTCGACCAGGTTGAAACCGTTCGTTCGCGGTACGGTGAGGTGCTCGTCGAGCGGTTTGTCATTGGCCGCGAATTCAACGTCGCCCTCCTCGAACTCGACCGCCCCCAGGTGCTGCCCGTCGCGGAGATCGAATTCAGAGGCGCGGGCCGCGCCGGCTGGCAAATCGTAACCTATGATGCAAAATGGGCGGTTGGCAGCTGCGCGGATCTGGAAACCCCGGTTCGCTGCCCGGCGCAATTGGACGAACGGGCCGCGAGCACGATCCGCCAACTGGCACTCGCGACGTTTCGCATCACCGGCTGCCGCGACTACGCCCGGGTCGACATGCGGATGGACGCCAGCGGCCGGGTGTTCGTGCTGGAGGTGAATGGCAATCCCGATATCGGTCCATCGGCCGGCTATGCCCGCGCCCTTGCGGCCGCCGGTTGCGAGTATGATGAGTTCATTGAACGCCTGACGTGCAGGGCCCAGCAACGTGGTCGATCCCGCCAATTCCAGTGAGCAGAATGAATCGGCCGATCCGCCCAGCGGACCCAAGCGCCGCGTGCACCCGTGGGTTCGCCGCTGGGTTTATGCGATCTTCTGGTTGCTGATCGCGTGGGCGCTGGCCGCCTACCTGCTCTTGCCGGCGCTGTGGCGTCACTACGAGCATCATCCCTCGCTTGAAAGCGCGCCCAAGACCACGGAAACGAAAAACGGCATACCGGGTGATCCGCTGAATGTGGGGCTGGTGGGCACGAAAGAGGAAATCGTGAGGGCGTTTGCCGCCGCGCATTGGTATCCGGCCGACCCCGTCACGCTGGCCAGCTCACTCAAGATTGCCGAAGGGGTGGTGTTGGATCGCGCCTATCCGACCGCACCGGTGAGCCCGCTGATGCTATGGGGCCGCCACCAAGACCTGGCATTTGAAAAGCCGGCGGGCGTGAGCCCTCGTCACCGTCAGCACGTGCGGCTGTGGCAAAGCGAAGATCACGGCGACGATGGGCAACCGCTGTGGATTGGCGCAGCCACCTACGACGACAGCGTGGGCTTGAGCCATTACACGGCGCAAATTACGCACCATATCGCCGCGGACGTGGATGCCGAGCGCGATGGCATGATGAGCGATCTTGCCGAGGCTGGGCAGCTCGTGCGGCGTTATCAGGTGACTGGTGTCGGACTGACCGTTAACGGGCACAATGGCGGCGGCGACCGCTACTACACCGATGGCGAGCTCGATATCGGCGTGATCGCAGTCGGTAACGTGCGACAGAGCGAACCCCCCGTCGAGCTTGCGAATCCGCCGGCGGTGGTCGTCAAAAATCGCATTTGGAACTGGTTCCGGCCGCTGCTCAAGAAAACCGATGACACGGCTGGCGATGCGGCGGATATCGCCACTAAAGAGTCCCCGGCCGACGCTCCACGCGGCGACGAGCAAAGCAAGTAGCGGCTCAACCATCCACGCGACGATAGAGACCAAAGTTCTGGTCCGCCAGTGTCCGCAAGAACACGTCGAGTGGGCCACCCGGTATGCCGGCGCCGATCCCGATTGTGTAGATGCTGACCCGGCGAGTCTTATTGGCCGCGGTAATGGCCGCCACGATATCGACCGGGGCGGCAATCTTGCCGCCGTGCGGTGCGCCATCCGACAGGAAGTAAATCGCCTCGGTGTCGAAGCCGAGTGCCGCTTCGAGCGCGTCATAGGACGCGGTGTTCGAGTGCGGGCTTTGCGCTTCGACATAATGCATCGCGGCAGCCTTGGTCTTGTCGTTCGCCTTGACCAGGTCCTTGTGCCAGGTCGCGACCGTGCCATTGAACACCACCACGCCGAACTCAACGTGGTCGGGCAGGCCCTGGATGGCCTTCGTTAGCTCGCGCTTGGCCGCTACGATTCGCGGCCCGGTCATGCTGCCCGATGTATCGAGCACGAACACCAACTTTTGTGCAAACAGCGGCAGGCCATAGTAGTAGCCGCTTTGGCTCTCGAGCGCCACGCTGCGATAGGGCGACTCGACCGATCGGGTCGGGTACTGGAACGTGTCCTTCGACTCTTGCCACCAGCGACCCCAGGCTTGGGCGTCCATCCCGAAGATTTGGCCCGTGGTTTGGGCGAGATGCTCGACGGCGTCGGCCTTGGCCTCGCCGCCAACCCGGTCCATGAGTTCGATCAGCGCGCCAATCGCTTCGCGATCAGCGATGCGCGAGAGTGCGGCAACGGTTGCGCGCCGCAGACCAAAACTATCGGCAAAGGCGCGCGTGCTGGCGAGCTGCACGAGCGGCGCGACATCTGCCGCGGCGCGGTGAGCGCCCAACTCATCAGCCATGGAGACGAGCACGGGCAATCCATGTCGATTGGGTGCGACGACCTCATCGACAAAGCCGACCGCATCGCGGCGAACGGCCGGCCAGCTCGTTGAAAGCACCGCGGCCAACGAGAGCGCGGCCGCCGATTGGGAGTCCTCGCGGCCAATATCCTTCTTGAGCAACAGCAGCAGGGTCTCGCAGACCTCTTGCTTATCGCTCATTTTCACCAGCGACTCGTAAGCGGCCTTCCGCACGCTCAAATCCGCGTCGTACAGGCTGTTGTGGATCAGCCGTACCGAGTCGGCAATGGGAAAGGCTTGGAGCCGCGCAACGGCGGTGGCTCGATTGCCCGCATCCTTGCTGCGAAGCTGGGGCTGCAGACTGCGCCGCGCCTTGGCAAACTCTTCTAAGTGGTCGCCCGCGCGGGCCGCCGCGCTAGCGAGCGCGGCAAGGCACAACGCAAAGAGCGTGCATCTCGGAAAAAACAGCACGGCCGTCTGACCCTGGTTCCAACCTGCGAAGTGCCCGCGCGTCTATTTTCTCGTGCGACCCGTTCGGCTGTCAATGAACGTGCGCGCGCATCTGCCGCCACAACTGTTCGAGCTGACCCCGGCCAGCCTCAGGCACTCGGCCCCGCGCATACGCGGCTTGCGCGTAGAGCTCGGCCAGCGAGCGGGCTTCGTTTTTGATGAATCCGTTGCCCCTCGAGACTTCGTTCACCAGCTCATGCGGCGTGCGGTCTCGCTGGCGCGGACAGCCGCGCTCGGCCGACCAGGCTTCAAAAGCCTCGAAGCTATAGCGAACCAACTCTTCGGTCGAAACCTGCGCCGCCAGGCCGCTGACAAACGGGTCGGCATAGCTCGAAAACCCAGGCGGCGGCAGCTCGGGCATTTCGCTCGCGGCAAATGCCCGCTTGGGCCGCTTGTTACCGAGCAGCGCGTCCCAAATGCCGCGCAAGGCCGCCAGGAACTCGCGGCAGGCGGCCGCAAGTTCCGCCCGATAGCGCCAGCATGCAATGGCGGTCACCGTTATCAGCCCGGCATAAAAAACCCAGCGAAAGATTTTGCTCAACCAATCAGAGAGCCCGCCGGCCACCTCCGGCAACTGAGGCTGCGCCGGCGAGCTCGGCGCGCTAGCCGTGTTCTTGGCGTCTTGTTCGTCGGGCGGATTCTCGTCGTCCCGTGTGCCCTCATCGCTCGATTCGCTGTCGCCTTCCGGCTTGGGGGATTGCTTAGCCAATCGCTCGGCTTCGTCTCGACGAGCTTTGTTGTCCTCATCCAGGCGAGCTTTCAACTCATTCATGTTGCGCGGCCGCTCGTTGCTGGCCGGCTGCGGGGCATTTTGCTTGGATGCGGAGGCCTGTTTCGTTTGCGAAGGGTTATCAGGTTCGACGGGCGCGTCAGGATTCGAGGACTGACCGCCGCCCTCGTTCGCCTTGGAGTTGGACTTGCTGCCCTGCCCGGCTGCTTTGCTGGCGGATTTTTCCGCTTGATCGCTGGTGGCACCGCTTGCCTGCTGGGATTCTTGATCGGATAGTTCCGCCGGCGCGGCAGCGGCATTTTCGTCGTCGCGCGTGCCTTCGTTGGAGCTGGGCGCGATGTGAGCCGCGCGCTGCTCGGGCGACCCGACGGAAAATGGCAGGCGCGCCAGCTCATATTCGGCGCTTGGCCGTGGCAGGATCGAAGCCGCGACCAGCAGCGCCAAGATCAGCGCCGTGCCCGTGGACAACCACAAGCTGGTCATGGCCGCCGGCATTTCGATGCGCCGCTGCCGCAGATAACGTCTCAACCCCAGGAAGCTGGTCGTGAGCAAGAGCCCCATTCCGCTGGCCACGTAGGTTGCCAACAGCCAGAAGGCGGCGATCCTGCCGGCCGAGTTCGACTCGGGAATGAACCATTGCCCTAGCCCAAACAGCGGCAAGGCGGCCAGGGAGAAATACACGACCCACACGCCCGGCGCATGTGGCCGCCGCTGATTCTCAACGTATCGCTGCCAATATCCTTTGGGGACCTGGCGCGAAGTGGTGCCCTCGATGGGCCGCACCGCGGCGGTCGTGGCTTTCGGCTGCGCATCCGTCGCTTCGCTCGTGGTCTCTAGTCCCGCGGCCTGCAGCAATCCTTCGCCGGAGGCATCCTGCGCGTCGTCGATAACGGTGCAATCCCACGTCAATCGATGGGCGCACCACCACACGAGCGCGATCAACCCAATGTTGATGATCCAGCCGAAATGGTCGACCCAATCGCCGCGGTAATCGAGAAAACGCATGGTGGCCAATCCCACCACCAGGGCCAGCGCCGCCCCGAATGGCGCCGCGCGCTCAAACCCTTCCTCGATCGAAATGCGCGAAATCAACACGGCCGCGAATACAAAACACGCCATCACCCAGTGCAGCCGCGCTTGATACTCCCCCTCATAAAACACACCGATCAAAAAGAACACCAGGCTGCCCACGAGCGCCATGATCAGCGCCGGACTGATCGCGATCACGACATAGTCGGCCAGAGTCTGATGAAGCCGTCGTGCCATGTCATTAACTACCGCAGGGCGTATTCCCCACAGATCGTACTGACGCCTTGTTCATCGATGAGCTGGCGCGATTCGATGTGCTCGGCGGCAAGCATTCCAGCCGCTTCCGCGTAGTCGCGCTCTTCGAATGTGTTCACGAGCGCAGTGACCGCAAATCCACGCCGGCGCAAGTTGCCAAGCGCGACGGCAGTTTCCGGCGTGACACTGGTCAGAATCGCAACCACGGTCGCGTTGCGCGTGATGCGGCTGGCCGTCTCGAGCACCAACTGGCTGAACGTAAGTCCATCGGTCAACTCCACGCGAGCGAGCGTTTCCAGGAAGCGCGTAAACTGCTCGGCGCCGCGGCTGGTTTCCACCACGATCGGTTTCAAGCGATCGGTCGAGGCGAGCATGCTGGCGGCTCCGCGCGCGGCCTCGCGCGTGCGCAGATCGAAGTCCCAGCCTTCTTGGCGGATGCGGTCGGCGGCATCGCGCGCGTTGGTCACCAGTCCGACTTGCTGCCCCATTTCAAAGACCGCATTGGCGAGCGAAGCCGCCGCGTGCACCGCCAGCTCTGAACGGTAGGGCTCGTGCCGCTCGGCGAAAGACGCTTGATGGAAATCGAGCAAAACGGTCATGCCCGCCACGCTCGAGGGCTCGTAGGTTTTGCTGTGCAAAAGCCCCGTGCGCGCCGTGGCCCGCCAATGCACGCGGTTCAAGGGATCGCCCGACTGATAGGGCCGCACGCCGACCAAGCGCGTGGGATCTTCGAACAACCGGTGGCTCATCTTCACTTCGCCGATCGGCCGCCTCGAACTGATGTCGTAGCCAGCGATTGCCTGCACCTTCGGATAGACGAGCAGGAAGTGAGGATCGGTTGCAACTCGATAACGGCGATGCAATCCAAACAGGTCGCCGGTCTCCAGAACCAAGGGACCGATCTGGTAATAACCGCGGCGATTGCACGTCAATTGATAATAAACCGTGCGGCGGCCGCGGCCGCGGAACATGGCCAGGTGCAGCCGCCGGCCTTCCACTCGCAAGCTCGGCGGATCATAGACGAGCGCATGTCGCGGCAGAAGATCCTCGAGCAACAGCCAGGCGATCGGCAGCGCGCCGCGGTTTTCGACGGTAACCACGACGGCCACCCGCTCGCCGATGTTGGCCGACAGGCGATTGCACTCGCGCGTCGCCGCGAGCTGCTCAGACCACGAGCGCGCCAGAAACCGCGACAGCAGCATCACGCCCAACAGCGCGTACATGGCGTAGGCCAGCAGGCCCAGCCGGAACGCCAGCGCGAGCACCAGCAGAGCCAGCGATCCCAAAAACCATTTCATGACGCATGCGCTTCGCTGGCCATCACCGGCACGGGAACCTCGCCCAGAATCTCCTCGACCACGCCCACGGAGGTCACTTTTCGCAGCCGGCTCTCGGGCCGCAGAATCAGCCGATGCGTCAACACGGCTGGCGCCACGCGCTTCACGTCATCGGGCAGCACGAAGCTGCGCCCCAGAATCGCCGCCATGGCTTGCCCCGTGCGAAACAGCGCCAGCGACGCGCGCGGGCTCGCGCCCAAGGCCAAATCGTCGTGAACGCGGGTCTCGTGTACGAGCTGCATCAAGTAACGCCGCACCTTTTCGTCCACGTACACTTCGCGCACGGCGCGCTGGCAGGCAATCAGATCGGCGGCCGACACAACCGGCGTGAGCTTGTCCAGCGGATGCCCACGCTCGAGCATGTCCAGCATCTTCAGCTCTTGATCCAGGCTCGGATATCCGAGGCTGAAGCGGACCAAAAAACGATCGAGCTGCGCTTCGGGCAGCGGAAACGTGCCTTCGTGGTCGATTGGATTCTGCGTGCCAATGACCAGGAACGGGCGTTCCAGCTCGTGGGTGGTGCCGTCAACGCTGACGCGCCCTTCGGCCATGGCCTCCAGCAACGCCGCTTGCGTGCGCGGCGTCGCACGATTGATCTCGTCGGCCAACACAATCTGCGCGAACAAGGGGCCAGGGCGAAACTCGAAATCGGTCGTGCGCGGGTTGAATACCGACGCGCCCGTCACGTCGGTGGGCAACAAGTCGGGCGTGCATTGGATTCGTTTGAACGTCGATCCGACGCTAGCGGCCAGCGCCCGCGCGAGCATCGTCTTGGCGACACCGGGCACGTCTTCCAGCAGGATATGCCCTTCGCAGAACCAGGATACGAGCGACAGCACGATCTGCGACCGTTTGCCGACGATCACCGTTTCGACATTGCCGATAATCTTCTTGGCCGTGGCGGCTACTTCGGCCATGGATGCGCGCGCAATTTTAAAAAACGCGCCCGGGCGGTGAGTTCAAAGTTCCGAAAGAGAAGGCGATTTTTATGCTACCTGCCCGGTGAGCCGATTGCCACCCGAGGAAGTGGGGCGGACTGCGGCCGTGGAGTGAAAGCCAGTCAATTCGCCGGCTGCCGCTCGGGCTTCAAATAGATAAAACTCTTGCCGAGCCGCCCGCCGTAGTTTCCGGCAGAGATGCGAATAAGCCCCGGCGTACCAACGGCGGCTTCGATCGCCCGGTGCGTAGCGGCCGAGATCGATTGCAGATCGCGCCCGTTCATGATGATTTCCATGATGCTTCGCACGCCGGGGGGCACCTTGCTCTTGGTCCCAAGCTGCTCAACCAGTGTCGGGCAAAACTCCGCATACGTGCTGGCGACCGAGAATGAATAGCGGCTGCCCGCCTTGGAGCCGCTGGCCGCCAGGCCGCCCGGAAATGGAGTAATCACTCCGGGCACCTGGGCCGCCGCCGCTAGCCCCCGCTCGGCCGCTTCGAGTGCCGCGTCCTCAGATTGGCCCATGAACCACAGGTTGCCACCCATCAAGCCATCGCGGTAGCCGAAGCGGCGATCGATCACGAATTCGCCGGCCAAGATCGGCACGACCCATACCGGCCGCCCAAATCGCGTGGCGCGCGTTTGATAACCATCTCCGAAGTAAGCCAGCTTGCGTCCGAGCTTGAACGCGTCATCACTCTCGAGCAGGTTGAAGCAAGCCGTAGTCGGGCAGGTCAGCACGTTCTGGCTGATGCGCACCAACAGCGACCGTTCGAGCGCCTCGCGACGATCTTTCCGAAACCGTGGCACATGAAACTGCACGACCGCGCCGGGCCGGCCGTCGGGCGTGACGAAGGACGCGTCGCCGCCGGGGCCCACGTAGCGGTCGAGCCCGGCTTCGCAGTCGCACATGATCGTGCTCGACGCATTGCCGGTGGCGGCCGAGACTGCCGCATCGAGCCAGCGGCGATCGCGCGCGGTGATCAGGCATTCAGCGTAGATGCTACGGAAGGCCTCGGCGTAGGTGTCTTCCACCTCGGCACGCGTCTCCGACACCGCTCACCGCCCTTTCCCGGTGTACACGGCCTGCTCGGTGATGATCTTGTCCATGAACACGTCGTGCGCTTGCGTGGGAATCTCCGTGAACAACTGGCATTCGAAAGCCAGTGCAACCAACGGCGCGTTAGCCCGGGCATGCTCGAGCAGCTTGTCGTAGTAGCCGAAGCCATGCCCCATCCGCGCGCCGTTGCGGTCGAAAGCCACGCCCGGCACCATGATCAAATCCAGCTCATCGACCGCGATCCGTTTGTCGGGCCCATCGCGGAGCTCCGGCTTGGGCTCCAGAATCTTGTACATGCCAACCGCGAGCTCATCCATGCTCTCTAGCAAGAAAAGCTCGAGATCCCGCTCGACGCAATAAGGCACCACGATCCGCTTGCCAGACGCCAACAGAGCCGGCAAGGCGTGCCGCGTCCGCACCTCGGTGCGCACGTCGATGTAGACCATGACCGTCCGAGCGGCCGCGAACTCGGGCAGTTCCATGAAGGTCTCGCAGATCGCGGCGCTCAGTTCGTCCTTGTTGGTTTGGGCTGCCCGGTTGGCGTGTGCCTGTTCACGAATATTTTTTTTGAGTTCGAGGGGATCCATCAGTTTGTCCGGACTCATGTTGCATCCTGCGGAATGTGAAGTTGGCCAGAAAGCGGCTGCGACGCTATCCTACCGGCTTTCCGTGGTAAGGCAATTGGGCTAGCCGAGCTCTCGCGTTCCCGCAAAAGCACGCATCGTCGCGCTTGATTCAAGTGCATAGAATAGAACCATGAGCCACTCCTATCTGCTTGCCGGATCGCGAACGCCGATCGGAAAGCTTCAGGGCGCCTTGTCGTCGCTGCCTGCGCCGCGCTTGGGCGCGGTCGCGATCGCCGAGGCCATCCGCCGCGCCGAGCTGCCCGTCGACTCCATCGACGAGGTGATCATGGGCAATGTGTTGTCCGCCGGCTTGGGTCAGGCCCCCGCTCGCCAGGCTGCGATCTTCGCGGGACTGCCCGACACGATCGCGGCGCTAACGATCAACAAGGTGTGCGGGTCGGGCCTCAAAGCGGTGATGCTCGCCGACCAGGCCATTCGCTGTGGCGATTCCGAGATCATCGTGGCCGGCGGCATGGAGAACATGAGCCGCGCCCCTTTCCTCATCATGGGTGCGCGGCAGGGCTGGAAATTCGGTGACCAGGAAGTTCGCGATTCGATGCTCCACGATGGGCTGTGGTGTGCCTTTGAAGATTTGCCCATGGGTGCCGAGGCGGACTATATCGCCGAGTCACGCGGCGTTTCGCGCGCCGATCAAGACGCCTATGCCGTCGAAAGCCACAAGCGCGCGGCGAGCATGTCGGATCTCAAGGAGATCGTGCCTGTCACGGTTCCGGGAAAAACGGAAACCGTCGTTCGCACGGACGAAGGCCCGCGGCCGGACACGAATCTCGAAGTGCTCGCCAAGCTCAAACCGGCTTTCGGCAAATCGGGCACGGTAACCGCAGGCAACGCGTCGCAGATCAGTGATGGCGCCGCAGCGCTCGTGGTTGCCAACGAACGCATCGCGCGGCAAAGCCGCTCGCCGCTGAAAGCCCGCATCGTGGCAAGCGCCACAAGCGGCGTCGCGCCCAAGGAAATCTTTATCGCGCCAGTCAGCGCGGTGGAAAAGGTTTTGCAGAAGGCGCAAATGCAGCTATCGGACATCGACTTGATCGAGCTCAACGAAGCGTTCGCGGCCCAGTGCCTGGCCTGCATGCGGCCGCTGGGGGCTGATCCGGCCAAGACCAACGTTCGCGGCGGGGCCATCGCGCTGGGCCACCCCATTGGCGCAAGCGGCGCCCGCGTGCTGGTCACCTTGCTTTATGCGCTGGCCGAGCGGGGCCTTAAACGTGGCCTGGCGTCGCTGTGCCTGGGTGGCGGCAATGCCGTCGCCATGATCATCGAGCGCGAGTAGGCCGATACTGGCAGCAATCCGCCGGACACTCGTCGTGACTCGGTCCGAACTTGCCGATCGCGCGCCGCGGCGCGCCAGCCACGCGCTCCAGGATGAGCTCGCGAATCATGCCCACAAAGCGTGGATGAGCACCGACGGTTTCCGCGCGGACCATCTTCAGGCCCAACTCCTCGCTCACCGCGCGCGCCTCAACGTCCAGGTCATACAGGATCTCGACGTGGTCGGACAGAAACCCAATCGGCACGATGAGCGCTGCCCGCCCGGGCTCGTCGCGCGCGAAATCGCGCAGGGCCTCGCACACGTCGGGCTCGAGCCAGGGCTGGCTCGGCGGGCCACTGCGGCTTTGATACACGACGCGATAGTCCAAAAGCCCCACTGCCTCGGATACCAGCCGCGCGGCTTCGGCTAGTTGCTCGGCATACGCGCAGCCCTCGGCCATGGCCAGCGGAATACTGTGCGCCGTGTAGAACACAAACGGCGCATCGGACGCCAGGCGAGTTCGGGCTTCGTCGACGCGCTCGACGATCGTCCCGATGAACTCTGGATGGTTAAAAAACACACGCAGCTTGTCGACCTGCGGGGCCCGATCGCCGAGCGGCTCACAAGCCCGCGCGATGTCGTCGCGATATTGGCGGCAGCCGGAATAGGAGCTGTAGGCCGAGGTCACGAAGGCGAGCGCTCGGCGGCGGCCGTCGTTGGCCATCCGCCACAGGGTGTCGGGCAAAATGGGATCCCAGTTGCGGTTGCCCCAATAGACCGGCAACGGCGGACCGTCGGCTTGCAATCGACCCACGAGTGCCGCGATCAAGGCACGGTTCTCGGCATTCAGCGGGCTAATGCCGCCAAAGTGGTCGTAGTGCTCGGCGACGGCAAGCATCCGCTCGTGCGGCACGTCGCGGCCGCGCAACACGTTTTCCAAAAATGGCAGAACGTCTTCGGGCCCTTCCGGTCCACCGAACGAAACCACGAGAATGGAGTCGTACGACTCAGCCATGACGCGTAGTAGGGCAAGAGAGGGGCGGGCGAAGGGGCACTGTCATGGCGCCCATTGCAAAAAGAGGTTGAGTGACCCCGACGGGATTTGAACCCGTGTTATCGGCGTGAAAGGCCGGTGTCCTAGACCAGGCTAGACGACGGGGCCGCAAGCGCGCGGCATCCTTGACCGTGTCGCGCGCGGGGAATCGTACCGGTGTATAATAGCCCGCCAGCCAACTCGTCAAGTGTGGGCCGCGAGCCGGATCGAACTAAGGAGAAGCAAAATAGACGAGCGAGCGCGTCGAGATGAGATCAGCTACGCTCAGGCGACGAGATTGGGTGCGTAGCTATTCGCTCGCGCCGTTCGTGTCGGCGTCGGCTTGATCGACCACCGAGACGTCGCTGCGTCGGATCGCGTCATAGACTTCGCGGCGGTGAACGGGCACTTC
>DATJEN010000239.1:0-11616 GCA_035496575.1 Pirellulales bacterium
GATGGTCTTGTTCGTGCCACTTGGCGCATCGTTGACCGAGGTTACGTTGACGGTGATCGTGTTGGGCGATTGATCGAGGTCGATGCCGCCGCCTATCGTGCCGCCGTTGTCTTGGACTTGGAACGTGAAGCTGGCGTAGGCTGTGCCGTTGGCATTGGCGGCCGGCGTGAACTTGAGCAGGCCACCCGTGATATCGGCCAGCGTGATGAACTGACCGGCGCTGACCGCCACGCCATTATCCGTGAGCGTTCCGACTAGCGGCAGTGTCGTGATCTTCACCGCCAAAAAACTATTGGCCGGACTATCGCTGGCATCGCTAAACCCAAAGTCGGCCGCCGTGAAGGTGTAGGCCGTGTCTTCCAGCGTCGTGATGGTCTTGTCGGTGCCGCCGGGCGCGTTGTTGAGGGGGGCGACACGGATATTGGCACTCGCCGTGCCGTTGCTGAAGGCCGTCGATCCTCCGTGATTGGGAGAGGTGCTTGCGGTGCCCCCCGCCGTGCCTGTGGTCTGGTCCCAAGCGCGGAAGGTGATTCCGCCGTTGACGGTTCCGAACCAGTTGGCGTTTGGAACAAATCGGACGAAGGTATTGGCATTCGCTGCGAGCAAGCGCGCAGTGGTCGAAGCAGGACTACCGAACGAGTTCCATGTCCCACCGCCGTCGGTCGAATACTGCCAGTCTCCCTTGTTGTTATCCACGTCGATGACCGCAATGCCGGTAAGAGCATTGGGATCCGCATCGGTGACCTTGCCCGCGATCAGCGCCGACACCAATGTGCCTGGGTTGTTCGATGCATTTTCCAGTATGGCCGTCAGATCGTTGGCGCCCGACAGCACCGGCGCGTTGTTGGCCAGCGTACCCTGCCAGGTCTGAGCCTTGGTCACGTCAATGGCCAGACTGGTATCGATGCGACCATTGGCATATTCGAGCGTCCAATCGCCGCCCAAATCGGCACTCCCGGTCAAATCCTCGCTGGCCGCGACATCATCGCCCGTCAGCCGAGCGAGCTTGTCCACAAGCGCCTTGCCGTCGTCGAGTTGTGCCACGTCGCACCCATAGACCAGCAGGTCGGCGTCGGCCTTCATGGCTTTGCCCCAGTCCGCAATCGTCGCAGAATAGGCGGGCAGATTGTCGTTGGAGAGCCAGATGCTGCCGAGTTGGATGGCTCCTTCGGTCCCGTGCGAAATCAAGTGGACCGCATCCAAATCGCTGCGCGTCGCCAAAGCCTGGCTGATCTGCTCGACGCCATCGCGAGAGCGGTCGAGCAAAACCACGTCGATCTGCCGTGCCTCACTCCTACTGGACGCGATTTGTTCGACGAGTTGCTGGTAATTCAGGACCGCGGTGTCCACAAAAGCGATTTCGTGCCGAACACTGGTTGGCGCAACGGCCACCGGGCTGATCGTCTGGTTAGAAGCGCTGTCGGGTGAGGCTGCGGGCGGGGCGCCTAGCAATGGCTCGGTGGAAACCTTCGTGAGCGCGACGCAGCTCACCTGGTTGCCAGCGGGATCGACAAAGCTGAATTCGGCAGGTGCAACGGCATCGGGCGCGAATTCACGCGCGACAATGCCCATCTCCTCCGGCGCCGTGTTGGCGAATACCCGACGGTCTTCGAGGCCCTCGAAGAGCAACTTGCGCGGTGCGCGGCGAGTTTTAGATTTGGACTCGTTCTTCGCCGGACGTTCTTGTCGAAACGAAAAAAACACGATCAGCATCTCCGTGAGGACAATTCAAACCCCGTCCGGTCCATAAAACGTGGCTCATTACCCCGCACGTTTATGCGATTACTTTCCCGTTCGGCAGGCTTACATGGCGTGGATTCAAAGGCCGCTTGGCGGTCGTTGCTGTCTCGTCACAAGCGGAAGCAGTGGCGGTTTCGGCAACTCTAGGTTCAAAGACAGGATTGGTTAGCTTAAAACAGGCCACGCCGATCGACTTCTGCCCATTCGACTCGCGGTTTATGACGTTCGTCTGAGTTCTGACGGGCGATGACTCGCGCGGCTGTAACATCTGTGTGGATTAGCCGCTGCTCCGCCCCGTCAACCAGTTGCGAACCATGGCGCAAAGGCCCTGGCGCGGAACGGGAAGCGGCAGGGCGGCGAGGTGCTAATCCACCCTGGCTAGACGGAATCGATGACACCCACGCGGATGCAAAGAAAGCCCCGCGCGACGGGGATGAAAGGGAGTTCGGCTAGTCGAGCCCCAAATCTCGCGCTCGCCGCAGGCCGCGGTGGCGCGAGAGATTGCTCGTGGTCAAGCTGCGCGACGCGTTTGTGCCGACGATGACTCGGCGCTCGCGCTGACTGTCGTGTCTGTCGTATCGAAGATCCGCAGCGACGGTGACGCGCCAGGATCGGCTGGCGGTTGATTTATTCGGACCGCATCGGCAGGGCGCTTCATCGAAGTGCGGAGCCAATGTCGGGTCATTTCGGCGATGCAGCCCAGCAGACGAAAAGCCGAGACGCGCGACGCCATGCCGATGCGAAGGTACTGTGCGAACTGAGCAAGGGTTGGCCTGCCAATCGTGCAGAATTCGCGGTGGTGAAGATCAGCCAGCCGAGCGAGGTTGTAGAAGAATTTGCGCTCGAGGTACTCGAACAGCCGGTTGACCGCCAGGCGGCGGCGATAGGCGGCAAATCGGTCCGCTGGCCGTCCGCAGAACGCATTCGCGCCGTGCACGCGATAGCGGACTAGCGGTTGCGCGAGATAGTATTTTCGCGCGCCCGCCAGCGACGCCCCAAATACCAGGCAGTCGTCCGCGCGGGTCCGCCACTCGTCGACGAACGGCAAGGGCAGGATTTTTTCGAGCACCGAACGGCGCATCGACAAACACGACGTCGGTGCCCCAATCCACTCGCGCAAATAGGCGGCGAGAATCACCGAATAGCCCAGGTCGCGGTCGTTTGGGTAAAGCAGCTTCAGGGCCTCTCGGTCGCCGAATTGCCGGTGGCCGCAAAAAACAAAATCGACCGCGGCCTCGCGGCGGTAAATGTCGAGCGCTGTCTCCAGGTAGCACTCCTGATAGACGTCGTCGGCATCGAGAAAGAAAACGACGTCGCCCCGCGCGCGTGTAAATCCGTCGTTGAAGCAGGAAAGCTGCCCTGCGTTGGGTTTGCAGACGATTTGAACCCTGGGGTGCTGCCCATACTTTTTGGCCAGCAACTCCGGCGATCCGTCGTTCGATCCATCGTCCACCACGATAATCTCGTCGAACGGCGCGGACTGCGCCAATGCGCTGTCCACGGCATCGCCGACGAAGCGGGCGTAGTTGTAGCTGTTGATGAGGCACGTGGTGATCATCGTTCCACTCGAGCAGGATGAAACTGCCCGGCTACTTCTCGTGCTTGCTACGTCGACTCGGCAGCACCAATTCTTTTATCGGCAGATTCCGCCTAGCAGCCCCGCTCATACCGCGCCAGCGGCCTCGGTAGCCCTCGCCCAGGTTGAACGTAATCGCGTGAATGACGGATCGCCGAACGCGCGCACTGCTATCTGCTTGCACATTCACCGCCAGACCCGCAATTGCATCGCCGGCAGCCGCTCGGGTACATAAGCGACCGAAAGAGTCAGCGGGTCTAACTGGGTTAGAAGTGTTCGGAGAACGGGCCATGGCCCCAAGCATTCTCGACAGGCCTAGCGCCGCCGACGGTCGCGATCCCGTGGTGGTCATTGCGGCCGATGATCGCTTCGGAATGCCGCTCGCGGTCACGCTCCGATCGGCGCTCGAAAACCTGGCTGCCGATCGACAACTTGTGGTGTACGTGTTGGACGGCGGAATCAAAGACGCCACGAAAACACGCGTCCTCGACTCTCTGCCTGCAGGCCGCTATCGCATCGAATGGTTGACAGTCGATGCCGCCGCACTGGCGAGCTTGCCGGTCTCGGGGCACATCAACCTGGTTAGCTATTACCGTATTCTGCTTCCACGCGTCATGCCGAAGAGCATCAACCGCGTGATCTACCTGGACGCCGACCTGGTTGTGTGTGCAGATCTGGCGCGGCTGTGGGATTGCGACCTCGGGGACCACTTGTGCCTGGCCGCCCAGGATTGCGCCGCACCTTACCTCGATGCGTCGCAAGTTCTGGCGAACTACGAGCGGTGCCGTCGCTATTTAGGCTCGGCCTGGCCGGTCCCCAACTTCCGTGAGCTGCGACTGAGTCCGCAGGCCGCTTATTTCAATGCTGGCGTCATGCTCGTCGATTTGGCGCGCTGGCGAAGCGAAGGCCTGTCGGCCCGATTGCTGGCATGTCTGGCCGAAAATCACGAACACGTGCGTTGGTGGGACCAATATGCCTTGAACGTGGTTCTCGCCGGCCGCTGGGGTCCGCTCGATCTGCGCTGGAACCAGGGCTCGCACGCATTCATTTATCCGAGCTGGCAACAGAGCCCATTCGATCGCGAGACGTTCGTCCGATTGCGCGACGATCCGTACATCGTGCATTTCACCACGCGATTTAAACCATGGCGGCCGCTTTGCCCCCATCCGTGGTCGAAACAGTTCTTTGAATGCGTCGATCGCACGCAATGGACCGGCTGGCGTCCGCCGCGCATGCAGGTGTTATGGGCGCATCTGAAAACGTCTGAGCGACGTCTACGACATGGGCGCCAGTGGTTGCAGCAGCAAGCCCGCCAATGGCTCGATCGCGCGCGTGAGCGACGCAGCGCCTGAGCCGCATGCTGCTGCACGGCCGCACCGGGCAAGGGGTTTAAAGTGTCGTGAAGTTCGCGGTCACGTCAGCCACTAAGGCATTTCCGGCTGCATCTTTGATCCCGGCCGCGCCACCTTTGACCACGATGGTATAGGTGCTCGAAGCGGCCAAGGAACTGCTGGGCGTCAAGGTTACTGTCTTGCTTGTCGCGTCGTAACTGAGGCTCGCCGGCACTGTCGCGTTGCTTGCATTACGCAAGAAGACGGTGTTGGTCGTCACGCTCTGAGCGGACAAGGTTTCACTGAAGGTCACGATGACCGCGGCGTTGCTCGCCACGTTCGTCGCGCCGGCGACTGGACTAAAGGCAGCCACGGCTGGTGGCGTGGAGTCGAGCACGACGTCGACCCAGTAGTTGCTCGCCTGGAACGTCTTGGTGGGGAAGCCGCTTGCGCCGTAGAGATAGACACCGCCATTGGCGGGCACGTGCAGCAAGCCGCTATTGAACTGCGAAGTAAAGAACGTTCGGCTGACCGAGTAGTGGCCCGAGTTGGTGTGGTAAGAGGCGATGTAAGTGGTGCCGGCGGTGATTGCCACCGGGGTTGCAAAGTTGACCGTTTGCCAGCCGCTTGCCGTCTCGCCGGTAAAGGTGGCCGTCGCGAGCCGCACGCCGGCCGATGACCACAAGCTTGCGGTGTGCGTGCCGGTGTTGCCGGCGCTCTTGTAGAAGCGCAGGGAGGTGATAAACCCATTGGCGTCGGCAGTGAATTTCATACCCAATTCCACGCCCAGCGGGTCACCGCTGTCGACAATGGCGGGTGTTGCCGCAGTCGTCCACAAGCTGGACGTTGGAGGAGCTGGCGCTGGGGCAGCGGTCGTGAACGAGGAGGTTGCATCCGCGGCCAGGGCATTGCCGGCTGCGTCTTTCACGCCAGCCGACCCGCTCTTGACCACAATCGTGTAGGTTCCCGAGTTTGCAAGCGCGGCTGTCGGCGTTACCGTTGCCGTGTTTGTCGCCGCGTTATAGGTGACGCTAGCTGCCACCGTTACGTTGATCTGGTTTTGCAGCAGGATGGTGCTGGAGGTGATGCTGGCGGCCGACATGGCTTCGCTAAACGTGATCGTGGCGCTGGCATTCACGGCCACATTCGCAGCACCGCCTGCCGGACTGAAAGCCGTCACCGTGGGAGGCGTGGTATCGGGCGGCGCGACGGTCGTAAAGGACGCCGAGGCATCGGCCGCCAGTGCGTTGCCGGCCATATCCTTCACGCCGCTGGCTCCTCCCTTGACCACAATCGAATAGCTACGCGAGTTCGCAAGTGCCGCGGCCGGGGTCAAGGTGGCCTTGTTGGTCGAAGCGCTATAGTTAACTGTAGCCGAGACGACCGTACTGCCGTCCATCAAAAGCACGGTGCTGGCGTTAACCGTGGCCGCGTTCAAGGCTTCGCTGAAAGTGATGGTTGGCGCCGCGGTAGTCGCTACGTTCGCAGAATTTGCCGTCGGGCTGAATGCGACGATCGTCGGCGGCGTGGTATCCGCTGGCGGCGTGGAGTCGAGCACGACGTCGATCCAGTAGTTGCTCGCCTGAAAGGTCTTGGTGGGGAAGCCGCTTGCGCCGTAGAGATAGACGCCGCCATTGGCGGGCACGTGCAGCAAGCCGCTATTGAACTGCGAGTTGAAGAAGGATCGGCTAACCGAGTAGTGGCCCGAGTTGGTGTGATAAGAGGCGATGTACGTCGTGCCGGCGGTGATCGCCACCGGGGTTGCAAAGTTGACCGTTTGCCAGCCGCTTGCCGTCTCGCCCGTGAAGGTGGCGGTTGCCAGCCGCACGCCGGCCGATGACCACAAGCTTGCGGTGTGCGTTCCTGTGTTGCCAGCGCTCTTATAGAAGCGCAGGGAGGTGATAAACCCATTGGCGTCGGCGGTGAACTTTGTGCCCAGCTCCACGCCTTGTGGGTCACCGGCGTCGACGATGGCGGGTAGCGATGCCGTCGTCCAGATACTGGAAGTGGTCGATGTGAGCGGGCCGCCGCTCGGAGAAACGGTCGTGAATGAGGACGTTGCATCCGCGGCCAGCGCATTGCCGGCGGCATCTTTCACGCCAGCCGATCCGCCCTTGACCACGATCGTGTAGGTTGCCGAGTTCGAAAGCGCGGCTGTCGGTGTCAAAGTCACGCTGTTGTTCGACGCATTGTAGGCCACAGTCGTGGGCACGGTGGCGCCGGCGGCATCTAGCAAGTACACCGTGTTGGCGGTTACCGTCGCGGCATTCAGCGCTTCGCTGAAAGTGATCACAGGGGCCACGTTGAGGGCAACCGGCGCACTGCCGCTCGCGGGAGTAAAGCCGGTCACGGTCGGCGGAGTTGTATCCGACACGGGGGCCGTACTGAGCACGACGTCGACCCAGTAGTTGCTCGACTGGAAGGTGTTGCTCGGGAAACCACCGGCGCCGTAGAGATAAAGGCCATTGCCGCCGCCCGTCGTATTGGACAGCGCGTGCAGGGGTCCTGAATCGACTCCAAAGCTGGCGAAGTAGTTTTGAGTGCTGCTGTAATGCCCGGCATTTGTGTGGTACGACGCGATGTACGTGGTTCCGGCCGTCACCGCAAGGGGCGTCGCGAAGTTCACTTGTTGCCAGCCACTGGCGGTTTCATTGGTGAAGGTCGCCGTGGTCAACAGTTGCCCGCTGGTCGACCAGATACTGGCCGTGTGCACGCCGGTGTTGGCGGCACTTTTGTAGAATCGCACGCCGGTGATAAACCCAGTCACGTCGCTACGAAACTTGAAACCTAATTCGACGGCCTTGCCATCTCCGCCATCGACGACGGGAGGAACGGTGGCGTTGTTCCACAGGCTGAAGGTTGTCGTTCCTTGGACCGGCGGATTGATGGTAACGCCCGCCGAAGGTTGCTCGACGTTGACGCTGTCGTCGACAGCGCGGCTCTTGATGGTCACGGGACCCGAGCTGCGCGGGGTCCAAGTGTAAGTCCAATTCGCCAACCCTGTCGCGCGTTGCCAGGTCAGCCCACCGTCGACCGAGACTTCCACCATGGCCAGCACGCCTCCTCCTGAGTCTTGCGCGGTCCCTTGGATGGTGATCGGAATCCCTGGCTGAAGGATGGCGCCGTTCAGGGGAGAGGTAATCGTCGAAGTCGGGGCCGTCAGGTCTGTCGATGCAAATGCCGCCACCAGGCCGGCGCGCAGCGTCGTCGCTTGAGCCCCCATGTCGGCAAACAGGTTCACGGTCGCCTGCTCCATGCGGACGTCCTTGACCGGGGTATTTGGATCTCCGTTGTTGGCGCCGTCGAGGCCATAGGCCCACATGTCGGTGCCAGCGCCAAACACGAGCGACCCGCCGGTGGACCGATAGAGTGTCAGACTGTGCGTTGCGGTTCCCGGCCCGAAGGTGCTGCCGTTATCGATGACTTTGTACGGAACGTTGACGGTCGTGCTCGACAGGTCGATCAGGCCACCGGGGCGGAAGCCGTTATCCAGGTCTTCATCCCATTCGCCTCCCAGCGTATAGGCCGCAAGGGTTGCGGTTGCGCCCGCGGCCAGGTTTGCGATGCTCGTGTTGCGCCAGAAGCGCAGCTTGGAGAACGTTGAGGGCACCTGGATGGCCGTGCTGTTCGGGCCCGAGTAGTTCACCGTGAAAATAGTGCCCGTCAACGCGTTTTCCGGGCGGCCACCATCCGCGGGCGGGCTGAACCGCGCATCGCGCCAGGTTCCTGTCCAGATGTCGGGGTTTGCGTCGTCGAATATCGCGCCATCATGGGTTGATTTGTAACACACGATGGTGCGATCGGGGGTGGCCGATGCATCGATGCTGCTGATCCAGTACGTTTTCCAAAACACTTCATTACCGCTGAAGAAGGCCAGCCCCAAACCTGCGTCGCGGGCTGCTTCGATGTTCGCACGTTCGTCTCCCGACCAGTACTCATCGTGTCCGACCGAGAGAAACACCTTGTGATGCAGCAGCGCCGAGGCGTTGGTCATGACATCGACGGCACTGGTGTAACTGACGTCATAACCGTTTGACTCGAGGAATCGAACCATCGAGTACTCTTGGCCGAAGACGTCCAGCGTTCCGTCACGCCCCAGCAGGGGGCGGTTGTAGCTGACCGCGAACGAGCGGCCGGCGGCCACGGCATTCGGCCCATACAGGCTGCTGTTGCCCCAGTTGTTATAGGCCTGCCAGGTTTCGTCGGACGTCTTGAACAGCAGGTCGGAATTGCCTTCGTCGTTGCGCACGACGAAAACGATGTAATTGGTTCCCTCGATGCCGTCTTCGCGCTCGAGCTTGGCGAAGTAGATTCCGGACGTCGCGTCTGCCGGGACGTTCCAGGTCGCGGAAACCTTCCAGTTTCCGGCGTCCACCAATCCGGCCGACCCGCTGTCGTGAGCGTAAGACGAGTCGACGAGAGGATCGGGCTGGTTTTGCACCTGGTTTGATAAGGGGTGGATGCTCGCCACCTCCCGCGCGCCCATGCCGCCGTAGTAACCCATGCGGTAGATGTCGAGGCGATACTGGGCGGTGTCGGTATCGACCTTGAAGTCGATACTTTGCCCGTGATCCACGCTCATCTTCGTGGCAAAGCCCTGGATGTTCGTGTCTCCGGCGCCATCGATAAACCATTGACTGGCCGGAGCGCCAGCGAGCTGGTTTTCCTGGGCAATTGTCAACACGGCGAGCAGGCGCCGGGATTCGAGGGGCTCAAGCTTGAGCTTCCACTTGCGAACAGGCCGACGCGAGGTTTTTTGATCCGGACCGACCCACCAAGTAGCCACCTGACGGAAAAAACGAAGGTTGTGCATGGACAGTCTTCATCCGAATGGACAGGGAGAGGTGGAGGGCATCCCTGCCGCTGGACTGCCTTGCGATGGCCGATTCGCGATGGGAATCCGCCGCCTAGAGAAGGGCCGGATGCCTGTCGCGCCGCTGGACGAACCAGAGTCGGCCTTCGAGGTCATCCATACCCAAGAGGCTAAGCATCATGCTAATTTGGGTAAACTGGATAAACAAGATAGGACGGTTGGCGGGGACAGGACCTCTGAGCGCAAGGTCTTGATTGATCGGGATTAAGCGCCGCCAAATTCAGTTCAGGACGCGCAACCGCCGCCGATCCAATCGTCACAACCGGAATGACCGGCACACGCTGGATGCTCCGCGCGACAACGTTGACAAATCGCCACGCGGGAGCGGCGGCCATTGAAGAGGGCTCGACGGCAGTTTCGCTAAGGCGACGCGCCGTCCAGCAAGGTGGCCTGCGTCAAGAAGTCACTGCCGAATGGACGGTCGTCGCATCGTGGAAGACCGTCCGCGATTCTCGGCATGACAGCGCGGCAAGATGGCCTGCAAATAAAGCGAGCCGCTTGAGAAGACTTTTCACGGTCCGCAAAAAAAGCGAGCCGTTCGAAAAGACTTTTGACTCGCTACTTTCGTATTGAGTCTCGCGTCCTTTCTAACGGCTCTGGCTTAGGCCTAATGCAAATCGCGCGCCCTTCGAACCGCATGAGAACGGTTACTATTCCGGCATCTGGGAATTGAGGGCGAATGTCGCGGTTTATCGCGAAATCGGCGCCTTGCGCTGCGCAACGACAATTGAAGCGACGTCCGTCGCTGGACAGATTGCTGGCGGTCGATCGACCAGGATGCGCCGCAGGTGAGCGATCGCCGCTCACTGAGCTACAGCCAGAAATGATGGATGTGTTCGAGCGCCGACAAAGAGTAGTCGCCGCGCTCATAGAGCCGGCAGGCCGCCGCGTTATCCAGTTGGGTTACCACTCGGGCCTGTCGAGCGCCTCGCTCTTGCATCCACCGGTGGGCTGCCAACAGCAGAGATGAGCCTATTCCCTTGCCCCGACTCGAATCTGAAACGGCGATCAATCCGATCTTCCCCACGCCGGCAGATTCCGCCACGGTAACCATGCCAGCCAGCCGTTCGTCGCTTGCGCCGCTGCGGCCCGCGGTCGCAACCAGCACCGCGTCGGCCATTTCTCGGCTCACGCTTCGCTCGATCCACACTCGATACATGGCCTCGAATTGCTGCTGGGAGAAATTTGGGTCGAGGCGGAAACGAGAATAAGCCCCCGCGGATATCGCCAGCTTATACAGCTCGGGGGAAACGACGCTGCCGGAGTACGGAACGACCGAGCACTCGAGCCCTGGCGCCGGCGCCGTGCCGCTGTCACTCTCCCCGGCGAATGACCTGCTAAAGGTCGCTTTCCGATCCGCCAGCGCTCCACCAAACCGGTCGAGGATCTCGTGGGGGAGATGGCGATCGCCAGTGGTCGGCCATACCACCAGGCGAAACCCCTGGCGGCGCGCCAGCTCTAGCGCGTTGGACAGGGCCGCGTCGCCCCCGCCCGGCAGATCGAGGCGCGCGACTGGGTAGCCGAAATGGCCGCACTCCCACTCAAGCGGAACGAGAGTGGGCGGTTTGCCCTGGGTGGTTGTACCGGACACGCAAGACTCCGTTGTGTTCCTCGTTCGCAAGGCACGCAACTTGTCGGATGCTGTATTGCGGCTTGCGATTGACGTTCAAGTGCAAGCGCCCCACATATTCGCCCATGATCCCCAAACCCAACAACTGCAACCCACCCAGCACCAGGATCGACACGATGGTTGACGCATAGCCGGGCACCGTGATGCTCGCCGCCATGTGCTGGTAGAAATAGTAGAACCCCAGCACAAGACCGGCGATGGCCGCGCCAACGCCCGATAGCGAGACGAGTTGCAGCGGCAGCAGCGAAAAGTTCGTGAACAGGTTGAGCGCCAGGGTCAGCAACTTTCCGAAGCGGTAGCCCGAGCGCCCCCGGGCGCGAGGGTGATGTGCGACCGTCACCTCGCCAATGCGGCGCGTGTTCCAGGCGAGCAAGCCATCGATAAACGTGAAGTTGAGCGAATAGGGCAAGATCGTTTGCAGCAACTCACTGCGCAAGATGCGAAAGGCGGTCACCGTCACCGGCGA
>DATJEN010000240.1:0-2962 GCA_035496575.1 Pirellulales bacterium
CCTGGTTGCCGCCGCAGAATCGGCAACAACCTGACCCACTACCGCATTTTCCGCCGTTTGACGGCTCCCACGGCCATCTGTTAGCTTGCCGTCTTCGCGCAAACAGCCCAGAAAACCTGCTGGGCCAAGGCTTTAATCACCACGAGCAAATCGAGAATGGCACACGACGTTACCTTGATTTTGGGAGACGGCACCGGACCCGAGCTAGCCGAAGCCGCTCGCCGCTGCGTCGACGCGACGGGCGTAAAGATCAACTGGGATCCGCAGGAAGCCGGCGTGGACGTGATGGAGCGCTTGGGCACGCCGCTGCCGGACTCGGTCATGGAAAGCGTGCGCCGGACCAAGTGCGCTCTAAAGGCTCCCATCACCACGCCGGTCGGCACAGGGTTTCGCAGCATCAATGTCCACCTGCGGCAAGCGCTGGGTTTGTTCGCCTGCATCCGCCCCTGCAAGCAATATCCGGGCGTGCGCACGTTTTTTAATTCCGTTCCCGTCGACCTGGTGATCGTCCGCGAGAACACGGAAGACCTGTACGCGGGCATCGAGTTCGAGCGCGGCAAGAAGGAGACCGCCGAGCTGATCGAGTTCATCAACAAGCTGTCGCCCGATCGCCGCGTCAAAACTCCGTCGAACGAAACCGGCATCTCGATCAAGCCCATCAGCGTGCCTGGTAGCCAGCGGATCGTGAAATGTGCCTTCGACTATGCCCGGGAGAATGGGCGCAAGAAGGTCACCTGCGTGCACAAGGCCAACATCATGAAGTACACCGACGGCCTGTGGCTGGAGATGGCGCGCGAGGTGGCCAAGCAATACTCGGACATCGAGTTTGAAGACCGCATCGTCGACAACATGTGCATGCAGTTAGTGCAAAAGCCCGAGCTGTACGACGTCCTGGTGCTGACGAATTTGTATGGCGACATTCTGAGCGACCTGGCGGCCGGGCTGGTTGGCGGGTTGGGGGTTGCTCCCGGCGCGAACATCGGACCGAACGGCGCCGTGTTCGAAGCCACGCACGGCAGCGCGCCAAAGTATAAGGGCCTCAACAAAGTGAATCCGACGGCACTAATTCTCTCCGGCATGTTGATGCTCAAGTATTTGGGTGAGGCCGACGCGGCGCGGCGGCTGGAAAATGCCGTGGCGGCGGTCATCGCTGAAGGCAAGTACGTGACCTACGACCTGAAGGCCGATCGGAACGACCCAACCGCGGTTGGGACGCGCGAGATGGCCGAGGCCATCTGCAAGAAGCTGTAGGAATCGGCGGCGAATTTCATGACCTCGCGGACGAGCTCGAAATCCGTCTGCCCGACGTACGCACCGCGCATGGCATGGCGCTAGCTCCGGCGGGATTCCGCGAAATCGTAAGCGGCCGCGCCCGCGGCATCTGGCCCACGCTTGCGCGCGGCGTTCTCCGCCTGCTTGAAATCCCTTATGCGGCCGCGGTCAACTTGCGCAACTGGCGCTATGACACGGGGCGGGCCGCGATCCACCGCGCCGGCGTCCCCGTCGTCAGCGTCGGCAACCTGACGCTGGGGGGGACTGGCAAAACCCCCATGGTCGAATGGCTCGCGCGGTGGTATGCCGCGCACGGCATCCGCGTGACGATCGTCAGCCGCGGCTATGGCTCCCAGGCAGGTCACGCAAACGACGAATCGCTCGAGCTTGCACAAAAACTGCCTGGCGTCCCTCACGTGCTGGATGCCGACCGCGTGCGCGGGGTGAAATGCGCCATCGACCGCCACGCAACCGAGCTTGTGATTCTCGACGATGGATTTCAGCACCGCCGCTTGCACCGCGACCTCAATATCGCGCTCGTCGATGCGCTTGAGCCCGATGGTTTCGGGCACGTGTTTCCGCGCGGCACGCTTCGTGAGCCGCTGTCGGGCTGGCGTCGGGCGGACGCGATCGTGCTCACGCGGGCCGACATGGTCGACGAGCCGCGACGGAAACAGATTCGCGCGCTCGTCACTCAATATGCGCCCTCCGCTGCTTGGGTCGAAGCGTGCTATCGGCCCAAGTTTTTACTGGATCGACATGGCAACGAGCACCCGTTAGGCGAGCTGCAAGCCACCTCTGTCGCCGCGTTCTGCGGAATTGGCAACCCGGATAGTTTTTGGCGGGCGCTCGAGGACAGCGGATTCAGGCTGCTCAATCGCCGCGCCTTTCCCGATCATTTCGCGTACGCGCCTGCTGATGCCGAGAAGCTAGCAAACTGGGCGGGGCAAACGGGCGCCGCCACCCTGCTGTGCACTTGCAAAGACCTCGTCAAGATTGGTCCTCTCTGGTCGTCTGGATTGCCGCTGTATGCCTTGGCGAGCCAACTCGAGCTGCTCTCTGGCGGCGAAGGACTCGAATCGCTGCTGCGCCGCTCGAGCGCGGCGCAAGGGCGCGCATGACTGCTCTTGGTCGCTAGCGCTCAAGCGGGTTATCTTGGCGCGCATGAGCGAGCCGGAAATTGCACTCTTGATGTCGACGTTCGAGCGGCCGCGCCACCTGCGTTTGGCGCTTGAGTCGATCGCCCGGCAAGAGGGCGCCTGTGGCCGCATGGAACTGGTTGTGACCGACGACGGCTCGAGCGATGAAACGCCCGCAATCGTGCGAGATTTTGCCGCCGCAGCGAATTTTCCGGTTCAATTCACCACGCACCCGCATAGCACGTTTCAATTGGCCCGCTGCAGAAACGAAGGCGTTCGCGCCAGCCGCGCGCCGTACATATTGTTTTTGGACGGAGATTGCATCCTGCCGCCGGACCACGTCAGCCTGCATCTCGCTCGCCGCAAGCCAGGCACCGTGATGGCGGGCGATTGCTGCCGGCTGGATGAAGCCACTTCGGCGCACGTTACGAGCGAGGTCGTGGCGCGGGGCGAATTCGCCGGCTGGGGCGGCTCGAGCGAGCTCGCGCGCCTGAAAAAGCTCGATCGCGCGTCACGCTTCTACAATCTGATCCGCCACCCCACCAAACCCA
>DATJEN010000241.1:0-14797 GCA_035496575.1 Pirellulales bacterium
GATGCGGCGTTCGAGCTCATCGAGTGGCAAGAACCGTTCGATCCCAATGGCGATGATAAACATGGCATCGCTGAGTGGCGGCGCGGACTTTTCGCAGCAGCCCTCGCCCGACAGGCCGCCGGCCAGGATGTCGATCATGAATGCGAGTCCAAATCCCTTGTAGCCCACCGGGCCTCCCAGTGGTAACAGCGCACCCACGGGATCGTGGTAGAAGTCGGCGGCGCTGGTGCTCGGGCGGCCCTCGGAATCGATCAGCCATCCTGCGGGCAAAGGTTTGTTCGCCTGATAGCGGGCCCGCACTTTGCCTTCCGGGGCGACGCTCGTCGCCATGTCGAGCAAGATTGGGGGACCCGTTTCGCGCGGCGCCGCGATCGAAATGGGATTTGTCGAAAGCCGCCGGCCGGTGCCGCCGAAGGGCGCGACCGACTGCCCACCGCCACCGGTATTCACGACCGCGATGCCGATCATTCCGGCTTCTGCTGCCATGCGGGTATACAGACCGATCCGCCCCGTGTGGCTGCAGTTGCGCACGGTGACTGCGCCGATTCCGCTGGAACGGGCAAGCTCGATCGCGAGTTGCGTCGCGTCGCGCGCGATGACCTGGCCGAAACCGCGTTGGCCATCGACGACGGCACACGCGCCCGATTGCTGGACGACGTGCATATTAGCGCGCGGGTCGATCGTACCGGCCTCGATCTGTTCGACATATTGCGGGACGCGCAATACGCCATGCGAGTCGTGGCCGGTCAGGTTGGCTTCGACCAGGTGCCCGGCCACGCAGGCGGCGTGGTCCGGCGGCGCGCCGGCGCGCTCGAAGATCGCGCGTGCAAGGCTATCGAGTTGTTCGGCGGAAAAAGTGGGCATTGGTGAAAACACGTTCGATGAGAAAGTTTGAGTCGTGGGCTCATTGTAGAGTGCGCTTGAGCTGGGGCGAACCTCAAACGAGCGCCAGCGCGCGCAGCGGCGATCCATCGCGACCCACCACCTTGAGCGGCGCGGCAAGAAGCTCGAAGGTTTGGCGTCCGATCGCGTCCAGGTTCGTCAGGTTTTCGACGATCAGGACGTCGTTGCCCAAGAGCGCCAGGTGTGCTTCGAACGGCGGCCGATCGACCGAGGGAGTATCCACGCCAACAAGCTCGACACCGAGTTCGACGAGCAGCCTGGCCGCTGCCCCGGTGATGACAGGGTGCTCGGTGAAATAGCCTGGCTGCCCCCAACGATGATGCCACGCGGTATTGAACACAACGCGGCGGATCGCATTCAATTGGGACCGATGAGGCTCAAGGTGCTCCGGCCCGATCGAAAGCCCCGCGCGTTCCCATGGCACGTCGACGAGCAGGGCCGGCCCGATCATGCGATCGGCGGGCACCTGGTCGATGGTGCGGCCATCGGCGAAAAAATGAAAAGGCGCGTCCATGTGCGTGCCGCAGTGAAGCGAGGTTCCCAGATAGCTGCAATTCAGATGACGCTCGCCCGCGGTGCTTGGCCGGTCGGTCGCGTCGAAGATGCGAATCTCAGGCGCGGGATCGCCCGGGAAGGCCGGGGTTTCCGGCCCGAGCGGATGGCTCAAATCGATGATGCGTCGCGCTTGAGGCATGTTTCAGGTGTGGGGCAGCTCGATGGCGCGCCCGGTTTGCAGGCTTTGGATCGCGGCTTCGGCCGCTGCCAGGCTCGCCAGCGCATCGTTCGCGGTCACGTCGGGAGATTCTCCGCGCGCGAGATGTGCGATGAACGATTGTAGGTGGTCGATCAGCGTTTGGTAAAACGCGTCACCGGAACCAGACGGATCGGGCCGATACGTTTGCACGTCGTCCGAACCCAGTCGCTCGAGAGTCATGCCTCTCGTTACATTGTCGACGGTGAGCGTGCCTTGCGAACCGATCAGATCCATGCGTTCCAAGGTGCGAAGCTGGCCTGCCCGGTAATTGGCGATGATCGTGGCCACGACGCCTGTGCGCAGTTCGCACGTGATGTGCACCTGGCCGACGCGCGCCTTGCACGGACCGGCGACGGCCATGATCGAGCGAATGGGACCGCCATACCAGGCCACCAAATCAAAGTGATGAGTGAGCAGGGTCGTGAAGATCGCGAAGCGGTTCTCGGAAAGAGGCGGGCCAGGCGGAGGATCGCTGACCAAAACCACAATGCTTCGCAGCGCGCCAATGGCCGACTGGTCGAACAACTGTCGGGCGCGCTTGTAGCCGAACCCGAACCGCCGGTTGTAGTCGACCCCCAGGTGAACGCCGCGCTCAAGCGCCAGCGACGCCATGCGCTGGGCCGCGGAGTAATTCTCAGCCAGGGGTTTTTCGCAGAACACGTGGCAACCCGCCTCGATGGCTGCCGCCGCCGGCTCGACGTGAGCGTGGTCGGGCGTGGCAATCGTGACTGCCTCGAGGCGCTCGGCCGCGAGCATGCCGCGCACATCGTGATACGCGGCCGCCCCAAATGATTTGCCGACTTGCTCGGCCCGGCTTGCGTCGATGTCGCACACCGCGGCGAGCGTTGCTTGCTTACTCCCCGCGATCCCCCGCGCATGCAACAGGCCGATCCGCCCACATCCGATGACGGCCATTCGCAGAGGCGGCGTTGCGTCGGTCGTCATTTCGAATTAGTCGGCAGCCGCTCGGTTGCCTGCCTTGTCGCGCGCTGTCCGCAGGTTGGATAGTAAATTTCGCCCGGCGGACATGAGCAAATCGGCCTCGGACATGAAGGTGATCGCGTCGAAGCCTTGCGCGAGCTTGTCCCCTGCTTCGGCCAGCGAATAGGTATTGGAGCAGGCGAGTTTTCCCGCCGCCTTACAGGCCTCGAGGGTGCGAGCAATGGCGGCCTGGTGCTGTGGTTCCTTCTCGAAGCCTGTGCGGGGCAATCCCAGCGACAGGGCCAGGTCCGTGGGGCCCAAAAAGCAGCCATCGACACCCGGCGTCGCCATGATGGCTTCCACCTCGCGCACGGCGTCGACGTGTTCGATCTGCACCAATAGCAAAGTTTCTTCGTTGGCACGCTCTGGAAAACCGGACCCATGGTGCCAGGTTGCGTCACTGCCCATGGAACGGCGGCCGAGCGGAGGGTATTTGGCGGCCTGCGCGGCGCGCTGGGCTTCGGCCGCCGAGTTGACCATTGGCACGACGACCCCCATCGCGCCCAAGTCGAGCGCGCGCTCGATTTCACTCGGCTGGCCGACGCCGGTGCGCAAAAGCGGCCTGGCGCCCGCCATGCGCAGGACGTGCATGCACTCGTAAGCCGTCTCGCTATTCGCCGGGCTGTGCTGCATATCCAGAATCACCCACTCCCAACCCATCAGCCCCAAATAGCGCGAGATCATCGGCAGCGGCAGGTGTTGCCAGATGCCTAGAATCGGCGGATCCGTGTTTCTACGACTGTGCGCCATCAGGCGGTCTCGAGGGCGAACATGGCCAGCGTTTCCAAGCGGCCCGTCGAAAACTCGACGGCGTCGTCTTTTGAGCGGTGCTCGAGCACCTGGTTATCCGGCAGTCGAACCACGCGCCGCAGCGTACCTTCGGGCAGTCGCACGCGCACGGTCGTGTTTTCGATGGGGATGTTGGGGAGCTCGCGTTGGAAATTGACGAGACTCAGCAGGTAGCGATGCCGGTCCGGTTGATCAAAGATCGTCATCTCGACCGCGGCTGGCGCGTCGAGCTCGAACCGCAGCGGACCGGCCAACATCCGCACTAGCGCCAGATACGTGTCGCTCATGCCATCGACGTTTTCGATCAGGCTGCTGGTGTAGATCGCTCGCCCGCGCTCGAAGTTGTTCAGCACGATCTCGGGCCGCTTGGTGGGCCGCCAAGGCGGGTTGCTGTGAATGGACGAGAAACGCGACACATCGGGTGCAGGCCAGGGCCAGGTCGTGGTCGCCAGCACCTGGCTGTCGCCGGTCGCGCGCACTTCGATGGTTGGACCGATCACGAACGGCGGATGCTCGGCCGAGAATTGTGGAAAGAACTTCGCCCCAGCCGGGGTCGGCGCGACATAGTGCTCCTGGTCCTGCCAGGCGGCCTTCGCGATCGTGACGCCCAGCACGTCGGCCAACATGAAGTCAGGCTGCGTGTGGCCGCTCTTATCGATGAGCGACGTCGAACCGCTGGCCAGAAGCGTTCCGCCCGAGCGAACCCACGCGCGAATGGCCGCGGCTTCTTCATTGTCCATCATGTTGACCGACGACAACACGAGCAGCTTCACGTCAGCGAGCTGAGAAAGCGATTTTTTCGTCAACACGCGAAAAGGCACGTGCGCGCCGATCAACCGCCGCGCAGCCTGCATCGAGCTCGACGTATGCATGTCCGAAGTATCGGGTTGTCCGACGCCGCGGCCGGGGTGCTGCAGGCTGAACTTCGATTCGAGACTGTAATACACCGCCACGTCGGCCACGCGCTGGCCGCCCAGGTGTGGGTAGTACGGCAGCAGCCGATCGAAAACGCGCCCCATGCGATCATAGACCTTGGAGTTCAGCGTGCCGATCGGGTCGATGGCATCGATAAAAACAAAAGCCGCGGCGTCGGCAATCGCGGCCGACGCCTTGGCTTCCAAGAGAGGCTCGGACTTCATGCCCGTGTGGTCGCGCAGCTCGACCGAAAAGCTGGTTTCGTAGGCGAAGGGTCGATTGGGCGTGAGGTTTTCGAGCAGCTTGCGGACAAAAGAGCCCTGCAGCGAGTCGCCATAAAAATCGCCTTGCAGAAAATCGTTTTGCGGCACCAGCAGCGGCCCCACGCCAAATTGCCAGTTGAGTGGGTAGGTGGACGACTGGTGCTCGACGGTGGCCTTCGGTTTGAGCTTGCGCACGGAGCTGGTCGGAATCGCGGCGAACTCGGCCAGCCATGCCTCGCGGCGGCGGGCGAATGCCACCCACTTCTCGTCCTGCCAGTTGATAATGCGCGGAATCTCGCCGCCGACTTCATCTGCGAAACGTTTTTGACAGTACTGACAGAAGCACAGCGACGGCCAGAAGGTCATGTCGAAGCGCATGCCTTCAAAATCGAAGTCGCGGCAGATTTCTTCGGTGAACGAGCGCACATACTCGCGATAAGGTGAGTTTGGGCAAAGCACGCCGTGCCGGCTGCCTTCGCCCTGGATCTTGCCGTCATGCGTGACCATCCGCCAGTCACGATGCTGGTCGGCGGCCCAACGATCGAAGATCAGGCTGGTGTAGATGACCACGGCGATGTCGCGCGCATGGCAACGCTCGATCACTTCGGCCAGGATGTTGCGACCCTTGAGGCCGGCGTGTTGCTTGCCCACCTTGGTCGGATAGTTGAACAACCCGACGTGCGATTGCGCGTAGGCCACGACGGATTGAGCCTGCGCTTTGACGAGCATCGAGACGTATTGGTCTGCATCGAAGCGCGAGAGGAACTGGTCGTCCCAGTCCGGAATGTGCATGTCGATGACGGCGCGGCGATAGGCCGTCTCGAACCAGCGCTTGTCGCCCAGCAACATGGGGGAAACTCTACTCAGCGGTGCGAGCGTGGGGAGACCGCGGCGCAACAGGGCCGGCCGCGTCCCCAGCCGAGTCTAAGCCCCGCTTGCGCAAAAAGAAAGCTGCGCCCCCCTGCCCCGCCGAGCGCAACAAAAACGCCCGGCCGGTTGGGGCGCGGGCGTTTTTTTTCTCGCTTCGCCGGGTTACTTGCTGGCCGACTTATCGGCGGAGGGCGAAATGGCCACGCCCGTTTTCGGGTCGACCTGCAAGTTCAGATTCTCGTCGTCCTGCGTGTAGAACACGAACCCGTACATCATTTCCTGGAAGGTCTGTTGGCCTTCCTCGACTTCTTTGTTCGGGTCGGGATTGTACGGATTGAACGGCGAATTGTCGTAGTGCGCGAACACCTCGAGCTTGGTTCCCTTGGGGAACTTCTGCTTGCCGACGGCCCAGCGATAGGCCTGCTGCCAACCGAAGCTGTAGTTCGGAATGACAAGCAGCGTTTCTTCGCGGCCATCGGGATACTTGGCGCGAAACGTCATGTCTTCGCCGCGCAGGTGCATGTGCGAGAACATTCCATAGCCGGTCACGTCGTGCTTGAGCTCGCGCACGGCCGCGACTTTGAAGTGCGGGTCGCGTGGAGGAATCTTGAACGACAGATTCGTCACCTGAGTGTGCCGCAGATTCTTCTGGATCACCTCGCGCGGGAAGCGCAAGCCGACCGAAATCTTGTCGGTAGTGTCTTGTCCGAGCGTGACGTAGTGAATCTGCAGAACCAGCAGCGAATTGGCCGGGATCATGAAGCCCACGTTGTTGTCGAGGATCATGGCATCGCCACCGGGCACCTGGCCGGTGATGAAGTTCTCGTTCCGCGGGCGTTCTCCGACTTTGATATAGGCCATATTGCAATGGTGCATGGCCTTCGAGTTCTCAGGCAGAATTTGCGCGCCCTGGATCCATGTGTCCTTGGTGAATGTGTGCGGCAGGATGATATAGCGGTAGTCGATGTAGCCTGAAGCGGGAATCTTTTGCAGCGGGGTCTGCAGCACCAGGTCAGGCTCGCCGATCTTCCATTTTTCCTCAGAGAACACGCGAGCGGGCGGCGCCTTGGTGGGGTCGCCCTCGGGATACTCCGCGCGCACCCAGTCGACCACCAGCGCACGTTCCTCGGGCGTCATGCCGCGGTGGTTCGTGAAATGGCCATGCTCGCGGCTGGCGTACCAAGGTGGCATGCGCTGCTCGGTTACGACTTCGGCGATCATGGGCGCGTGGTCGGCGGCTTCCTGATAGCTCACCAGGGCGAACGGCGCCTCGGGAGCGCCCGCATGGTGGCAATCCTGGCAATGCTTTTGCAGCAAGGGCACGATGTGTTCGTGGAAGGTCACTTGAGCGGCGCGGGGCTGCGGCTTCGGAAAGCTGATCAAGCAACCATCGGTTTCGGTTTCGGCAACCGCCACTTCGCGGCCGGCCAGCACGTCGTCAATGGCCAGCTTCAGGTCATCGCGCTCGGGCGCGGGCCGCTCACCGCTGAGACGAAATTGATTGTCGACACGGCCGCGGTAGCGCAGCTTTTTATCGCCATCGAGCACCACCACTCCGCCCGCGCGAGATACGCCGAGCGCGGTGGCCACCTGGCCGTCAAAATCTTTGACGAAGGGAAAGTCGGCGTCGACCATGAGTGCCTGGTAGGCAACTTCGCGCAGATCATCGCTGGGGCCGACGTTGACGCACACGAACTGCACGCCTTGGTCGCGATAGGATTCGTCGAGCGCCTTGAGCTTGGGCAAATACTTTTGCGCGATGGGGCAATCGAGCGTGGCGAACAGCAGAACGTACGCCTTCTTTTGTCCAAAGTCGGACAACGTGCGCGGCAGATAGCGAATGTCCTTGAAGGAGAAGTCCTTCGCGCTGCTGCCAATTTTCGGCGCGCTAGCGTTTTCTGCTGCCCACGCGCTGATCGGAAGCCCGGCGGCCGCGACGACGACCGCGATCAGCATCTTGCCTAAGACCTGCATGGCTAAAGCCCCCAGACGAGGTGTAGAAGTACCGCCCAGAATGAACCTTTTATACCACGGGGGGCGGCAAGCCTCCAAAAAATTGGTTGGCGCAGCGGTTGCCTGGCCCATCGGCCGCTCGTGATGCGTTCATGCGACAGCATCGCTGTCGGAGCTGGACCTGAACTCGGATTGGCCGCTCGACCGGGTGACTTCCTCGGCATTTTCAAGTCGCCTTCTGGCGTGTGCCGATGGGAAAAACGGTACTGGTTATTGCGCACCTAGTATGCGCGGGAGGCAGGATGTTACTTGTCCCAGGCAGATCGGCCCTGGTTACCGGCGCGGCGTCGGGCATCGGCCGGGCTATCGCTTTCGAGTTGGCCCGGCGGCATGTCGATCTTTTTCTAGTCGACCGCGACCAGCAATCCCTGGCCCAAACCGCCGACGCGCTCAACCAGCACCATGGCCATGTCGTGGCGCACGTGGCCGACCTGACCGAGCCAGATGAGCTGCAAGGTATCGTGGACCGCCTGCACGCCCGCTGGGGCGGTGTCGACCTGCTGGTTAACAATGCTGGCGTGGCCTTTTATGGGTCCACCCATCTGATGACCGACGACCAGTGGCAGTTGCTCTTGGCCGTCAACCTGCTTGCGCCCATCGAGCTGACGCGGCGGCTATTGCCGGCCATGCTCGAAAGGCCCGACGCGCACATCCTGAACGTGTGCAGCATTGCGGGCCTGGTGGCCGCGCCGCGCCTGGCCGCCTATCACACCACGAAGTTCGGCCTGGTGGGTTTCACCGAGTCGCTGCGCGCGGAGTACGGACCGCGCGGACTGGGTATCACGGCGCTGTGCCCTGGTTTCGTGCGCACGGGAATCTACCAGGCCATGATGAAGGTGACGGGCGAAAAAACGCCGCGGCTACCGGCCTGGTACAGCACGACGGCCGAACAAGTTGCGCGCCGGGCGATTCGAGCGATCGAGCGCCGCGAAGCCGTGGTGGTCCTCACGCCGGTCGCCAACCTGGCATGGCGCGTCAAACGCTTCGCGCCTGGGCTGCTGGATTTCGCGCAACAGTTTCGCTTGCGTCGCATGTTCGGCCGCGGCAAGGCACGCCACAAAACGGTTGCCGTCGACACGCGGCGGGCCGCTTAGCTAACCCCCGCGGTCACTCCTCGTCCGGAAAGAACAAGTCGTCATCGGCAATGTCGGGCACTCCGACAACCAGCACGCGCATGCGGCCTTTCGCACCGTGAATGACTCCCGGTGGGATGTGTACGATGGTGCCCTTGCGCACGGCGACGGCCTTGCCATCCAATGTCACGAAGCCCTCGCCTTCGAGCACATAATACAGCTCGGCGCTGCGGCGATGATAGTGCTCGCGCGCGCCATCGATATCCACCGCGTGGGCCCAGGCCGCCACTTGCCCGTCATCTTCGCGGCTGATGAGGCGGTCGCGCCAGCCGCAGGTGCTTTGTTCGCGGGGCGCTTCTCCTTCGTGACGCACGAGCGTGGCCCAAGTTTGACTCGACATGAATGGCATCCAAGGGGACCAATCGAAAGCTGACCAGACGACGACACGCGTCGATTATAGTCGGAGCTCAAGCCGCCCGGCGAGCTACAACTTCATCTCATCGCCGAAGTAATACTTGCGGGCTTCGGCATTTCCCAGCACTTCGTCGGGGCTGCCGTGGCACAACACGCTGCCCGAACGAATGACGTAGCTGCGGTCGGTGATTTGCAGCGTCTCGCGGACCTGGTGGTCGGTGATCAGGATCGAGATGCCGCGCTCGCGCAGATCGCGGATGATGCGTTGGATGCTATTGATCGTGACCGGGTCGATGCCCGTGAACGGCTCGTCGAGCAGGATGATCTTGGGATTGGAGACCAGGCAGCGGGCGATCTCGAGCCGCCGCCGCTCGCCGCCGGAAAGCGAATCGGCGCGGGCCTTTCGCAAGCGGACGATATCGAACTGCTCGAGCAGCTCGTCGCAACGCGCGCGTCGTGCGCGGCGTTCGATGCCGAGCATCTCTAGAACGCCGAGCAGATTATTTTCAACCGACAGCTTGCGAAACACGCTCGACTCTTGCGCCAGGTAACCCATCCCCTGCTGAGCGCGCAAGTACATGGGCAGGCTGGTGACGTCGACCTCGTTGAGCAGCACGCGTCCGGCGTCGGGCTCAATCAGTCCGCAGGTGATGCGGAAGCTGGTGGTTTTGCCGGCGCCGTTCGGTCCGAGCAGCCCCACAATCTCGCCTTCCTCGACGGCGAAGTCGACTCCGTCGACCACGCGGCGGCGACCGTAGGTCTTCACCAGCCCAAACGCTTCGAGCACGAGCATCCGAAAGTGTCCTCCGTGACCGGTGCCCAAATGAATTGGGCAAAAGCTTAGCGTATCAGGCCCATTCGTCCGAGATTGGGAATGATGCCGATGCCCTTATCCGTAAGCGGGAGCGGCAACGTGAGCGGATGAGGCCAATACACGAGCAAGGCCTTGCCCACCAGCAAGTCGCGCTCGACATAATGCTGCGTCGGCCACAGCCGCGCATCGGAACTGGCCGGGCTGTTGTCCCCCAGCACGAAAAACTGGTCTTCAGCAAGCGGGAAGAGCACCTCTTGCCGATGGTCGAAAAAGTTGCCGTCGCGCGGGTTTTGCCAGCGCTCGGGATTGGCCATGAAGTCAGCCAGCCGGTCGCTCGTGCCCCACGGCGCGACCACGCCCGCCAACTGATAATCGGTCAAGAGCGGGTCGCCCTTGGGACCGTCGGCGATGTAGTAGATGTCGCGCAGCACGCGGAGGTGCCGCGCTTCGAGAGCCGCCCCTTGCGAACCGATTCCCAAGGGCGCCAGATCGTCCGGCGCGTGTGGCTGGTCGTTGTTCAGGTCGTCGAACTCGGTGGACGAGTCGAACTCGACCACGCGGTTATCGATCCACAGCGTAAGACGCCGATCGGCATTGGCAAACATGACGCGGTGGGTTCCCTCGCCTTTGAGTGCCGTCTGCGCTTTGGGGTGAAAGGTGTCCAAGCCGCTGATGGTGAGCTGCGCTTCGCCGCTGGCCAGATCGACGTCACAACCGAAGTGCCTTCCACCCTTGACCAGATCGAAATAGACGTGACCGCTCGAGCTCATGGATTCGAGCTCGCAATCGAGAATCAAGTCGCCCACCCAATGCAGGCCCAGCATCGCAGGGTCGGCATAATGCTGCCTGCGGGTCACGGGCGTATTGAAGGCGTAGAAATCGGTAACGAGCTGGGCCTGCGGCACGCGCTGTTCGTGCCACGCGCCGTCTTGCCAATTTGCCGGGGGCGGCACGATGTGCTGGTAGCGCATCCACGAGACGCCCGCGCCCTTGCCGTCGGTGCGATAGGTGCGAGTGTCTTCCGATGGTTCCCAGTCGCCAGGCGAATCCGACTGCGACCAGGGCTGCCAACGCAGCGGCCAGTCGTGTGCCAAAAGCTCTCGGCTCACGTAGTCGTTGTCGTGCACGATCTGAGCCATGGCGCGCAGTTTTTCCGGCGGTTTGCGCGCGATCGAAAACTCCGGCGATTCGGCTGACTTAGTAAAAATGTCGCCGTGAAAGATCTTCACGGTTTCGCCCGGCAAGCCAATCAAGCGCTTGATGTAATAGGTCTCGGCTTCGAGCGGGTAGCGAAAAACAATCACGTCCCAGCGACGCGGCTCCATGAAGTTGTAGGGAACCTTGCTGACCCAAATGCGGTCGCCGCTATAGCTGGGGTTTGCCGCACCGGCGGGCTCCAGCGGATCGACAACCATTGGGTAGCGGCAGATGGGACACGTGCAGCCGATGACCTGGCTGCCGGCGTCGCTCTTCACCACTCCGTTGCGATCGGCCTCTTCGCTGGCGCTGGTCGAGTAGTGATAGCCGCACTGCGGGCACTCGACGTCCTTGTGGCGGCCCATCAGCGTGGGCGCCATCGAGCCGGTAGGAATCACGAACGCTTCGGCTTCGAACGTCTTGAACAAGAACGCCAGCGCGAACGCGATCGCAATGGCTTCGATGGTCTCGCGCACTCCGCGAGACAGGCTGCCGGGATCGTGGGCGGGGTGGGGCGCGTCGCCGGCGCGCTCGGTGGGCTGCGACATGTCTCGATTTTACCTGATGAAGCCCATGCGGGCGAAATTCGGAAAAAACGGAAAAGGAATGTTGGTGCCCGGTATCTTGTTGAACGAATGCGGCCAGAAAATGAATAAGGCTTTTCCGAGCAGCAAATCGCGCGGCACGAATTTTTCGTTCGACCAGAGCCGTGCGTCCGCGCTGGCCGGGCTATTATCCCCCAGCACGAAAAACTGGTCGGCTGCCAGCGGAAACACGGCTTCGCGGCGGCTATCAAAAGGACTGGCCCGCCCCGCCGGCGACCACAGCTCGGGGCTCGACCAAAAGCGCAGCAAGTTTGCGTAATCCAAATGAATGATCGGGCTGCTCGAGATGTAGTCGACGAGCGCGCCATCTCGGGCCGCAATGTAGTACAAGTCGCGCCACAGCCGGATGTGATTCGCCGCCAACGCGCCGCCGCGCGCGCCAATGCCTGCCGGCGCGAGATCCAAAGGATCTTCGGCCGTCCAGCTCGGCTTGTCGTTGCCAAGCGGCGCATACGCGGTGGGCGAATCGAAGTCGACCGGCGCGCCGTCGACCCACAGCACGAGCTGCTCGTCGATGTTGGCGAAGATCACCCGATGCGTGCCGGTGCCGCGGATGGCGGTTTGCGCGGAAGGATGGAAATCATCCAGCCCATCGATCGCCAGTTGCGCTTTGCCGTTCGTGCAATCAATTTCACAACGGAAGTGCCGGCCGCCCTTAACGAGGTCCAATAGCGCGGCGCCGTTTGCGTCCACCACGCGCAGCTCAAACTCCAGCATCAGGTCTCCGACCCAATTCAGGCCGAGCATCTGGGGCTGATCGTCGCGATCTCCGCGCGCTACGCTGGTGTCGTATGCGTAAAAATCGGTGATCAGGCGAGGCCGGGCACGGTCCGGCGAGATAGTGCCGGTGCGCAGCGCGTCCCAATCGAAAGTCGATGGCGTGAAGTGCTGATATCGCAGCCAGCGCTCGCCCAGGTTGCCCGCCTCCGCCTGGAAAGAGCGCCCGCCGTCATTCGAGCTCCACGTAGCCTGCGAATCGGCGGCCTCGGGCCAGGCCTGCCAGCGCAGCGGCCAGCCTCGCTGGGTCATTTCATCCACTACATAGTCATTGTCGTAGACGATCTGCGCCATGGCGCGCAGCTTCACGGGCTCGCGGCGCAGCCGTGCAAAGGGCGTCTCGGCATCTTCGCCGGGCGCGCGGAGGAAAACGTCACCATGCCACAGCCGGATCGTCTCCCCGGGCAGCCCCACCACGCGCTTGATGTAATTTGTCTGCGCGCCGCCTGGGTATTTGAAAACGGCGATGTCCCAGCGGCGCGGCTCGGAAAAATCATAGGTGAATTTGCTCACCAGGATGCGATCGCCGCCATAAGACGGATAATCGCGGCCAACGGCCGTGTGTGGATCGACGTTCGCTTCGTAGCGGCACAACGGGCAAGTGACCGCCACGACGTCGCGCGCGCCACCCACAATGCCGCGCTGCTCCGCCAATTGCTCGTCCTCGCTGCTGGCGCCTGCCTGGTAGTGGTAACCACATTTCGGGCAGAACAGGTCCTTGTTCTGGCCCAACAGCGTGGGCGCCATCGAGCCGGTGGGAATGACGAACGCCTCGGCCTCGAACGTGCGGAACAAGAAGGCCAGCACGAACGCGACGGCGATGGCTTCGACCGTCTCGCGGATCGCGCGCGATGAGAACGGGGCCGGGCGCTCGGATGCGCTTTTGGCGCGCTCGCGCGGCTCGGGACTGGGAACGTGCTTTTGGACGAAATTTGGCTTCTTGGCCATGGCGTCGTTTATCTGGCAAAGGCAGCGAACTGGCGAGTATAGCCCATCCAGCACACCCGGCAGAGATCAGCCCCGGCGTGCCCCGCGCCAGCTACCACCACCGTGCAATGCCGAGGATCTGGTCTTTCTTGATGGGTGAAAGGCCGCTGCGGGTGTCGATTGCGTGCGGGCTATTGTCGCCTAATACATAGTATTCGTCCGGTCCCAGCTTGACCTTGGCTGGCCGGCCGCTGGGGGCGGGGGTGTAAAAAATATCACGCAGGACGCTTAGTTCCGAAATATCGACCTCGACGTTCCGCGCCCCGACGGCCAGTACGGGTGCCGGGGCACCCGAGGAGTCGGACTGGCTATCAAAATCGGCAGTGAAAATCTTGTCCCCTGCGACCGACAGCATCGCGCGACCGTCGACGATGGCAAGTTCAATCCGCGTTTCTCTTGCGAACGCAGCGGGTGAAACCATGAAATCTCCCACGGTCGCGCCGTCGCGCGTGAAACGGCCGGTTCCGAGCTGGGGCGCGAGGGTGGCCATAAGGTCGCCGTGCCCACAGGCTACGCGCAAGCACAGTTGGCCCGGCCCGCGCACGCGCGCTCGGCAGGCAAGCAGCAGATCGTGCACGGGATTAAGGAGGCGCGATTCGGCCTGGTCCAGTGGGCTTTCGTCCAGAATCGAAGTGGCATTCGATACGTTCCCATTCTGGCGATGCTGATACGTCAGCCATTCGATGGGCAAAGGATCGTCCGCTAGTTGCGCTGCAAATTGCGCGTGTCCAGATGCAACGCGCCAATGCTGCGTTTCGCCGCGATTCCAGCTTTGGGCATCGATGGTTGGCCCATGAACCCTGACCGCCACGTGGCGGAACTGATCGAGATTCTTTTTCGCCACCTGCCCGTCCGCGCGCACCTTGCCACCTGCAATTTCGATCGTCTCGCCGGGCAATCCAACCACGCGTTTGACGCATCGTGGATACGGGTCTTCGCGGTCGCGATAGACGATTGCTTCCCAGCGCGAGATGGGTCTGAACCAGGCCGCGGCGCGATCGACAAACACGCGCTTGCCAGGACGGTCGCGACCAGCCTCGAGCGCGGCAGCCGCTTGGCAGTTCGGGCAGTGCACCCCCAGCGGCGGCTCTGGCAATGAGTCAAGCGAGCAGACGAACTCCTGGCTGCAACTCGTGCACGTCCACGCGCGCACAGGGCCCAAGAGCGCCGGCGTCATCGACCGGCTTGCGACGACGATCGGAAAGATCACGCCCCCCAGAACGAAACTCTCAACGAACGCCGCGAGAGCACATAGCAAGGCAACCCACAACCCGGCCATCACGGCACGGCTGCGGCGGTGGCGTTGTGTGGCAAGAATCTCCCGGCGGGGTTCGACAAAGGCTTGCATGAGGACACATCGAACAGGCGGCAGAACTCCGGGCTCGGCCAATTATTTTTCGGCCCCCGTATCGAGCACCGCCAAAAAGGCCTTTTGTGGGATG
>DATJEN010000242.1:0-2978 GCA_035496575.1 Pirellulales bacterium
CACTGCCGACGAAGGCGTCACGCCGCGCATCACACCCGAGCAACTCGCCGAACTCCGCGCCCACCTCGATGACATCGACTTCGCCCGCGCCGCCGAGCACGAACGGCGTCTGCGGCACGATGTCATGGCCCACATCCACACGCTCGGCGAGGTCGCCCCGCTGAGTCGGGCGATCGTTCACCTCGGCGCCACCAGTTGTTACGTCACCGACAACACCGACCTGATCCTGATGCGCGAGGGCCTGCAACTCGTCGCCACTCGCCTGGCGGGCGTGATCCATGCCCTGGCCACGTTTGCCGCCCAGCATCGCGACCTGGCCTGCCTGGGGTTCACGCACCTGCAGCCGGCGCAGCCCACCACGGTGGGCAAGCGCGCGTGCCTGTGGATCTACGACCTGGTGCAGGACCTCACCGAGTTGGAACATCGACTAAGCCAGCTCAAGGCCCGCGGCGTGAAGGGCACGACCGGAACGCAAGCCAGCTTTCTCGAGTTGTTTCAAGGCGATCACGCCAAGGTGCGTAAGCTCGACGAACTGGTCGCCAAGCACATGGGCTTCGCGGCCAGTTATCCGGTCACGGGCCAGACGTACTCTCGCAAGGTCGACGCTCAGGTGGTTGACGTCCTGGCAGGCATTGCCGCTAGTGCGCACAAGGCAGCCACCGATTTGCGCTTGCTGCAAAGCCGCAAGGAAATCGAAGAGCCGTTCGAGACGGAACAGATCGGCTCCTCGGCGATGGCTTACAAGCGCAATCCCATGCGGGCCGAGCGAATTTGCGGGTTGGCGCGGTTTGCCATCAGTCTTCAAGCTAACACCGCCGCCACGCTGGCCACGCAGTGGATGGAGCGCACGCTCGACGACAGCGCCAACCGGCGGCTGGTGATTCCGCAAGCTTTTCTGGCGGTCGACGCGATTCTGTTGCTGTATCAGAACATCGCCGCGGGCCTGGTCGTTTATCCCAAGGTGATCGCGCGACATCTGGAAGAGGAATTGCCTTTCATGGCCACAGAGACGATCCTGATGGCGGCCGTCAGTCGAGGCGCCGATCGCCAGGATGCGCACGAGCGCATTCGTCGCCACAGCCAGGCGGCGGCCGCCGTGGTCAAGGAGCAAGGCGGCGAGAACGACTTGCTCGCGCGGCTGGCCGGCGATGCGATGTTTGCGGGTATCGACTTGAGCGATGCGCTCGATCCGGCCAAAGTCGTCGGCCGCGCGCCCCAGCAGGTCGACGAATTCATCAGCGAAGTTGTCGAGCCGATCCGCAAGCGATATCCGCAGGCGCTCGAGCAAAAGGCCGACGTGCGGGTGTAGCTGCGGTTGCCTCGCCGTTCTGCACAGATTCGGCGCACGATTCAGCGAAAGCTCCGCCAGCGGGATATCGGCCAATAAATGTGGGTTAACACGCCTACGATGTGGGACGCGGGCACGGCATAAGGCGGGTGCCCTTCCGCACCGCGGTGCCAGTTGCGCGAGTCCATCGAGCTGCGTGAAAAATCGCCCAACACGAAATACTCGTCGTCAGCCAGCCGAACGGGCCCCCACGTGGCCTTTCCCTCGGGAAAGGGGTCCGCGACATAAGTTAGCGCGGCGATCTCGGGCGGTTTCTTCGCTGCTTTGCCATCTATCATCAATTCGCCGTCACGGATGGCGATCTCTTCACCTGGCAAGCCCACAAGTCTTTTTACATACTCAACCGTCGGCTCTTCTGGCCATTTGAAGGCGATCAAATCCCAACGCTTCGGCTCGAGGAATTTGACCACCAGAATGCGGTCACCCGAGACGGGCTTTCCGTCAAGTGGCCGCACCGTAGCCGTCTGTAAACAACCCTCGCAAATTCCCAGTGTCTCGCTCGCATCGTGCAGCGACGAGACAAAAGGAACGATCATCGTACTTCCACATGACGGGCATCGAGTCTTGAGATGGTCGCCCAGGATTGTGGGAGCCATCCCATTCGTCGGCATAGAATACGCTTCGAGCACGTACGGTCTAAAAGCCAGCAGGGCAACTAACAAAAGGATTACCGCCCCCGCCAGAGTCGGCAGCCATGCCAGGATGGCACGCCCGAACGACGTGCGAAATACCCGCTGAATGATCATCCAAACGAGAAACAATTCCCCGAGCGCAATTGTCCATGCAAGTACTGGAAGGCGCTGTTCGAATTCGCCGGCAGACAAGAGAAATCGACATGCCACCGCCAGGACGCCGACGATCGTCATCGCCAGAAGCGCCCTGCGAAAGGAAACGTCTGGAATGCGCGCCCAGCGTGCACCGAGCCAGAGCAGCCAGCCGGCCAATGCGAGCGATGCAATCGAAAATGTAGCGGCCCCCATCAAGATGAAGGTCGTCACCATCGCTTGAATGCCCTCTCGGACTTACATTGACCGCTAGACGAGATCCAGCTTGCGTGTGGGGCGCTTCTGCACCCGGCAGTCGGCGCAGATGCCGGTGAAAATCAAGCGATGGCCCGTCACGCGAAACTGGTGCTGCTGTGCCAGCGCTTCGCCGATCTGGGCGACCTCGTCGCTGTGAAACTCGATCAGCTTGTTGCACTTCTGGCAGTGCATGTGATCGTGTTGTGGGTAGCCATAGTCATGCTCGTAGACCGTGCGACCGCCCAGCGTCATGCTCCGCAGCAAACCGGCGTCGACCAATTCGCTCAGGGTGCGATATACCGTCGGGCGGCTGACGCGGCGGCCGGCCGTGGCCGCGCTCAAATGGTCCATCAGGTCTTCGGCGTCGAAATGATCGTGGCGGCGAAATACCTCCTCCACGATGATTCGCCGCTGCTGCGTAATGCGTTTGCCGCGGCTTTGCAGGAACTCGTCGAACCGCTCGCGCGGCGACAGCGCCACTTGCACGGTTCCCAGCGAAAAGTCTTGATCCATGCGTAGCCCGCCTGCCTATCGAGAGACGACAAGCGCAAAGACGATCTTCGTGCGCCAGCCCGAAGCCGCCGGAGCGAACCCGGGGAAGGCATAAA
>DATJEN010000243.1:0-10976 GCA_035496575.1 Pirellulales bacterium
GGGATTTTTTCGGATTCCGCCGAATTGGCCAGTTAGCTGCTAGAGGATTGCTGTTATTGGCTTCTCGTGGGGGGTCCAGGGGCCGGAAAGTTCAAGATGGCAGCCTGTGTGGTCCGATAAAGGGCCATCCCTTCCGCTACAAACCGAAAATATTGCCACGAATACCCATGGTTTGCCAAGAAAAAAGTCAGCCGCTGTCACCGCCGCATGCCCCTAGCCCTTTGGCAACTTTGCTACGAGCGGCGAACGACCTTGCCGCGCGAGATCCCCAAGCCGTAGCCGCGTGGCTCGCGACTTGTCTGGCCGCCTCGCCCACAGACAGGTCCAACCCATGAGCACGGCCAGGCTCCGCAAGGCGGCCGTGCTGCTGGCCAGCGTCGACGCGGCGAGCGCGAGCGGATTGCTCAACGAGCTCACGACGAACGAGAGACACGCGCTAGCCGACGAGTTGGACGAGAGGCCTGCCACACTCGAGGAACAGCAAGATATTGCCCGTGAGATAACAGCGGCGCTCGCGGGGCTCGAACGCGGCCGCATGACTGCCGCTGGCGGCGGCTCAAGACTGTCGCAAAACCGTGTGCACGCTCACGCGTCGCTGCAGCCGCGCTTCGCGTTTCTGGCTGGCGTCGAGGTCGGGGCGCTTGCCCGAGTGCTACGTCTCGAACATCCGCAAGTGATCGCGGTTATTGCATCGCATCTAAGTCCAAGCGCCGCGGCGCACGTTCTGCGCGAGCTATCGCCCGAGACCGCCGCCTCGACGGTTCGTCGCCTGGCGGATCTGCAGGCGATCGATCCGCTCATCGAGGAGGAGCTGGCCCGCGCGCTAAGGCGCAAGCTCGCCGGCGCGTCGCGCGCCTCGGCGGTCTCGGCGGATTATTGACCCTTTTTTCGGCCCCTCCCCCGGCCCGAAAACGTCTGATAGCATTGCGTGGCCCGCCATTTCGAGGTGCCGCGATGCTGGTCTCGCCCATGATGCAACAGTATGAGGACGCCAAGGCGGCGTGCCCCGATGCGCTGTTGCTGTTTCGCATGGGCGATTTCTACGAGCTGTTTCACGAGGACGCGCGGGAGGCGGCCCGCGTGCTGGGGCTGGCACTCACCAGCCGCGACAAGGGTGAGAAACGCACGCCCATGGCCGGCTTCCCCTACCATCAGCTCGATGCGTACCTCGGCAAGTTGATCGCTGCCGGATTTCGAGTGGCCATCTGCGAGCAAGTCGAGGACGCCAAGGCCGCCAAGGGGCTCGTTCGCCGCGAGGTAACACGCATCGTCACGGCCGGCACCGTCACCGATGACGCCCTGCTCGACCCGCGCACTTGCAACTTTCTGGCGGCGGTGCTCGAAAACGATACGCAAGCCGGCATCGCTTGGGTCGAACTCTCGACTGGCAAGTTTCAGGCGGCTTGCTTTCCGCGGGCGCGCTTGTCGGACGAACTGGCGCGGATCGCGCCGGCCGAATGCCTGGCATCCGAAGAGGCGCGCGCGCCGAGCGCACTGGGCGAAGGTGTTCGCCTCACGCGCCGCCCGGCCTGGTCCTTTTCGGATGACATCGCGCGCAACGTGCTGTGCAAGCATTTCGCGGTTTCGACCCTGGATGGATTCGGCTTCGAGGACGGCGACACGTTGGCTGTCTGCGCCGCGGGCGCAGTGCTGGGATACCTGGTGGAAACGCAGAAAGCTTCTCTCGCGCACATCCAGGCTCTGGCGCGCTATAGCCCAGGCGCCACGCTCGAAATCGATGGGGCCACGCGGCGCAGCTTGGAGATCACGTGCACCCTGCGCGACGGAGCACGCGCAGGCTCGTTGCTGGGCGTGATCGACCGCACCGTGACCGCCATGGGTTCGCGGTTGTTGGCCGATTGGCTGGCAAATCCACTCGTCGCGGCCAGCGCGATCGACAAGCGGCTCGATGCGGTGGCTGAACTAGTAGCCGAACCGGCGCTGTGCGATGTGCTGGTCGATCATTTGCGGGCCGTGTACGACCTCGAACGCCTGGTCGCGCGGGTCGTCACGCTGCGCGCCAGCCCGCGCGATTTGTCGTTTGTGTGTCGCACGCTAGCCCGACTGCCACAGGTGAAGGCCAAGATCGCCGCGCGGCACAGCGCGCTTTTGACAGCCATCGAAGGCCGACTCGACTTGTGCTGCGAGCTGCGCGCTTCGCTCGAGCGCGCGCTGGCCGACGAGTGTCCGCTCGTCAGCCGCGAGGGAGGGTTCATCCGCGACGGCTACTCGAGCGAACTCGATGGATTGCGCGATCTGACCAGCGGCGGCAAGCGTTGGATTGCCGAGTACCAGGCCGCCGAAGCCGAGCGATCGGGAATCGCGAACTTGAAAGTCGGCTTCAACAAGGTTTTTGGCTACTACCTCGAAGTCACGCACGCGCGCGGGTCGAGCGTGCCGGGCCACTACATCCGCAAGCAAACCGTCAAGAACGCCGAGCGTTACATCACGCCGGAGCTCAAGGAACATGAGGAGCGCGTGCTGGCCGCCGACGAGCAAGCCCGCGAGCTGGAGTACACCTTGTTCTGCCAATTGCGCGAGGAGGTCGCGGCACACGCGCCGCGATTGCAGCGCACGGCCGGAGCGCTGGCGGAGTTGGACGTGCTGGTGGGGCTGGCGGATCTCGCCCGCAAGCGCGGCTATTGCCGCCCGACGATGGTCGAGGAGTCCATTTTGCAAATTGTCGACGGCCGGCATCCGGTTCTCGATTCGCTCATCGGCCAAGGCGCCTTCGTGCCCAATGACCTGTGCTGCGGCGGCGCGGACGGCTTTTCGCTATTGGTCACCGGGCCCAACATGGCGGGCAAAAGCACCTTCATCCGCCAGGTGGCGCTCATGACTCTGCTGGCGCAGATGGGCAGCTTCGTGCCGGCGCGCTCGGCGACGATCGGTATCGCCGATCGCATCTTTGCCCGCGTGGGAGCAAGCGACGAGCTCGCGCGCGGGCAGAGTACGTTTATGGTCGAGATGACCGAAACGGCGCGGATTTTGAACCTGGCCACTCCGCGCAGCCTGGTCATCTTGGATGAGATCGGACGCGGAACGAGCACCTACGATGGGCTGTCGCTGGCGTGGGCGGTGGTCGAGTTCTTGCACGACCGCGTGGGCTGCCGCACCCTGTTTGCCACGCACTATCACGAGCTGACGCAACTGGCCGGCGTGCTGACGGGCTTGCGCAATTTAAATGTCGCCGTGCGGGAATGGGAGGACGATGTCGTCTTCTTGCATAAAATCCTGCCGGGCGCAGCCGACAAGAGCTACGGCATTCACGTGGCGCGGCTGGCCGGAGTTCCTGGCTGGGTCCTCGAGCGCGCTAAGCAAATCCTGGCGCAGCTCGAAAACGAGCACCTGGACGCCAAGGGACGCGCCAAGCTGGCGCGAACGAATTCGGGATCGCGGGCCAACGACTTGCAGTTGTCGCTGTTCGCGGCCGAAGAGCACCCCATGATCGAAGCGCTGCGCTTGCTTCAGCTCGACGAGACAAGCCCGCGAGCGGCTCACGATTGGCTAGCGGAGTGGAAAGAGAGAATCAGGGGTTAGGGGTCAGGGGCTAGGGTAGGAAGAATGCTGCGCGCCCGCGCGGACTCCGTTAATCCTGCTCCCTCATTGCCCAATCCCTGATCCCTATTCCGCGATTCCCGAATACACGTAGGCGCCTTCTTTCTTGGTCGACTCCATCGGCTCGATGACGTCGTCCACGTCGCTCTTGAACAAGTCGCCGATCAATAGATCGGTTAAATGCCCCTTCAGTTCGGGGAATTGTTTCACGAAGCGGCCGAAGCTGAAGCCGTTGTAGAATTCGCACACCAAGCGCCGCATGCGGTCCATGCCGCGCGTGAAATCCCCCGACCACTTGCCGAGCTGCGCGGCGCTGGTGTCGCCGCGCTTGAGTCCCTCGGCCACGGCATCGGCCGCGAGCTGTCCACTCTTGAGCGCGAGCAGCACGCCGGAAGAATAAAGCGGATCGAGAAAACCAAAAGCGTCGCCGACGAGCACCCAACCGTCGCCGGCCGCCTGCCGCGAGCGGTACGAATAGTCCTTCGTGGCGTAGTAGCCGGCCACCTGCTTGCCAACCGAGACGCGCTCTTTGGCGGCCGGGCAGCGATCGAGCTCTTGCTGGTAGATCTGTTCGTGCGTGCCGCGCGCGGGATCGAACAAGTATTCGAAGGCGGCCACCACGCCCACGCTGACAATGTTGTTGTGCAGTGGAATGTACCAGAACCAGCCTTTCTTGCCCTCGGTTTGCAAAACCATCGTGGCCCCTTCATCGCGTCCCTGGTCGCGATAGGCGCCTTCGAAATACGTCCACAGCGCGCCTTTTTTGAGCTCGGGATCGTTCACCCGCAGCTTGAAGCGGTTGGCGATCATCGAGCTTTGCCCGCTGGCATCGACGACGACTTGGGCGCGGATTTCGCGCTGCTGGCCGGCCTCGTCCTGCACGCGCAGGCCGACGGCCCGCTCACCTTCAAACAGCACGTCGAGCACGCGCGTGCCCTCATGCACGTTCACGCCATGTTCGCGCGCGTTGTCGAGCATCATCTTGTCGAACTCGCTGCGCAGCACCTGCCAGGTTTGCGAGCACTCGTGCGGCTTGTGCTCCATGAAATAGAACGGCTCGGACAGCCGCCCGCTCGAGCCCACGAACTGCACGCTATGTTTTTTGACGAAAGGACTGTCTCGCAGCTTGTCGAGCATGTTGAGCCGCTTGAGCACCCAATAGGTTTCCGGGATCAGCGACTCGCCGATGTGGAAGCGTGGAAAGTGTTCGCGCTCGCAGAGCTCGACGCGAAAGCCTTTTTGAGCGATCAACGTCGAAGCCGTCGCTCCGCCGGGCCCGCCTCCAATCACGACGACGTCCGTTTCCACGCGCTGGATCATTGCTGTCCATCTCCTCGATTGAGCCGGGCTTGCGGGCAGTTTTGGCCTGCCGACGGCCGCAACAATGTCCGCCTGGCGCCATTATATCCATAATACTTGTTCAAACAAGTATCTAGCACGGCGGGATCGGGGCGCGAATCAGACTCCGCTCGGCGAGTGCTCTTCACCAGCCCGATGCGCTTAGCGCCCGGTGAACGCTCGGAGCCACAAAGCGGCGAGAAGAGGCCAGGTTGGTGCGCAGGAGCGTCCCGGTCTTGCGGCGTGGGTTGGTTTGCCGCACGGAACCGGGCGCCGCGCTTCCGGCTAGTGAAGATACGAGGGCAAAAAAGCAGAGCCCGCGCACACGGCTTTAGCGGTAGTTGACCATCACGTCGTTCATGGTTTCTGGCGTGATCGCGCCTTCGTCGACCAGCTTCTGGAGCGAGCTTTGCATAGAAACCATGCCGAACTTTTTGCCGGTGGTGATGACGTTCCTGAGGAAGAACGTGCCCCGGTTGCGGATGATGTGCTTGGTGGCCTGGTTCACGATCAGAATCTCGCATGCCACGCGCTTGCCGCCATCTCGGGCAGGCACGAGCTCCTGGTGAATGATGCCGACAAGCGTGTCGGCCAGCACGTAGCGAATGTGGCCTTCGTCCTCGGTGGGCACGAAGCTCAACAGGCGCTCGATGATCTTGTCGATCGACATGATGTGCAGCGTCGACAGCACCAGGCAGCCGGTTTCGGCGGCCGTAAGCGCGATCTTGATCGTCTCGAAATCGCGCATTTCGCCGATTGACAGCACGTCGGGGTTTTGCCGCAGAGCCGCGCGCAGCCCGCTGTGGAAGTCCTTCGTGTCCCGGCCGGTCTGCCGTTGGCGGATAAGTCCTTGCTTGTTGGTGTGCAGGTATTCGATCGGGTCTTCGATGGTGATGACGTGCCGCGGCTCGGTCGAGTTGATCTCGTCAATGATGGCGGTCATGGTTGTGGTCTTGCCCTGGCTCGCGCTGCCGGTCAGCAGGATCAGTCCCTTGGTGGCCCGGGAGAGATCTTTGACGACTTCGGGCAGACGCAGCTCCGCCATGGTTTTCGGCCGTTGCGCCAAGATGCGGATCACGGTGCCGATATCGCCGTCGAAGTAGCCAACGTTCACGCGGTAGCGGCCATAATCGTCGATGGCCATGAAGTCGTAGTCGAGCGTGGCATGAAACTGCTGCCGCTGGGCTTCGCTCAACAGTTCGAGTGACAGCCGCTCGCTCTGCTTGGAGGTGAGCTGGCCGCTCGTGGCCGGCACCAGTTTGCGCGCGATGCGAAACAGCACGGGCGCTCCGGGCGCCACGTGGATGTCGCTCACCTTGTGCGCGCGGCCGTGCTTGAGCACCTCGTGGATTGAAAGCTCGCCAAGCGGCGTGGTCATTAGCGGAATCTTAGGGATGGCCGTCGGACGCTCGGGCAGCAGCGGCGAGTCGGGCTCGATCTCGGCGATCGATGGCATCCGCACCGCGCGGGCGACCGGCATGGCTGGCGGCGCGGTGGCGACCGGCGGCGCGGCGGCCCTCACGGCTGGCGCGGCATTGGCCGAAGAGGGCACGTTGACGATTCCGCGGCAGTGAACGCAGTTGGCTTGCTGCTCTTTGGGCCGCGCTTCGACCTGAAACGTGCCTGCGCAATGCGGACAGCGGACGTTGACGGCCGCCATAACGGACTCCGGAGGAAGTGGCTCGACGTGAGTGGGCGAATCTTCAGTGTAAAAGGGCCTTGTGCGCTTCACCAGCCGGGAGCGCGAGCGCGACAAAGCGCTCGTTGCTCCGGCACCTTGAACCCCACGCCTTGAGGCCGCTATAAAGGTGGCTTGCAGCCGAAGTGGCGGAATTGGCAGACGCGCTAGCCTCAGGAGCTAGTCCGGGTAACCGGGTGCAGGTTCAAGTCCTGTCTTCGGCAATGGTTTGACTGCAATGGTTTAGGTCGCGGCTCGGGGACCGAATCGAACACCGGCTTAAGCCGCGACACTCCATAAACACTCCAAACGCGCGTTCAGCAACGACCAACCCAACGACCCCTGTCATGCTCCGCCTAATGGCTCTTTGAGCGGCGACTCTTTCCAGCACGGTCTGTGCTGGGCAACATCCGGGCAGCGACTCAGCGCTATTCTCGCCCGACAAGGTTCAATGGGTTGATGGCCCCAAATCTATTCCCGCCGGCGCTAAGCTCGCCGTGTTGGAAGGCGACCCAACGAAAGATGGCCCACGACCGGCATGAGCGAGCCGCAGCGAGAGCACTGGCAGCGCATCTACTCGACCAAGGCGGACAACGAAGTCAGTTGGACCCAGGACGAGCCCAGCACGTCCCTGACTCTCATTCGGAGCGTAGCCACAAGTGGCGCAGTGATCGACATCGGCGGCGGCTCTTCGGTTCTGGCTGGGCGATTGCTAGACGACGGGTACAGGGTCACCGTCTTGGACATCTCCGAAGCCGCGCTAACTCGCGCGCGGGACAAGCTGGGCGCAAGGGCTTCTCAAGTCAACTGGCTTGCAGCCGACGTTACTAAAGTGGACGACCTTGGCACGTTCGACGTATGGCACGACCGGGCCGTTTTCCACTTCCTCACGACACCGGCAGACCAAGCAAGCTACATTGCGCTTGCAGAGCGCACGATCCGCGCCGGAGGTCATCTAGTGATCGGCACGTTTGCGCTGGACGGCCCCGCGCACTGTAGTGGACTGCCGGTTGAAAGGTATGATGCTCACAAGCTGGCGGCTCGCTTCGGGGCAGGCTTTGCGCTCAAAAGAAAGATGGCCGAAACTCACCGCACGCCGTGGGGCGACCAGCAGAAATTCCAGTTTGCGATGTTTGAGCGGCTCTAGGCTGCACACGATGAACTACCTGACTGGTGCTAGGCTCTCGCCGCGCCTAGGTCTGGCACGTACAGGTTCTGCACTGCCGGATTCAGTTGCCGCGCCATGGCGATGTAGCGCTGGGTCGTTTGGTAGTCGCGATGCTGCATGAGCGATTGGAGCGCGTCAGCGGTCATCCGCTCAGCGTTCAGGCTCGCGAACGCTCTCCGTAGGTCATGGAAGCCATAGAACGCCTTGCTGCCCTCAGGGCGCACGCCAGCGGCTTTCTGGATGGCGTGGAACTCATCGAATAGCCCACGCCGTGGATGCTCCCATACGAACACCACGGGCGAAAAACTTTTCAGCTTACGCAGGTGTTCCACCACGAGCGGGTGGAGTGGGATTCGCTGGTCACGTTTGCCCTTGTTATCTTCGGCTCGGCTGACGGCGGTTCCGGCTTCGAGGTCCACGTCGCCCCAACGAAGCGCTAGTAGCGAGCCGATTCGCCATCCCGTCATGTAAGCCATGACCATCAGCCCGCGCCACCAGTCGGCACGGTCGAACGGCACGCCAACGGGCAAGCGTGCCGCGCCCGCATTGGCGTACAGTTTGGCGAAGTGTTCCGGCGTCACGTAGGTCGGCAGCCTGCCCGGCTCTTTGAGAAAATCGAACTCGGGCAGCTTGGTCAAGTAGCCCCACTTGTGCGCCTTGCGCATGATTGAGCGCAGGTTGCGTAGCTCGCGGTTAACGGTCGCGGGCGACAGCCGCTTCATTTCCTTGCCGTGCGTCTCGGCTTGCCGGGCAGCGACGTAGGCTGCGATGGTGCGCGTCGTAACCGCATCGACGCGCGCGGGTTTCACGAGCCGCTCGAAGTGGTCGAACGTGAATCGGGCAAGTTGCTTAGTGCCGTGGGTCGTGCCGGGCATCCCGCGCTCTTCAAATTCCTTGCGGAAGTCGCTCCAGCTTTTCTTGCGCGCCGTCTCATAGGTGCCAGCGGCAAGCTGCCCTTCGATTTTGCGCGCGAACTTCTCGGCCCAACTTTTGGCACCGACCTTTTTCGACTTCCTTTTACCTTCTGGGTCAATCCAGCCGACTGACCACGGGCACTTATCGCCGAGTTTTTGCTTTTGGCGATGGTCTTGGAAAATCCATGCGTTCATTGGTTTACTCCCCGTGATTGAAATTCGGTTCGCCAGAATCGTCTGTGTCGCGTTCACACGTATCGCGATGAGTCGCTGGGCGCTGGGCGCAAGCGCTCGCCAGTGGGGGCTTTGGTTGCCCTTTTGAGAAAATCGGTTCGTCGACTGTCATCCTCTGGTCGCTTTCACTGGCCCGACAAAACGGGGCCTGGTCACTATCAACGGGCCCTGTAGCGTTTCTCTGGTCAGCTTCAGCGACTCGCTAGGCTCGCTTTGCGGCGTTGGTTTTTGCTTCCGCTGTTTCTTGGGTTTCTTCTTCGCCATCGTCGGTGTCTCCTATGTCATGAATCAACGCGATTGGGCCTCACTCGTCCTCCGCTAGTTCCTCCCACGCTTCGAGTACTTCCAGCCGTCGCCCCAGTTCCTCCAGGTCGATGTGCGTCTCGACGATATAGTTGCGGTTCGGGTTGACCACGAAGTACCAGCCCAGGCCGCTGTCGGCGGGCTGCCAACAGTGGGAAGCCCAGACGCCCCGTCCACGCCTAAGCTGCTGGTCATTTTTCTTTAGCTGCCGGTTGATGCGGGCCACGAGTGCCCGTTCGGAAACCTTGGCCCGCTGCTGTTTCGACTTCGCCATTTTGCACTTCTCCTATCTGCGCTGTGTTCACCGTCGCGAAAGTCGCGGCGTGCAAACGTAAATGTATGCAGATGGGTTAAGTGTGTCAATGTGCTGAAGCAGCGCGCGAGGCCGGGCCGAGAGAATCAAAGGCGTGCTACAGCAGCCCCGCGTCAACGTTTTTTTAGGACAACAGCCCCAGCTTGCGTTTGCGGTTCCGCCATCGCAGCCGCATGTCCTCCGCCTCGCGCTTGGCGTCGGCGAGTGCCCATGCAGCCTTGCGGGCTGCATTGCGCGCACGCAGCGCGGCATCGTCATCGGCTGGAGCCGACAACAACAGCCGCAGCGCCGCATCGCCGCGCGAAACGCAATCGGCACCAGCCAGCGAAACCGGCATCCATACAGGTGCCACTGGCTCGCCCTTCTCATCGACAATCAAGCGACCGCGCGCATCACGCTCTTGAATGCGGTTGACCGTCAAAACCAGGCTCATAGCCAGGGCAGCCGGGTCGGAACTTGCCAACTCAATCACATAAAGCCCGCGCGGCGTGCCCCCGCCCGGTGGCGACTTGAGCGAAGTCGGATTGAAGTGCAAGTCCGCCAAAACTGCCGCGCCTCCAGCAGCGATGCGCGGGTTCCGAAGCCGCCCCAGAAACTTGCCTAACTGGTCGGGCGCGTCGGGCATCGGATGTTGGAAGTGACATGGCAGGCCGAGTGGGTCTGCCGCTGCCGCCAGCCGTTGGATAGCGCGCAAAGATTCAGCATTGAAGCGCCCGCGACCGGTCCTAAACGTCATCGCCTGCGCGAGGACAACGCCGCGCAAAACTTTCGCTGTTGCTTGGTCCGGTAGTCGGTTGACGGATGTTGCTGCGACCACGATGCGCTCCATTCCGAAGTTACAGGGCTGGCAAATTATTCAACAGCGAATGCAGCACCGTTCCGACTTGCCGCTCATCAAGGTTGCGGCTCGCCAAGCCAAAGGCTTCGGCAATCGCGACTCTGACAGCGGCGGCCTGCGGACCGTCCAGTGCCGGGCGAAGACGCGCCACGAATTGCTTAACGGCTTCGCTCGTGGTCACGGCAAGCTGTGAATCGATGCGCTCGCTTTCCGTCTGCTCAATTGTGGGGTTCATTTTCGGGGTACTCCTATTCGATTCGGGTGTCGGGCAGCGATTGCCAAATCTTGTTAATCCGAGATTGCAATTCAGGTTCATCGGCGTCGATGAATTGAAGGGCCTCTGCGGAACTGACCGCTTCGCGGATGGCGAGAATCCGAGCATTTATTTTTTCATAACTGCTCTTTATCAATCGCTGCCCGAAGGTGGCCGGGTTTACACTTCTGCTCTCGACGATCTGCGGCTGCTCGTGGCGCAGGCGGGCCTGCTCGCCGCGCAGCTTGGCGATAAACGCACCAATCGACGGATGCGCGCTCTCGGCCAATGCAGCTTCATGCCGCGCGCGTTCGGTCGCGATGTTACCGGAGGCGCTCATCAGGTTCGTGTGGGCGGTCAAGTATGCGCGCTCCGCTTG
>DATJEN010000244.1:0-19278 GCA_035496575.1 Pirellulales bacterium
GCACGCAACCTCGGCGTCTCTGCCTGTCGGCGCCAGCACCAGAACGCGACTACCACTTGTTTGTTCAGCGTCCGCCATCAGCGCGGTTCCAACATGGCCTCTTGCGGCCCTCGATAGAGCGGCGTGCCGCTCAGGATTCCTTGGAAATCAGCCAACGTCTTGCCGACCCGAACACCTTGTTGATCGATGTTCAATTCTCGAATGGCGGTCTCGTGTTTGCCGCTGCGCTTCTTGACGACGGAAATGGCTTTTTTCACGGTCCCCATGGCCTCGAAAAATCGCACCACCACCACGGTATCGGTCAGGTACGTCAAGTCGATGGACGTCTCCATGCGGCCGAACAAGCCGTGCTGTGCAAGCACCATGATCGTTAGCACGCCCCGCTGAGACAGATAAGTCAGGACTTCGTGCAGTTGCGTCGTCAGAAATCGCTCCTCGGGCATGGCTTGCAAATAACCATTCAGGCTATCGATAACGACCACGCGGGCATTGTCCGATTCGACCGCCCGACAAACTTGATGCGTGAACTCGCCTGGCGACATCTCGGCCGGGTCGACCTGGCGTAACTGTAATTTGCCCGACTCAAGGTGCGTGCCAATATCAAACCCAATGCCTTTGGCGCGCGTGATCAGTGTCCCCAGGTTTTCGTCGAAGGCGTAGTAAGCGACTAGTTCCCCGCGGCGGGCGGCGGCCATTGCATATTGCATCGCGATGGTTGACTTGCCGGACCCTGCCGGGCCGATCAGCAAGTTGCTCGTACCGCGATGCATGCCCCCTCCGAGCAGTGCATCGAGCTCAGCGACTCCGCTGGCCACGAGCTGCTGCGAAGACTCTGACCGATGTTCGGCAGCGACGAGCCGCGGAAAAACGTGCAATCCGCCCGTCTCGATGAGGTAATCGTGGTAACCTCCGCGGAACTTGCCACCCCTCAGTTTGCCAATGCTCATTCGCCGCCGTTCATTGCCAAATTCCGGACGCGTCAACTCGAGGTTGATCACCCCGTGGGCCAGGCTCTCGATCTGTGAGTTTCCCGAATCGCTGGTCCTGTCATCGAGCATTAGCACCGTGCAGCGCCGCTTGGCGAAGAACTGCTTGAACACCAATATCTGGCGGCGGTAGCGCAACTCGTTTTGTGCCAGGAGTCGCAGTTCCGAAAGCGAGTCGAACACGACGCGATGCGCGTTCGATCTCTCCACTTCGGCGAAAATGAGATCCGTGGTCTGGCTCAGTTCCACTTCCGAGGGATGCAAAAGTGTGGTTTGCGCTTCAGGCAATAGGCGGTCCTCGATGGCCGAAAGTTCGACCAACGACAACCCGTCCAGATCCCAGCCGTGTGACGCCGCGACTGCCCGCAGCTCCTCATCGGTTTCAGAGAGCGTGATATAGAGGCCGCCGTCTCCGTCCTGCAACCCGCGACGCAAGAATTGCAGCGCCAGCGTCGTCTTGCCGACGCCTGGGTCGCCGGTGACCAGGTACAGGCGATTGCGTGGGAACCCTCCGCCTAGGATCGAGTCCAGCCCGTCCACGCCCGTGCTACAACGCTCCAACATGGTCACGCCAACCTCCGAATTAGCGCTAAAGTTCAAGACCACCGACGGCCCGCGCAAGCCGTGTGTATGCCGCTGTAAGGCAAATTTTGGGCCAAACCCTTGTCCCGTTACAAGCTCCTGCCAGGTGCGGCTGTAGCCATCGGCAAAGTGGCGGACACGGCGCCAAAATCCCCTTCGCCACAGCGCCGGGATCGCCGATCCTACTTTCGCCCATTGGTTCGAGGCGCGCCCTGCGGGCCGCTACGCCGGCTCGGCGATGAAGGCGTCTCGCTTGGGGATGCGTTCGAAGAGGGTGGCTGGCTTATTGAAGTTCGTGGCCAGCACATCCGCGGGATTGCCGAGGATCCATTCTGTCAGTTCGATCGATAGATAAATGCCGATGTTGAATCCCAATTAGGGCGCGCGCTTTCTTATTATTCTCTCCGTCGGAGCCAAACAGCGAAACTCTCGCCGCGGAAAATCGGAGATGCGGGGAACCTCCGGTTTGTTTGCGGTATCATTCTATCGACCGACCCGCAGCAGGCGGGAGTGCCTTTGCAACCAGTCGCAGCCCCTTTCGCGATGCCTCATTCCGAAGACCATCTCGTTCAGCGCATCGGGTGGCTGAGAGCCGCAATTCTGGGCGCGAACGACGGCATCGTCTCCACGGCCAGCCTGATTGTCGGCGTCGCTTCCGCCGAGGCCGCCTGGAGCGACATCCTGATCGCGGGCGCGGCGGGCATGGTGGCCGGCGCGATGTCGATGGCGGCGGGTGAATACGTTTCGGTGAGCTCGCAATCCGATACCGAGCAAGCCGATCTGGCGCGCGAGAGTCGCGAGCTCGACGAGAACATCGCCTTCGAACGAGCCGAGCTGGCCGACATCTACGTGCGCCGCGGGCTCGAACCGGCGCTCGCCAAGCAAGTAGCCCTGCAACTGATGGAGAAAGATGCCCTGGGAGCCCACGCCCGCGACGAGCTGGGCATCTCGGAGATTAGCACGGCTCGGCCGGTGCAAGCGGCCCTGACATCGGCCGCGAGCTTTGCGGTGGGCGCCGCCTTGCCGCTCGCGACGGCCGCGTTCGCGCCGGAGCGCTCCACGGCCATTCTGGTTTCGGTTGCGTCGCTGGGTTTTCTCGCGCTGTTAGGCGGAGTCGGCGCCCGCCTGGGGGGAGCGAGCATGTGGCGCGGCGTGGCGCGCGTCACCTTTTGGGGGGCACTGGCAATGGCGCTGACGGCCGGCATTGGACTGGTGCTGGGACGAGCGGTGTAGTCGGCCCGTTGTGTCCATGCGGGGCTCACACCAGGCTCTTGTCGGCGCTCGGCTGTTGACACGCGGCACGCGGTCATCTGCGTTCCAGTGAGCAACCCCACAGCTACCCATCGAATCGCGATAGGCTTCGCGCATAATAGGCATCTTCTCATTGAACCTCTCGCCGCCGGGATCGATTGCATCATGAAAATCAAAGCTGCTGAGGCGTTTGAGACCCGACCCATCAATATCCGTGACTTTCAGGACTTGAACTCGTGGGCCGAGCGCTTTGGCGTGAGCCGCGAGCGCATCATTCGCGCGGTCCATCTGGTCGGGCCCGTTTCGCACGACGTTTATCGCGAGCTGTGCGAGAACGAATAGCTCGAAGCGCATTTGCGCCGCTCGACGATGCGCCCCAACGCGCGGCTTTTGTGGCGACTCTTGAGCCCGTGGTGTAGCATGAACCCCCAGTACAAGGGGCGAGGCAAATCACCATCGGGAGCAGGGAAATGAACCACTTCAAGTCGCTACGACGCGTCATCGCATTGGCAGTCTGCTGCAATGCCGCTTTGGCCCATGCCGAGGAGAAGACTGTCTATCTCGACCTTGCCCCAAAAATGAACCGCAATCTGACGGATGATTTGGGCACGGGCCGGCCCAACAACTCTCTCGCTTCCTTGCCGGCCGGCGAGCAGACTCTCGCGGGAATCAAATTCAATGTCGGTCCGGGGGCGGTCTTGCTAGGAAGCACGGAGCTGGCGGCGCTACCGGAAAAGGTTGAAGGAATCCCCGTCGATGCCGCGTTCTCGAAACTTCACGTTCTGCACGCAACGAACTTTGGCGGCGGACTGAACAAACCCGGCGATGATTGGTACGTCGAAGATGGGACCCTCATTGGACAGTACGTGTTGCACTTCGCTGACGGTAGCACCGAGGGGCTTTCGATCATCTACGGCCGCGATGTTCGCGATTGGTGGTACGTGGATGGCGAAAAAGAACCCAGTGCCGGCAAAGTGGCCTGGAAAGGTGAGAACGGCTCGGCGTCCGGTTTCGGAGCGCACATCCGGCTGTATACGACGACTTACACCAATCCAAAGCCTGACCAGAAGGTTTTGCGAATCGATTACCTGTCACGCAAATCCGAGACACCAGCGGCGCCCTTCTGTTTGGCCATGACCACCGAGAAATAGGTCAAGGCACTGGCGGGCATTTCACCGATAGGTGTACAAACACCCGTAAATGATCGGGTGTCAGTGGCGCCGCGCTCGCTCGGGCGAGCCATAGCCCCCGCCCCGTTCCCAAGCGCCGCAAGTCGCGAATCGATTACCTGGACCGGCATCGACCCGCAATGAAGACTGCCCTTGTTACGATTGCCTGCGGCTCCCTGCACGAACAGATGGGTCGAATCACGCACCCCACGTTCCAGACCTATGCGAATCGGATCGGCGCGGACTTCCTGGTGTGGAACGATTTTCATGGCCATCAGATGCCCCACTACAAGAAGACCGAGTTGGGGCAGTTGCTCGATCGGTATCAGCGACTGCTGTACCTGGATACCGATATCCTGGTGCGCGAAGATACCCCCAACTTGTTCGACGTCGTGCCTGAGGATCGGCTCGGCGCCCTCGAGGAGGGGCAGTACGCCGACCATCTGATGACGGCCGCGCGGTACATGTTCGCCGTCGGATACAACGCAATCGAATGGAATCGGAAGTATTACAACACGGGTGTGCTGGTGATCTCGCAAGCGCATCGCGCCGTGTTTACCCCGCCCGACGTCGAAGTGGACTGCGACAAAGAGCAGACGTATCTGAATCTGATGATCGCTCACCATAAGACCCCCATGTTCGAGCTTCCCTATCGTTTCAACCGCACATTCCTGATGGACTGGGTGTATGGCGAAGAGCGTCTCGACTCTTACATACTGCACTATGCGGGGGCCTGGGCGGTCGCGTCGCCTGAACAACAACTGGAGACCATCCGTTCCGATTGGCGCGCATGGCAGCAAGCCCGGCCCGCGTACCACTTCCCCAGGCATTTCGTGTTCGCTTTCGAGGGCAGCGTGAGCGACCAGGTCGCCGCCGAACCGTCGGGTCGCTATGCCAAGGAAGTTTTATATGCGGGCGACGAGATCGTCATTGCCTCGGAGTTTCCCGAGCTGTTTACGCATTTGAATCTGCCCGTCTATCGCAAAGTCGAAGATGTCCCCGGCGCCGGCAAGTGGGGCAAATACCGAATCTGCCACACGCGTCATGACCCCGCTCATGTGTTCGTCGAGCGGCTATTTCCTGAACGTGTCCACAGAGTCAACGAGTGCTCGCTACGGGCTCTCGGAGTTGAGTTGCCCGTTGTCCACCGCACGCCGCGGGTCACGGTGCCCGAGGAAGCCCGCACGGCGCTGGCGGCCAAGACAGGCAGCAGCGAGCTTGCTCGGCTGGTGGTTTTGGATACGCGACTGGACGAGTCGTTGTGTGAGTTGCCTGGCGATATATGGGAGTCGTACGTCACGGCGCTAAGCGCGGCCGGCATTGCCGTGGCCTTGATTGGAGAAGGCGACGCGGACGTGACGCCAGCCGCAAGCGGGTGCTTGGACCTGCGCGGTCGCCTTTCGGTCGCCGAGCTGTTAGCGCTGCTGTCGCAGGCTCAGGCACTGATTACGGCAGACACGGGCCGTGTGACCCTGGCCGGCGCCTTCGAAAACTGGATCGGGTTCATCGCAACCTCGGCACATCCGGAGTACGTGCTGCCTTGGCGAAACGGTTCGCAGTCGTATCTCGCCACCAGCCTCGAGCGTTCGCGGCTCTACGAGCTCGAAGGGCGTCAGCCCTCAGCGATCGAACATGTGGCCCGCCGCTGGTCGGCCGCGCAATTGCGCGCAAGTTTTCCCGAACCCTCGTCGATCGTGGAGTTTGTCCGTGCCGCGAGCGACACGTGACCATTCGCGATCGCCTGTCAATTCTGTCATGGCTCCGCTACGGCCGTTTGATAGGCATCGCGGAAAGTCTTGAGCGTCGCGGAGACGCGATCAGGGTCTTTGGCTAGGATGGCATTTTGGATGTCGATCATCGAGTGGCTGGCGGATTGAAGAGCGGCGCGGATTTGATCAATCTTCGGCTGTTCGGCGCGCGAGAGCAGCGCCGGAGCCGCGGCGCCGCGGCCGGCAAGGTCGCGGACGGCACTCCAAGCGTCCGATAAATCAAGCTCGCTTGCCTTCCAATCGCGAGCGGCTACGGACTTTTCAAGTCCTTCAAGCGCGGTGGCAATCGCGGCGGTGTCGTCGCGGACGATTGGCTCGGGCGATTGTCCGTAGAGCGTGGGCAAAGCAACTGCATAGGGCACCAGCAAGCTTATTCCTGTCAGCCCGACGCTTACGGTCAGCACAAGCGCGGCCAATCCCAAGGCCGATAGCCGCATAAGCGACTTATTCTCGCTGTGGACGCGCCACTCGAAGAGTCCCCACACGACAATCAGCAGAAATGCCCACAGGAACCAGTAAGTGGCGAGATTATTTGCCACCGGCACGAGCGCCATCAGCAGCTCGTCAGCTCGGTCAACGTATGGCTGCACGTCGGCGTTGGCAGCTTCGAGCAATCCGTCCTCATGAACTTTGATATAGGAGGGTACGAGAAAGATCATGCTCCAGACGATAAAGAAACCATCCAAAACGATTAGCGCCGCCAGGCTCAGGTGCGCCATGGTCGTCCACAGCCAGCGGGCTTTCATGGTCTTCTCCTTCCATTCGAGGGACTTATCGACGACCGTCGTCAGCAGGCGATGCCCATGGAACGTTTCCAGTTCGCCGCGTACTTCTTCTGGTCCGCCGAAATCGTCGAGTGCCTTGGCGATGGCCTGCTCTTCGGTCAAGCCGGCCGCGCGGTGTACGGCCACGGCGTCGAGCAAGTGCTCGCGTAGCTCCTGGCGAACGTGTTGCCGCAGGGACCTGGGGCCGGCGATCCCGCGGCAGACTTGATCAAGATAAAGTTCAAGCTTGTCCATCGGTTCGCTCCAGGATGCGTTTGACACCTTGGCAAAGCTCTTTCCACGATTTCAGTTTTTCGCGCAGAGCCCGGCGCCCCTTCTGCGTGATGTGGTAGTAGCGGCGTTTGCGGCCGGTGTCTTTTTCCTCCCACTCGCCGGCAATCAGTCCGTCGGCTTGCAGCTTGTGGAGGTTCGGATACAGCGAGCCCTCGCGCCAAGTAAACGCGCCGTCCGTATCACGATGCACCGTGGCGGCGATTTCATAACCGTACATCGGTTTGCGGCTGAGCAGCGAGAGGATCAACAGCGAGAGCGTGCCCTTAAGAAGCTCACTGTCCATGTTCGCGCCCGACACCAAGGAAACCGATACATAGGATTCCTGTGTATTAGACCGCAGGTGGCGCGGGGCGTCAAGTAAATCGTCGCTAAAGGGGTTCGCTTCGAACGCTTTGATCGCCTGCCTCAGGACGAGTTAGGCATCTGGACCACGCCGGACGGATCACGGGTCGCGTGGTTCAAAGATCCTGACGGGAACTTGCTCTCGTTGACACAATCCCGTTGAAGTCCACTGGAGCGCCGGTCGAGGCAAAGCCGCAATCGGACACCCTCTGAGCGGCTTCGCGATGCGCGACCATCCTAGTTTCGTGCGAAAAAATCGCCTATGCCCGTACTGATCCGATCGGCGACGTGATCCTGTTGACGAATCGGACCATAGCCGGTCTTGCGATCGTACTGGTCTCCCCAGACCAAGACGCCGCTTTGCCCATCGATGAGCCGCACCGTCAGTCGCACGCGAGCGCTAACCCGGCACACGGTGCCGCCGAAGACGAAATTGGCATGCAGGCGCAGCGCGGCTTTCCGCAGATCTTCGCTTCGACGACACGGCGATTGAGTTGCCAGGCAATCGATCACCTCGATCATACCGAGACGGCCCAGCCGTACCACCACGTCGTCGACTAGCAAGTCTGCAAAGAGCCGTTCCCGAGGGTCGCCTGTGAACAATTTGAGTGGCGTGACGGCAACAATGGGGCGAACCGCGGCGACTGCCGAAAGCGCGGTGTCCAGCCTGCCTGCGTGGCCATCGACACGCGCAATCGCCTCTCGACGCCGGAACATCGGGCGATAGGTCCCCTTGGGTACTTCGATCGAAACAGCGTGCGGTGCACCTTGCATCGCATAGAACGCATAGAAGCGGTCCAGTGACCGCCGCAGCTTGCCTGCCATCACGCGAACAACGCAATCCATGCGCGGATCGAAATCGACGCTGCGCCCCAGTGCTCCCAGCGCGACGGTTCGCTCTTTCAAATGATCAGAGCGGCCCGCCAGAGTTTCTTCGACGATAAACTTGAGGAAACTGCTCAACTGCCGTGAGGCGGCAAAGTCTGGCGAGGCCAGAACCTGCGATAGCTCTGAGCGCGCTTCGCTTGGAGTGACAATCTGCTCATGAGAGGCAGCTGTCATCGGAGTGCCCTTCTGAGAGAGCAGCCATGCCCCAAGAGTGTTCCGAAGTGTCACCTTAACGGTTAACAACTTGATGGTCAAGCAAACGGCTCGAAACGGTATTCATGTTCGCGCAAGCATGCGTTCGATTGCTCTGGCATCGACATATCGAGATTCGTTCATGCGATTTGATCGGAGGGCGATCGCATGGCGCTTGCATTGTGGGCTGTGTGTGGCCTGTGGCTCATCGGGTCTGCAGGAGCGCGAGCCACGCCCAGATCCTGTCGCAACACGCAGCCGCACGGGAATTCGTTGCCGCTAGCGCGAGCGCCATCGATCCACTGCGCACGAAAGCGGCCAGCGAGATATTGTGAGCGAGCGTCCCGCCGGCCGCGAGTTAGAGATCGGTTGTCCAAGTCAAAGAACGTGCCACCTCTAGGAGTCATCCTCGACGAAGTTCTTCACCTGCTCGCGCTGCTCCGGAGTGAGGATTTCGCCAATCGCTTTCAACTCCTCAGTCCGGAGGGCTTTCCGCCGATCTCGCTGCTCTTTAAATTTTTCGGACATTGCACTGCGTACGTTTTTAATCTTGGTTCGCTGGTCCGCGGTCAATCCGAGTTTGTCGGCCACGGCCTCAAGCCGGTCGGAGATCGTCTCCCTCAAGTTCGCCGGCTCACTCTCGGCCGTGTCGCGCGCCGCGGTGCGAACCTCTATCACCACAACCCGGTCTTCACAGAAGTCCTTCACCTTCTCGCGCTGCTGCGGCGTCAGAGTGGCCGCGACTTCCTTCATTTCGTTCTCAAGCAGCTCACGCCGTTCGGCATTGAGAGTGCCGTATTGGCTGGCAAACCGAGCGTGCGTTCTGGCAATCTGACGCCGTTGATCCGCCGAAAGGCCCAGCTTGTCCGCAATCGCCTCCAGGCGGTCAGCGATCGAACTCGCTGCGGCCGCCCGCAACAATGAGACCTCGATCGCATTGCGGGCTTTCTCCCGCTGATCGGGTGTTAAGACGGCGGCAATATCCTTGAACTCGCTCTCGATCGCGTCGCGACACTTCTCCCTCGACTCCGCATGCTGTTGGGCGGTCGTGGCAAGCGACTTGACGATTTGCTTGCGCTGATCACTTGTCAGGCCCAGCTTATCGGCGGCGGCCTCGATCCGCTCAGCCAAGGAGGCACGAAGGGCGACGGATTTCTGCAGTCCTGACGCAATCGCCTGTTCAACATGCTCGACCTTGTCGTCGGCGAGTGCTTTGACTTGATCGCGTTGCTCGGGCGTGAGAATGGAATTGATCGATTCGAGCTCCTTCTGGCGCAACGAGCGCCGCTCCGCGCGCAGGGCGGTCCATTGATCGGCATGGCGCGCCTTGATCTCGGCGATCGTGGTTTTTTGTTCGCTCGTCAGGCCCAGCTTATCGGCGGCGGCCTGAACTTTATCCGCGACGGTCTGAAGCAACTGTTCGACTTCGGGGCGAAAGGCCTTTTCCTCGGCTGCCCGGGTTGCCGTCGCTCCGACGGGCAGCCCGATCAGGGCAATCGCGCACAGGGTCCTGATTCTGGTGTTCATCCCAAAGTCCTCCCGAGTTGAAACAGGTCGATGTGGAAAAGCGCTGGTGGATTGCTGGACACAATGCCGTGCACTGCGGCGAATGTCGCCAGCTTCGCGCGCTCGCGGATTTCATCCTAGGATGCGAGCCGTGAATGCCCAGTGATTAACGGTTACCGGTGCGCACACGCGCACGCCACGAGAGGCAATCAGAGTGCATTCCCACTTGAGCACAAACTGGTTGACCAGCCGTAAGGTGACGATGAGCTGTAGCCGTTGGCCAGCCCCCGCTCAATGATCGCCACTTGCATCGAAGAGCGAGCGATAACCGCCCAACAGCGCCGTGACGGTGTAGCTTTCCGCCTCACGGCGCGCCAACTCGTCAAAGAACCTAGCCCAGGCGAGTCTGCTCAACGGGCAGGCTTCCTCGATTGCCCACTGGCCAGCAGCAAGCGCGACAGCACGCGCTCAATTTCGGGCATCCTGCGTACGCCTGACATCCAAACCTTGGTGCCTTGGGCGTTTCAGGCTTACTTTTCCGTATGCTTCGGTTAAGCCAAAGGTAGCGGATATTCGGCTGCCGATAAGCGGTTTAAGGCGGATTGTGTCACCTAGGCGATTTATTCGGCCATATTGCGTGCCAGCAACCCAATCCGCGAGCGGGGGCGAATGCGATGCGATCTCTTGCGACGTGGCTATTCGTAAATGCGTGCGCGGGTGTGCTGATCACCGCGGCCGATTCGCCTGTCGCCGGGCAGACGCCTTCGTTCCCTTCGAACGCTCAAAGCTTGACGCCCGTGCAGGCGGTAGCTCCCTTTAGCACCTCCGCTGGCGATGCGCCCGCTCCTTGGCTCGCGCAATCGCCGGATCAAGGACGTCGGACCGCCCAACTGCCGGCGGTGCCGCAAACCTTGCCAGTTGTGCCGCAAACCTTGCCAGCCATGCCGCAAACCCCGGCGCCCATTCAGACCGCCCCGCCCCAGGCCTTCGCGCCCCAGAGCGCGACAGTGCTTTTGACCGGCGGCGTGAACAACTCAGGCGGCGCCGTCACGCTGTGCTCCACGTTGCCACCTACTACCCCTGAACGTCGCATTGCCGAATTGGAGCAGCGCCTTGCAGACTTCGAAGCAAGGCTGACGGCCCAGACGCTCACGAGCTCGTCGCAACCAGGCATCGCGCTGCCTCCGGCAGCGCCCAGCGCGGGAAGCGTTGTCGGCGCCGACACCGACATGCCCGCCAAGTGGAACTTCGGCTTCGAGGCGCAATCCAAAGACAAAGTATTCCGAGCCAAGTTCGGCGGCCAACTACAATTTGACTACACCGATTACAATCAAGCCTCGCAATTGACCTTTACGCCCATCAATGCGCCGCCAGGCGACCCGGCCGGCGGCATCGGTCGACAAAACGAATCAGTGAATTTTCGCCGACTGCGATTGCGCTCTGAAGGCACGATGTACGAGAACGTCGGCTGGGTCGTGCAGCCAGACTTTGCCAACGCGGCCAATGTCTCGAATGTTCCGGGAAACCCACCGGGCTTCCCGAACTCGCTAAACCAGGCAGGCTTTCCGGCCGGACAAACCCTGGCAATCGTGCCATCGCTGACTGACTGCTACGTCACGGTCATGAAACTACCGGTCGTCAATAACTTGCGAATCGGCAATTTCAAGGAACCGACAGGTCTCGAGCACATGACGAGCAGCCGATTCCTCGACTTCATGGAGCGAAATTACATCCAAGATATGATTCACGGGCCGTTCAACAACGGATTCTCGCCAGGCGCCATGTTCTTCGATTGGTCGGAACAGCAGACCTCGACGTGGCAATTATGGGGCGGTCCGAACCAGGCCAACCTGTTCGGCTACCACGTGGGACAAGGTGAGTGGGCGGGCACCATGCGCGGCACCTATCTGCCCTACTATGATGAACTATCCGAAGGCCGATACATGGTTCACATCGGCGCCTCGATCTCCGCGCGCAAGCCCGACCAAGGACAGGACCGGTTCCGAATCCGGGGCGATCTGCGTGACGGACCTCCCAGCACGCTGAACACGAACTATCTCGATTCCGGCAGCTTCCTCACGAGCTTCCAATACATCGTCAGTCCGGAGTTCCTTGCGATTTGGGGGCCGTGGACGGTTCAAGCCGAATACATGGGGACTTTCCTCGAAGATACTGCCTACAACATCCTCAACAATCAGACCCCAGGCGGTGTGCCGGTGACCACCAACATCCCATCAGCTCAGCAGGCGCTCTTCAACGCCTTCCTCGCCGGCCAAGGCGGCGGCAACGTCTTCTTTCAGAGCACCTACGTCGAAGTGTTGTATTTTCTCACGGGTGAGAGCCGCGGGTACGATCGACGCATGGGCATTTGCGACCGTATTGTGCCAATCAACAATTTCTTCTGGACCTCGTCCCGTGATGGCGGCGCATGCGGATGGGGCGCTTGGCAAATTGGCGCGCGCTATAACTACGTCAACCTGAACAGCGGCCTGATCAACGGTGGCATTCTCAACTCGATGACGTTTGGAGTGAACTGGTTCTTGAACCCGAACCTCAAGTTCCAGTTCAACTACGACATCACGTACCGCAGCCAGGTCGCCCAGACAGATCCCGGTTGGATCAACGCTGCTGGCGTAAGAATGGCCTTCGACTTCTAGGCCGGCCGCCGCCGTAGAGAATGCCCGAATCTTCTTGCGGCGAGAACGACAACCGCGGCTATTGCCCAGGTGCAACGTTCAATCCGAGCCCATCGAATTGACCGACATCGTGTCGTTCGGGTTATGCTCGACGTCGTATCGACCGCGCGCTTCAACCCGCTCACGTGCCGCTTGTTGTTCGGAAGCCAAGGGACGTGCCGCGTCAACCTTCGGCCGGTGACTGGCGCAGCCACTAGCGGCCAGCGATACCAAGACACAGAAGATCAGTCGCTTCACGTCCACTCTCCTGCTGGCCACCAGGATCATCGCCTCCTGGCTGAGAGAAGTCAGTCGATACTAAATAATCGACACTTGAGCGAGGGTGTCTTTGCCGGTTTTTCAATTTGGGAGGCCGGGAACGCCGGAAACGTGCAGAAAGAAGGCTCACGCTAGCACTGGGTTGCTGAAGCACTCTCTCGCTACGATCGCGAGTGAGCCGACTTCCGACCTTGGCTGAGAGAGAGGCGCGAAAGCAAGGCCGCGAGAATCTTGCGGGCGAATTGCGGCGTTATCGAGTTTCATCTGTCCGCAAGGAGATCGGCTCGAAATTACTTTCTCCTCTTGGCAAACGGGCCTAGGCTGGCCAGCCCGAGCGTGGCAATGACAAAGGCGGAGGGTTCTGGCACTGAGTTCACCAGCGATACTGCGAAGAGATTATTGGTGATTCCGCTGTTCTGCGCAGTCCAGGTTGCGCCGCCGTCAGTCGTGTGCAGGATCGCGGCTGAGCCACCCCCATTCCACTGCCCGACGGCCCAGCCTTCATTTGCATTCACGAATTGGACCGCTTGGAGCGTATTGGTGATCCCGCTGACTTGAGGGGACCAGCTCGCCCCGCCGTTGCTGGTATGCAAGATGGTGCCAAAGGTGCCAACCGCCCAGCCATTGCTCGCATCCGCAAAATACACGCCGTTGAGATCGTTCGTGGTCCCACTGCCTTGGAACCCCCAGGTGAGTCCGCCGTTATTCGTGTGCAATATGTTGCCAAAATTGCCAACAGTCCACCCGTTTGACGCATCGCTAAAAGAAACGCTTATTAGATTCAAGCCGCTGCCAACGAGCGGATTGGGTTGAGAGGACCAGGTGGAGCCATTGCTCGTGTGAATGATCGTGGCATTCCCCCCTACGGCCCATCCGTTCGTTGCACCGACAAAGTCCATTCCCCACAGCAGCTCGGTGGTGGGGCTCGCTTGGGTCGACCAGTTCGTGCCGCCGTTGCTGGAGTGGAGAATGATCCCCGCGGCTCCGACAACCCAGCCGTTGCTCAGGTCGACAAATTCCACATGATGCAATTCATTTCCAGTGCCGCTTGGTTGCGAGGTCCAATTTGAGCCGCCGTTGATCGTATGCCCAATGAAACCGTGCGAATCGACGGCCCAGCCATTGTTGGCATCTACGAAGTCGATGCTGTAATTGAGAAATGGGGTGGCGCTGATTTGTCCGGCCCAGGTGGCGCCGCTGTTAACGGTGTTGCGTATGGTGCCATCGCCTCCCGAGGCCCAACCGAGGACGACGGCCTGAGCTGACTCAACTGAGCAAATGGCGAAGAACAAAGCGGCGGCGGCGACGTTGAGTTTTTTCATTAGTCGAATCCCCTGGGATCCCAATTCCGGCGCGTTGCGCGCAGTCTGTGCGCGCGGTCGAGTCCTGCACTAGGAGTCAGTGCGAAATACCGCAGCGAAAGCTGCCAAACAAAGAGAAGTGTCGCCAAGATTTTTGAGGGCGGGCGACCAAAGGACAGGTGCTACAGGAACTTGCGCCGCGGCTACAGCCGCCAAGTCAGCGGCCGGCCACAAGCGGGCTACGCTCCAGCTCGCGCTGTGCCAAATCGAGCGCCAGGGGAAGGATCCAGCGATCAACACCTTCGGCAAACTCAGGCGGCATCGCGGCGGTTTGCTCAACTAGGGTCCGCAGGAGTTGGGTTTGCTGCGTCGCCGCGTCGGCACGATCATCGCGATAGGCGGCTAGCAGCACCGAAGCCGCCAGCAATCGCGCCGCCCGACGTTGATCGGAACTGGTGGCAGCGAGCGCCGGCTCGACGTCGTCGCGGGATTGAATTGCCTCGAGTGCCGCGATTGCCGCTTCCGTGTCACCGACCCTCGCGCGGGCAATCGACACAAGTATATGACCCACGACGTCCGTTTTGGCGGCCGCCGCCTGTTCGGCGATGTTGACGACTTTAGCTGCGTCTGACGCAGCGAGTGGTCCAAGCACACAGGCCCAGGTTACCGCCATTGCTTGTTCACGCGCGAACCGATCAACGGACGACCGCAGCAGATCGGCGCAGGTGCTTTGATAGCCAGTGTCGTCATCGGCCGCACACTGGAGGGACGCCAGTTGACAACGTGATCTCCAGCCGTCGTCGCCGGCAGCCACGGTCCGGGCGCACGACTGGGCAGCTTCGCGCCAGCGGCCCAGCATCGCTAGCGCTTCGGCTAGCGCGGACGAAGTTTGCCGGCTGGGGTACCCGAGACGACTAGCGGATTCGAACCCCTCGACCGCCCGATTCCACCGCGAGCGTGCTTCGTCTTGCTGCCCGCCTGCCGCCAAAATCAATCCGATGTGGAAGTTTGCGCGGGCCACACCCATCACGTGCAAGCCGACCGTCGGATTTGATTCGGTTAGCTTTTCGTAGGCTTCCAGCGCGCGTTGATAAGACGCGGCCGCAGCAGGCCGCTGTCCGGCCAATCGGTGCACATGCCCCAGGTTGTACATGCCGCCGGCGACTCCGAGCAGGAAACGCGTGCGATCCGGATCGCCGCGCGCCAGCCGTTCGAAGGAGTCGATGGCGTGGCGATATGCCGTTTCGGCCTCCGTCAGTTCCCCCTTGGCGCGCAGCACGTGTCCGAGGTGGTACCAGGCCTCGGCCTGGTCGCCGGGAAAATCGTCCCCCTGGTTCTCCAGAGGCACTTTTTCATAGATCGCCAGCGCGCGGCGACAAACGATCTCGGCCTCGGGCAGCCGCACTTGGGTCGTCAGCAGATCGCACAGCCGCGCACAGGCGCGGGCCAGATTGAGCCGGTGCTCGGTACTATTCGCGAGGTCCGGCGCCAGCTGGTCTTCAATTGCCAGCACGCGGCGATACGACGTCTCTGCGCCTGCGAGTTGTCCGATAGTCTGCTGCGCGGAGCCCAACAGGTTATAGGCAATCGCCAGATTTGTTTGGTGCTGCGAAACGGCCGACTGTCGGCGGACAAGCTGCTCGTACAACTCCGCTCCCTTGCTAAGCACAAGGACGGTTTGCTCCCGGGAGCCATTGGCCGACACCATCAAGTCCCCGACGCGGATATAAGCAGCGGCCAGATCCTCACGCACGGCCGGATCGTCCCCATACTGGCTGATTAAACGCAAGTAATAGGCCAGCATCGATTGCAGCAGCTCGTTCCGCTGTGCATGCGACTCCGGAGCGTTGAGCAACTTGCTGTGGTTGATGGTGTCGAAATAATCCTCGACCGCACTGCGTGCCGCTTGCAGGCTGGCTTCGGCCCGGGCACGGCGCTGTTCCGCTTCATTGCGCTGGCGATCGGCGACCTTTCGTTGCTCGGCTTCGGCCGCGAGTGCGATTTCGGCTCTGCGTTCCGCTTGCGTGGCCCGAATGGCTTGCCAGGTGCTGAGGACGAGTCCGCCGCATAGCGCCAGCGAGACCAGCACGGCCGTTGTCAGGATGCGCCGATTGCGGCGCGCAAACTTGCGTAGCAAGTAGCCGGCCGACGGCGCGTGGGCTTCGACCGGCTCGTGCCGCAGGCAACGTTCGATGTCCTGGGCCAACGCGGCGGCCGTGGAGTAACGCCGTTCGCGGTCCTTTTCCAAGGCTTTCATCACGATCCAGTCCAGATCGCCGCGCACGGCCCGCTTCAATTCAGCAGGCTGCATGCCGCGCTTGCTGGCGATGCGCGGGAGCTGGTCGGACGTCGACAGCCTGACGCTAGGCTTGCAGGGCTCCTCTTCCTTGACCAACCGTAGGATCTCTTGCCAGGACGCATCCTTCAACATCTCTTTGTCGAGCGGAGTCCCCCCGGTCACCAATTCGTACAAGATCACTCCCAACGCATAAACGTCGGTGCGCGTGTCGATATCGAGGTTGTTGGACTCCGCTTGCTCCGGGCTCATGTACAGCGGAGTTCCCAGCATCAGTCCATGAGCTGAATAGATGGTGTGCTGGCCCAACGGATGGAACATCGCCTTGGCCAGACCGAAGTCAATCACTTTGGGAACGGGTCGTCCATCGTACGAACACACGAGGATGTTCGAGGGCTTCAAGTCGCGATGGAGGATGCCCTTTTGATGGGCGTGTTGCACCGCATGGCACACGTGCACGAACAGAGCCAGGCGGTCGTCAAGGTTCAGTGTCGCCTGATCGCTATACTCGGTAATTGGCCAGCCGCGGACGTACTCCATCACAAAGAACGGGCGACCAGCCGCGTCGACGCCGCCGTCAAGCACTTTGGCGATATTCGGATGGTCCATGAGCGCCAAAGCCTGCCGTTCGGCTTCAAATCGCGACATTACCAGGCGACTGTCCATGCCAGGCTTGATCAACTTGATCGCGACGCGGCGGGATACTGGCTCGGTTTGCTCGGCCAGCCACACGGTGCCCATGCCGCCTTCGGCGAGCTCTTCTACGAGCCGATATCGCCCGGCGATGACGGTGCCGCAGTCCGGACCCGACGCCGATTCAGCGAGGGCTTTCCGTCGTGCGGCTGGCGATTGCATGAATCGTCCGGCGTTTTCATAGGCCGCGATGAGCGAATCGACATTTCTGCGTAGCACATCGTCCGCGCCGCAATTCTTGGTCAGGAACTCGGCGCGCTCGGCGGGGTCTGCGATCTCGATCGCGCGCGCGAAGATCGACTTCAGACCCGACCCGGACGAATCCATCGCGGTGCTTGGCAGAGGAGTCGTCACGTGCAAGTCACCTCGAGTCATCCGTCATGACTCGACGGGATGTAGCCGACGCGCCAGCCAGGCGCGGGCAAAGGCCCAATCACGATACGCGGTTCTTTCGGAGGTTCCGGCGGCCGCAGCAGCTTCTTCGATCGTCAACTCGGCAAAGAAGTGCAGCTTGACGATCTGTGCTGCCTGCGGATCGACGACGGCCAGTTCGTCGAGCACTTCGTCGATGGCCAACAGTTCTTCGCTAGGAGTTTGGGCAACGACATCGAGGCCGTCGATGTCAACCCGTCGCCGCCCGCCGCCATGTTTTTCGCTGTGTTTGCGGCGCGCCGACTCAACCAGAATCCGTCGCATCGCTTCGGCCGCCGCGGCGAAGAAATGGGGTCGGCCATTCCACGCGCGCTCCTCGGCAGGCCTGTCGGCCACCATCGTCAGTCGCAGATAGGCCTCGTGCACAAGTGCTGTGGCACTCAATGTCTGGCCTGGCTTTTCGCCGGCCAGCTTGCTGTATGCCAGCCGGCGCAGCTCCTCATACACTAGCGGCAACAGGGCGGCGGCGGCCTGCGGGTCGCCGTGCTCGATCTGCCAGAGGATTTGCGTGACCTCAGCCATGGCTATCCGATGATAGCCACCCGCCTGCCGAGTTCCAAAGCGGGCCGAACTATGGAGAGTTTTCAGGCGGTGGGCGGCGTTCCGGCGGGCCACCGCGGATTTCCCCGAAAGATTTCGCGAGGCGTTCGCTGCCGGTATATGTTAACCGGCTTTTTGCGATTTCGGGTCGGCAAAACTCTGTCTTGGGCAGTCACGACCGGCCTGCTAAACTCCCGCCCCTATTGGGCGCGCCTGGTCGCCCCGCTAGCACTGCGGATTGGAACATGTTGCTCGATCGCTTCATTGGCCGAACACCACCGGGACACCTGCTGGTTGCCTGCTTTCCAAAGTCGGGTTCGACCTATCTCACCAAAGGCTTGGCGCTAGCCACTGGCCTCCCGCTTCGCCACGTCAGCGCCGCTTTCGGTCACAACGAGCAGGACATCCTGGAACGCCGGTTGAAACGCCTCACGCGGCGGTCGGTGATTCAACAACACATCAAAGGCACGGATAACAATGTCGCGCTGCTGCAAAGCCACAGCGTGCGACCGGTGGTGCTCGTGCGCAACATTTTCGACACGCTGGTTTCACTGGATGACCACTTGCGTCAGGAAGACCATCGCGCGCCAACCGGTTACGTGCACCGTCAGTTCTGGCAGATGGACTTTGAGGATCGCTTGCACTACTTGATCCAGGTACACCTGCCTTGGTACTTCAATTTTTTCGTTTCCTGGCGCGAAGCCGCGGAGCGAATCCAAATCTTATGGCTGACCTATGAGCGATTGTTCGACGACGTGCCTCACGCGCTGGCCGAAGTGCTGGGGTTTCACGGGCTATCAGTTGGCCACGAGCGATTGACGCAGGTCGTCGAAACACTGCGCGACGCGGACACGCGTTTCAACAAGGGCGTGCGCGGACGTGGCGACGATTTGCTGTCGGAAGCACATAAAGACGCCATCCATCGGCTGGCCGCGGTATGGCAACTTGAGCCGCGTGCTTTGGCGCTGATCGGTCTGGCTGAATCAACACGACCAGCGATCGACTTCTCCACGGGCCGCTTTGCCTGACGCCGCGATGACCTAATGCGTCGCCTGCATGATGCGCGCTTGTCCCTCCCCGCCGCGCTGGTAGACTTGCATCGAGCGACCGCCCCAGCGGTCGCCTGCTATGGGATGGGTGGCCGAGTGGTCTAAGGCGGCGGTCTTGAAAACCGCTGTACGGGAAACCGTACCGGGGGTTCGAATCCCTCCCCATCCGCTTTCAAAAGATAGCCCGCGCGGTCAGCAAGAGCGGTTCAGTCGCGGTCGCACTTGCAACCATATGGCAAGTCCCCTAGGTGAGTGGATGTGGGATACGCG
>DATJEN010000245.1:0-3291 GCA_035496575.1 Pirellulales bacterium
GCTGGCTTCCAAATATGCCGGCCAGGTCACGGTTCATCGCGACGAATGGGGCGTGCCGCATATCGAGGGTCCCACCGACGCCAGCGTCAGTTTCGGCTTCGCCTACACACAAGCCGAAGATTATTTCTGGCAGATCGAAGACACGTATATCGCGAGCTTGGGGCGCTACGCCGAAATCAATGGCGATAAAGGAATCGAAAACGATCTCTTGAACCGCGCGTTCGAGATTCCCAAGGGCGCGCAAGCCGACTATCCCAAACTCGAACCGCCGCTGCAGGCCATCTGCGCAGCCTATGCGGCCGGCCTCAACCACTATCTGGCAAAGCATCCGGCCGTCAAGCCGCGCGTCATCACGCATTTCGAACCTTGGCACGTGTTGGCCTACGAGCGTCACGTGCTGTTGGAGTTTCTGTTCGGCAAGGCGCACGCGCCCAAAGGCAAGCTCTCCGCCACGGCGCAGGAGATCGAAGCAGCGACGGGCTCAAACGCCTGGGCCATTGGCCCCAGCCGCACCAAGTCGCGCAAGGCAATGCTGTTTGCGAACCCGCATCAGCCCTGGTTCGGTTACGGACAATTCTATGAGGGACATCTCAAGAGTGGCGAAGGTTTGAACTTCTCCGGTTCAAGCTTCTTCGGCGGCCCGATTCTCACGATGGGCCACAATGAATCACTCGGCTGGGCACACACCGTGAACGAACCAGACGTGGGCGACGTGTGGCTCGAGAAGTTCGACGACCCGAAAAACAAACTAAATTATCGCTACGGCGACGGTTACAAGCAGGCCACCGAATGGAAGGAAACGCTGAAGATCAAGGGCGACAAGGGCCTCGAGGACAAGACCTACACCTTGCGCAAGACGCATCACGGCCCCATTGTCGGACGCGAAAAGGATGGCCGCTACCTGGCCGTGCAGATCGCGCGACTGTCGGAAGGAAGCCGCCTGCGGCAGGCTCTCAAGATGACCAAAGCCCACAACCTGGCCGAGTGGCGCGCCGGCATGGCGGAGCTCAACCTGCAGATGTTCAATACCTGCTATGCCGACAAGGATGGCAACATCTTCTATGTCTACAACGGAGCGGTGCCTAAGCGCGACGCCTCCTTCGATTGGACGAAACCCGTCGATGGCTCCGATCCGCGCACCGAATGGAAAGGGCTGCACACCTTCGACGAGCTGCCGCAGATTCTGAATCCCGTGTCGGCTTTCGTGCAAAGCTGCAACGCCACGCCCTTCTTGGCCACCGACGAGGGCAACCCCTCGGTGGGCGACTTCCCGACCTACATGGTCCAGGATCGCTTCGACGACAAGCGGCGTTCCAAGGTTTCTCGCATGCTGCTGCGCAACATGCATGACATTACTTACGACGATTGGAAGGCGGCCGCCTGGGATACGACCTTGTACTGGCCGCTGGTCAACTTGCCGCAGTTTGCTGAGGAGCTAAAGGCGCTCGAACAGACCAATTCCGAGCTGGCCACCAAGGCGCGGCCGTTCTTCGAACACTTGCGCAACTGGGATTGCCGCTCGGCGATCGATTCGACCCAAACCACCTTGTGCTACATGTGGTACGAGGAGCTCTACGGCCGCGGCTACCCGGTCGAGACCTTGAAGCCGGAGTTCGTGGACAATCCGGCGCTCAAGTTCAAAGCGCTGATCACGGCGGCCGAGAAGCTGAGGGTCTTCTATGGCAACTGGCAGATCAAGTGGGGCGATGTCAGCCGCATGCAGCGGCACGCCAACTATGCCGACGCGGCACTAATCCCCTTCTCCGACAAGCTGCCCAGCCTGCCTTGCGCCGGCGTGCCTGGGCCGCTCGGCGTCGTGTTTAACACCTACTACGCGCCACCCACGGCGGAGCACAAGAAGCAATACGGCGCGGTGGGCGGATCGTTCATCGGCGTCTACGAATTCGGCGACAAGGTGCAGGCGTCCACCATCCTGCAGTTCGGCGAAAGCTCCGACCCCAAGTCGCCGCACTTCATGGATCAGGCCGAGCTCTACTCGAAACGGCAGTTCAAGCCCGCCTGGTTCGAGTGGAGTGATGTCCTGGCCCACGCCAAGCAGACCTACCATCCGGGCGACGAAGTACGCTAGCAGCCCGCGCGGAATCCAAAAGCACGAGCCGAGCGGGCCGTCCTGAGGGCGGTCCCCTCAGCGCAGTCTTACTCTGCGGTGGGCGGAGTGCGTATACTTGAAGAGACCCTCCACACACGTCCCGCCCGACTCTCGGGTCACCTCGGATGAGCAACGATAAGCTGCGGCGGCAAATCACGTTCGAAGCCGCGCGGATGATGTGCGCCGGTCAGGAAACGGATTACCATCGCGCAAAAATGCGCGTCGCGCGCCGGCTTTTCAAGGGCTGGATCAAGCCGGCCGACCTGCCTAGCGATCGTGACATTCGCGACGCGATTCACGCAATGTCGCGCCTGGGTGAGACCCGGCCAGCGACGGCGTCGGAGCTCGATGACGACGACGCAGCAAACGAGTCGCTCGATCGGTTCCAAATCTATCGGATGCTGCTGGCGCCCTTGGAAACTGTGCAGCAGAACCCCGAGCGGCACCCTGAGGGAGACGCGCTCTATCACAGCTTGCAGGTGTTTGCGCTCGCGCGCGACGCCCTGCCCTACGACGAAGAATTCCAGCTGGCCGCATTGCTGCACGATGTCGGCAAGGCGATCGACCCGCGTGACCACGTGAACGCGGCTCTCGCGGCATTAGCGGGCGCGATCACTACGCGCACGGCGTGGTTCATCGAAAACCACTCGGCGGCCGGCGCCTTGCGCGAGGGCACGTTGGGTCTGCGTGCGCGTCGTCGGCTGGAAGCCAGCCCTGACTTTGACGATCTGATGCTGCTGTGCGACTGCGATCGCCGAGGAAGACAAAAGGGAGCGATCGTGCCGGATGTCGAAGAGGCGCTCGAGCACTTGCGCGATCTGGCCGATAGTGACGAGGCTGCCTGAGCTCGCGCGGCGACTAACCAAAGACGCGGTCGCGGCGGGCCTTGTTATATGCCAGCTTCTCGGCGCCCGTCATCGCGGCAAAGTCCGGCAGGTCTTGTTTGCCGGCCGGCTTGCCATCGAGAGCGTGGCCTGACTCGCTTTTCGATTCCGCGTGGCAATGGCATTCCTCGTGGCTCGGACCGCCACAGCCGCAGTCTGCTTTTCCGCTGGCAGCCGCGGCACCCTTGGCCAGGCCAATGCGATCGATGCCCTTGGGCACCGTCGCGCGGGCCGACCCGCCATAGCTCATCACGCCTGTTTGCAACTGCATGTCGTCGGTTAGCGCGCGATTCGGCT
>DATJEN010000246.1:0-5507 GCA_035496575.1 Pirellulales bacterium
CACCGGCTTCCAGGCAGGTTTTGAGTTCCTCAGGCAAGCCAACTTATCCTCGTTGAATTCCGGTCGGCACGAAATCGACGGTGATCGAGTTTTTGCGCTCATCAACCGCGACCCGGGTCGCGGCCGATCAGGAGCGCGGCTCGAAGCCCATCGCAAGTACATCGACATCCAATACCTGGTGAGCGGAGAGGAAGAAATCGGCTGGCGCCCGTTGGCCGAGTGTAGCCGGGCGGTCGAGCCGTTCAGCGTGGAGCGGGACATCATCTTCTTCGAAGATGAACCATTGGCCTGGATTGTGCTGCCTGTCGGAAAGTTCATGATTTTCTATCCCCAGGACGCCCACGCGCCTTTGGCCGCCAGCGGCGACAACCTGAAGGCAGTCATCAAAGTGGCGGTCTAGGTCCGCGGCAAAGAGACGCCAGGTCCCGCGATTGCCTTTGAGCGCCGAATGGGTCTAGGATTGTCTTAGAGCCCGCGTTCAATGCCGCACGGCCCGTTCAACATGCTTCCCGACTTGCCACGATTGGAATCCACCGCGCTCGGTCCACCACGGTTCTCGCTGCGGACCCTGATGCTGGCGATGGTGGCCGTCAGTTGCCTGATGGCCGTCGGCACGGCGGTCGGCACGGCATCCTCGCTCGTGTTGCTGCTCTTCGTTGGCTTGATCGTTGCCCACGTGCTGGGAAACTCATTGGGAACGAAGTTGCGGGATCGGGCTTCCACGGCAATCGACAGCGAGACAGTGTTGGACGAGCCCGAGCCCACGCAGCCCCGGGCACTCAAGCTTCCGCGCGACCTTGCTCCCGGCCGGCTGGGTCAACATAAACGTTTGAGCCGAGTCGCGCCGGCCATGGCTTGCGGCGGCGCGGTGCTGGGCGCATTCGCGGGAGGAACCGGCTCGGCGTTGATCTATCCGGAAGCCGGCGCCGCGCCCGTCGCGCTTGGCGTGTGCTCAGCGGCTGTGCTAGGCGGGCTTGTTGGTTTTCTCGGCAGCAGCTTCGTGACGGTGATTCTGAGCGCTTGGCGCGAGGCTCTTCGAGCAGGCGAGCCGCAGCATCGCTAGCCGAGGGTGCTCGCTCAAAGAGCATCATTAGCGCGGCCGCAGCTCGAGATCCAGAATCGATCGCACGGGCGTATCGCGATCGTATGGTCCGATGGTCAACTCGCGGCTCGATAGGCGGCGGGCCTCGTCGATTAATCCGTCGACATTAAGCCCGCAATAGAGCGAATCGGCCATCTGGCTGCGCGCTTGTGCAAACAGCTCGACGGCGCGCCGCGCATGGCGAACGACACCGGCCGGTCGAAATTCTCGGGCCTTCACGCCGGCCGCAGCCAGTTTGATCAATCCCTGCAGCAACTCCGCGGTGGCGCCTTTCCGTCCGCAGGCGTGCCACAGCGATTCCCACGCTTCGTGCGCTTCCCAGTAATAGCCGGCATTGAACAGATCGATACCGAACAGATACTCGCGCGAAGTTGGCCAGCTTTCTGTCGCCAACGGCTGTGGGGGCGCGTGCGTGACTTTGTACGAGTGTCCCGCTGGATCGCGCGTGGGATGCGGTGTCACGCCGCTGACGTAGGTGTAGGGCGGTAGCGGCTCATCGGGCACGAATCGCGGCACGTCGTCGGCTGTTTCGCGATCTTGCATATTTAGAAAGCTCACGGGTCTCCACTATTTTGTGCTTGCTCGCGATTATGCCGGAAGGCCAAACTGTGCTCGAGGATAAATCCTGTAAGACCACACGAAGCAGCCGAAATGGAAAGCAAACCCGAGCAGCGAGGCCCCCTGCGGCGGGCGTTGGCCTGGTGGCATGCGACGCCGCTGTATTGGCGGATTATCGGCGGTGTGGTGCTGGGCGTGCTGACCGGCGTGCTGCTCGGCGAGCGTGCCGGTGGGTTCGAAGTGCCCAGCAAGCTCGTGCTGCGCGTGCTGGGCGCGCTGGCCCCGCCGCTGATCCTGCTGGCCATCGTGCAGGCGCTGATGCGCGCACAGGTGGGCGGGCGGCAGGCCTTGCGCTTGGCGAGTCTGCTGCTCACAAACACCTTGGTCGCCATCGCGATCGGCCTGCTGGTGGCCAATGTCGTCCAGCCGGGCAGTTGGTCGCACATCGAGCCCAAGCAGCCTGCCCCTGCCGCTGAAGAAGCTCACGATCCGATGACGCAGTTCTTGGATAGCATTCCCAAGAGCATGTTGGGGCCATTTTCTGACGACGGCAAGGTGATGAGCGTCATCTTTCTGGCCGTCGCGCTCGGCATCGCCTTGCGTGGGCTGCGGAACCACGAAGTTCGCACGGTCGAAGATTTGGTACACGTCGCGCTTATGAGCTTGATCACGGTGCTGCACTGGATCATCGACATCGTGCCGCTGGCCGTGTTCGGCATCGTGGCCAGTATCGTCGGCGTGAAAGGGTTTAGCGATTTCATTGCGCTCGGCGGCTTCGTGATGGCGGTCCTCTTGGCGCTCGCGTTGCAGACGATTTATTACCTCACGCGCGTGCGGCTCGGCTCATGGGTTCGGCCCTGGACGCTCGTCGCCGGTGTGCGCGACGCGCTCGTCATGGCGTTCTCGACCGGCAGCTCAACCGCGACGATGCCAGTCACTTACGCCCGGCTGCGCGACCCGGTCGGTCTGCGCGAGGATTCAGCTAGCCTGGGGGCACTGGTCGGCTCGAACTTCAATAATGACGGAACCGCGCTCTATGAGGCCATGTCGGCGCTGTTTGTCTCGCAATTGCTCGGCAGCCATCTCAGCATGACGCAACAGTTGATGGTCGTGCTGACCTCGGTGGTGGCGTCGGTCGGCGCGGCGGGGATCCCCGAGGCCGGACTGGTCACGATGACCATGGTCTTCAAAGCCGTCGGCCTGCCAACCGAATACATAGCCATGCTGTTGACCGTCGACTGGTTTCTTGACCGCTGCCGCACGGCCATCAACGTCATGGGCGACGTGACGGTCAGTTGCTTGCTGGAGGGGAAGGACCGCGCGGGAAGTGGTGGCTTGTCCGTGGCGATGCCCGATTCAGCTCGGGTCGTTGTCGACGGGAATTCTCATCCCTCGGCGAGCGAAGAACGCGCCCAGGGCGCATCGTCTTCGCCGTAGTCCGCGTCGCCAGGGGTCTGCTGCCGCTTGGGTTTTTGGCGCGCCTCGTCGCCCGGCGGGTTCTCGCGCATGGTGGTCAGAAACGAGCTGCCCACCAGGCTGATGAACGTGCCAAAGATGCCGATGCCGACGATCATGGTCAGAATCGCGATGATCCGCCCGCCCATCGTGATGGGATACAAATCGCCATAGCCGACCGTGGTTAGTGTCGCGAATGACCACCACACCGCGTCCGACAGGCTGCGAAATCGCTCGGGCTGCACCTGGTGCTCGAACTCGAAAATCGCGACCGAGCTGAACATCACCATGATGATGACCACGAATCCGACCACCGACAGCTCGTCCTTCACTTGCCGAAAACCGCTCATCACGTTTTGCAGGGCCGTGTTGTAGCGGTAGAGCTTGAACAGGCGCAGGATGCGCAGCGTGCGGACGAGCTTGAGCGCGCGAAAATTGATCGCCAGCCCAATCAACGACGGCAAGACCGCCAGCAAGTCGATGACGGCCAGCACGCTGAACGGATAACGCAGCGGCCGCTCGGCGCGGGCCCAGCGATACAAGTACTCGAGGGTGAACAGGCCGCAAAGAATTCGCTCGTTCCACAGCCAAAAGCCCGTCCCGTCCACGATGCGGCCTGATTCCGATAGCTCCGTCTCGATGTAATAGATGACAATGCTATAGAAGATGACGACCTGCACGGCCGACTCGAACCAGCGTTTGCCGGTCGACGTTTCGCTGAGCATGAAGGGTCCCTCGCAACCAGTTGTTGCGGCATCTGAAAAATGATGACCCGGTAGGTTAGCGAGGCCCAGCACCTCGGGAAAGGCAAGCTGGGCAGTTCAAGCGAAGTTGGTGGGCCATTGACCCCATTACGAGTGGGAATTCAGGCGCTTCGTGCCGCTTTATCCGAGCGCCTGCAAGTGGCGCGCTCCCGCCGCTCGATAAATACAAGTGCGTAACCTTCGAAGCTCAGGGGCAGAGCACATGATCGGACCAGACCGTCCGTTGTTCGTGCGCCAGGCGCTTCCCGCCAAGCCGGCTGCCGCCCACTATTCGGCGGATCCTGCCGTGGCGCTGCGCCAATTCGTCGCACGAGTCGGCGGAATCGAAAACGCGCGGCGAGCGCTCGCAATGCTCGCGCTTTTGAAGCGCGCTGCCTGAAGATCCTTTCTGGCAGCACTCGTTAGTCGAATAGCGAGCCTTGCTTCTTGGCCGGCTCGGCTTGCTCGATGCACTCCGGCTCGTCGAACTGCGGGCTGTTGACCAGCGTGCGCACCGGATGCAGTTTCAGATACTGCTCGGGGTAAGGGCGCAACAACTCGCTCAATTCCTCCGGACTACTCAGCCGCGGGTCGAGCCAGGTCGCGAATTCGGCCGGATCGAGAATCACCGGCATCCGATTGTGCAGCGGCCGCAGCAAATCGTTGGCCTCGGTCGTGATGATCGTGCAGGACTCGATTTCGTTCGAGCCGCGCCGCCAGCGTTCCCACAAGCCGGCGAACGCAAACGGTCGCTGCTCCTGCAGATGGATGTAATACGGACGCTTGGCGCCGCCTTCCTTCTTCCATTCGTAAAAGCCGTCGGCCGGAATCAGACACCGCCGCTGCCGAAACGCTTCGCGGAAGGCCGGCTTGGTGGCCACGGTCTCGCCACGCGCATTGATCATCTGGTTTCCAATCGCCGGATCGTCCGCCCATGCCGGCACGAGTCCCCATCGCAGCCAGTCGAGCCGGCGCTGGGACTGCTCATCCAGCCGCACCGCCGCGATCTGTTGCGACGGCGCGATGTTGAAGCGAGCCCACTCGCCGGGTTGGGGCTGGCTGTAATGCGCCAGCTCAAACAGCTCCACCACGTCCTTGAGCGGCGTTCGTAAGGTAAAGCGTCCACACATCTCGATTCGCTCGCGTATTCTCTCGCTTGTCTGATCAATTGTAGAGGCGCAATGCAAGGGCCGATACAATCGGGCTGTTGGCTCAACTGCATCGTTTGCAACGCCTCGAAGTAAGCCTCATGCCCACGCTTGCCCGAATTCGAATCTTCCCGGTCAAATCGCTCGACGCGCATGAGCTCGAGCGGGCGAAACTTCTGCCGATCGGGGCCATCGAAAACGATCGGCGGTTTGCCATGCGCCGCCGCGACGGGGAGCTGGCCGTCGGCAAGAACTCGCTGGGCGTGTTCCCTTTGCGCAGCTCGTTCGACCCGCTGGCCTGCACGCTGACGCTAGTCGATCCCAAGACGTCCCGCTCGCACACGTTCGATCTGCAAGGCGACCGCCGCGCGCTCGATCGCTGGCTGAGCGAGTACTTCGACGTCGAAATCACGGTGATCGAGAACCCAGACGGCGGTTTTCCCGATGACGTCGAGTCGCCGGGGCCGACACTCGTGAGCACGGGCACGCTCCAGGCGGTCG
>DATJEN010000247.1:0-3574 GCA_035496575.1 Pirellulales bacterium
GTTCTTGCCGATATCGATGCCAGCCACGGCGATGTCAGTGTCGAGCGTGTGGGACATGGCGTGCTCCTTGTCTTCGGCGCCCCTTGCCAGCTTCGATCGCTAGCGGGGCAGGAGCACGGCCGGACCATCCCATTAGCTGACCTGGAGCAGGGCCCCGCCCGACCGATGACAGCGACATCCCCGAAGCATTACTTCGGTCGAGCCTCAATCACGTTGTGGATGCCCGCCGGGAAAACGCGCGTCAAGTCGAAGCCGGACCTGGCAAAAAGGTCTGAAAATTCCTCGAGCGTTCGCTCTCGGCCCCCCGGCGACACCAGCATATGCAGATCGCCGAACTTCGCTGCCGGCACTTCATTTGGGGGTGCGATGAGCCGTTCGACGAGAAGCAACCTGGCGGTTTCAGCCATCGCGCGCCGGCACACTTTGAGTATCGCGATGGCTTCGTCGTCTTCCCAATCGTGAATTACCACCCGCATCATATACCCGTCGCCGCCTTCAGGCAGCATTTCGAAAAAATTTCCACCCACGATACCACACCGTTCGACTATGCCGCGTTCCGCCAATACGGAATTCGCGCCCATTACGACGTCTGGCTGATCGAACAGCGTGCCACGCATATGGGGATGAGCCAGCAGGATCGCGGCCAACATCAAACCCTGCCCGCCGCCGACGTCCACGATGTGCCGAAACGAGGAGAAATCATATGCGCGGATCACCGCTTCTGCGCTGCCACCTGAGAGCTCTGTCATCGCTCGGTCGAACGTTGCGCCATATTCGGGGTGCTCGGCGCGGAATTGCCATACGTCCTTGCCATTTAAACTTTTAAATGCGTTCTCGCCGGTCTGGACGCTATGCAACAGATGGCCCCACGCTTGCCACACATAGGGGCTTCCGACGACCTGCGCCCATGCCTCGAGCGGCGTCGCGGAGGCGGTACGTAAGCAGTCGCCCATGGGGGTGAGCGCAAACTTTCGGCCTTCGCCCTCCCGGAACAGGCCCGCGGCGGCGAGCGCGCGCAACAGCCGGTACAGCGAATCAGGATGGCTTTTCGTCAGCACCGCCAGTTCGCCGGCCGAACGGGCCCCTTCACTCAGATGGTCAGCGATGCGCAGGGTCGCCGCAACACGAATTGCCTGCGTAATCTGAAAGCCATTGATCAGGCCCAGCAGAGTCTGTCGAGGGTCGGATGTCACTTGACGGGGCTCCGCACTTCGATCACTGGCTCGCTTTGAAATCGATTTTTTTCGCGAGATCGGCAAGACGTCGATGATATTGATCCAGCAAAGCGGCGAACTCGGCTGCGGTGCCTGGACGAGCGGCCTGTCCAACGGCGACCAATTTCTCACGAATGGAAGGATCGTTCGCCACGGCGCGGACATCGGATGCAATCCGGTCACGCAACGGCTCGGGCATTCCGCGTTTGCCGTAAAATCCCACCACACCCGCCATTTGAAGCTCGGGGTAACCGGCTTCGACTACGGACGGCACGTCAGGAGCCAGCGGCGCGCGAACGTCGCTCGCAATTGCAAGGAGGCGCGCTCTCCCTGACTGCACCTGCGGAATGATCACGCCCAGCGCGTGGACGAATACATCCAGGCGGCCTTCGCCGAGATCCTGGAGAGCAGGGGCAAGTTCGCGATAGGGAACCACAACGAGATCCAGTTGCGAATTCTTGAAGAACCCTCCTACAACGAAGGGCGGAAGACCTGCGGCACCGGCCCAATTCAACTTGCCCGGTTGCGCGCGAGCGATTTGAACCAAATCGTCGAGAGAGCGGATCGAATTCTTTTCGCTGGCGGCTATTGCAAGGATGACGTCCGAAGCTGAGGCGATCGGGACCAGCTCGCGCACCGGATCATAGGGCAGCTTCGCTTGCGTAATCGGATGGACGGTAAACACGGCCGAGATTGCATACAGCAGAGTATGATCGTCGCCGGTGCCGAGAAAGGCAGAGACTCCGATTACCCCATCGGCGCCGGGTCGGTTTTCCACGATGACGGCTTGTCCCCAGCGCTCGGAAAGTCGCTCCGCAAAGAGGCGCGCGCTAAAATCTGTGCCGCTCCCGGCGGGCACGGGCGTAATCAATCGGACCGCACGATGCGGCCAGTCGACGGCGCCAACAGCGGAACTCGAGCAGGAGATGGTGCCCAAGAGTACACCGACACCGACGAGGCGACTGACAATCTTGATGGCACTCTCCTACAGCCACTGCCCCTAGCGCGATTTTGGTTTTCGACGACCCGCTCCGGGGCGAACATATTTTTCATTCGCCTTAACAACGCGCGATATCAAATCGATCAAGAGCTCACGATCTGTCGGTTTGAGGCTCGATAGCAGCTGTTCTTGAGTAGCGAGCGCTCGTGGACGCAATCGTTTTCGGGTCTTGCACCCAAGTGACGTGCAGCGAAGTAGCCATACCCGCCGATCTGAATTATGCGGTCGCCGTTCAACGAGGCCCTTCGCTTCGAGTTCATCCACCAAACGACCGGTATTCGTCTTGTCGATGGCCACGACTTCGGCAAGACGGCTCTGATCGATCTCCGGATGGTTATCGATCATGGTCAGGACTGCCCATTCCGACACCGGCATAGCTTCGTCTTCGAACGCTTCTGCGAGAATGGCGGTAGAAATCATCTGCAACCGACGGATCAGATAGGCCGGAACGCGGCCATAAGACGGTGGCGCCGGGTCCGCTGAGATAGAGGAGCGCCGATCCGCGGAAATAGTAGCTTTCGTGATGGTCACAATTGCTATTATCGCAAATGCTATGATGTGTAAAGCCGTGAGTCGGGTAAAAAGAGGGCTGTCCGGTCGGCAGATGCGACGAGATTTGCTACTGACCCATGACGGGCAGAATCAGGCTGGCACGACGTCAGCTTCTGGCCCTGAGCGACCGATCGATCGGGGCCAGAGCGGACTCGTTGTGCTCAATGTGAGTTGTGTTGCTTTTGACCCTCAGCCGACGTGGCTCGCCCAACAAACTGCTTGCTATCCGATCAATTAGCGCAGCTAGTGGTGCCGCATTAGCTCAACTTTTCTCCGACGAAACGGTACCTCCGAAGATCGCCATCCCGGCGATGCCGGTGCGGCGGGCAAGTTCCGCAAACGTCAGACCTTCGCGTCTTGGCCCCTAACAGAAAGCGAATGGCGTCATGTTCGGATATTCGGTTGCTTCCAAAGTTGCTGCTCTCGCTGGTGTGACATTCTCTGGTTTGCTCCTCGTTGCCGAGGCATCGTCCCCTGCGCCCGCGGCGGAGATCAAATTGCTGGGCCCCGCTTCCTTTCGAGTCCTATTTCCCGAACTCCTGCCGGAGTTCGCAAAATCGTCAGGCCACAAAGTCACGGCCGCCTATGCGCCGCTTGGCGTTATCACCGATCGCGTCAGCAAGGGCGATGATGTCGATGTGGCGATCGTGTCCGGCAAACAAAACGAAGAATTACAGAAACAAGGCAAGTTGCTGGCGGGCAGCCGTGTCGAAATTGCCCAGGTCGGCTTCACCGTTTTCGTCAGGAAGGGCGCCCCAAAGCCCGACCTCAGCTCCGCGGATGCGCTCAAGCGTTCGCTGCTGGCGGC
>DATJEN010000248.1:0-10895 GCA_035496575.1 Pirellulales bacterium
GCGCAAAATCCGGCGCAGCAGGCGGCCGAATCGGCTCGCACGGCGTCGCAAATGCAGAACGGCCCACTTTCAAAAAGTGAGCCGCTGCTTAACTTTGCGACTGCCTGCGAAACTGTACAAGATTACAGTATACCCCCACGGGGAGTCGAACCCCGGTTTTCGGACTGAGAACCCGACGTCCTGGGCCACTAGACGATGGGGGCGTGGAGTCCGCGAATGCAAGCACAGGTGCGACAAGCTGTTTGCGTGCTTCGAACCCGCACTCCACTCGCATCAACTCTCCAGGTAGTAGGTACAACAACCCTGGCCGCATGTCAACCGCCGCCCGGCGGTCAGGGTTACGGGTTAGGGACTAATCCCTGTCCCCTGTCCCCTAGTACCTATCCCCTCACCCCCGCTTGCTCCGTGCCTGGCGGCTCGCTGGGCGACTCGCGGAACCACTCGCGCCAACGTCTGAGCGATTTACCGTTGGTCGCGGCAGGCCTGTTCTGCGCGAGCATGACTTCGATCAAATATCGCATCTCGCCTTCCAGCTTGTCGCGATGCGGCCATAGCTCCACCAGTTTCTCGGCGGCTTCGTTGTCGCGATGCTGACGGTTGAGCACGATCGCCTCGCCGGCCAGTCCAAACGCCTTGAACTGCACTTCGGCGTCGTTGTAGGCGGCGAACTCGTTGAAGATTTCGTTGGCCCGCTTGTAGTCGTACTCCTGCAAGTAGAGCAGCGCCAGGCTTTGCTTGGCCCGCCGCGTGTACGTTTTGTCGTCGGGAAAATATCGGGACACCGCTTGCCAGCCCGGCTCGCTGTTGCGAATGAACGCATACAGCCATTGCGATTCGGCCGTATCCTGTCGCGGCACGGCCTCATCCTCGTCGGTGGCCGCCGTGATCAGCGGACGCTCGCGCACGGCCCACGCCGCCGCTCCCCCCAGCGCAAAACAAGCAAGCGCCACCACGGACCAAAGCGCCAGGCTGCGACGCCGCACCTGCGCCATGGCCGTCGAGCGCATAGCCAGCGCCAGTTGCTCGGTGGCGTGCCGTCGCGCTTCGATCGAGTCCGGCAGATCGCCCTCCCAAGGCTCGAGCTCTCCGCCGGGGTCATCCTGAAACAGCTCGATCGTCACCGTGCGCAGCTCGTGCAGCAGCTGCCGCGGGTTTGGATAGCGGTCGTCGGGGTTCTTGGCCAACATGCGGTGCACCACGCGACACACCGAGTCCGGCAGATCGGGACGGATGTTCTCCAGCCGTTCGGGCGGAGTTTGCAGATGTTGCACCGCGATCGAAAGCACGGTCTCGCCGCGGAATGGCGGTTGGCCGGTCAGCATCTGATAGGTCGTAACGCCCAGGGCATAGATGTCGCTGCGCGAATCGAGCGCGCGACCTTCGACTTGCTCGGGGCTCATATAGAGCGGCGTGCCCATCGTGATGCCGACCTGCGTCAGATTCGTGGTTTCTTCGCGGCTGTACAACCGCGCCAGCCCAAAGTCGGCTACCTTCACTTCGCCGCTCGAGGCCAGCATGATGTTCTCGGGCTTGATGTCGCGGTGCACGATGCCGTGCTCGGCCGCCTTGTGCAGCGCAGAGGCGACTTGCCGCACAACGGCCAACACCTTGGCCAACTCGGGCGGCCCACGGCGGCCGAGCAGCTCGGCTAGGTTGGCGCCTTGCACATATTCCTGGGCAATGAAGTGAACGCCGTCCTGGCAGCCCACCTCATAGATCTGCACGATATTGGCATGCACGAGTTGAGCCGCGGCGCGGGCTTCGTGATGAAACCGCTGCACATAGATGGCGTCGGTGGCCAGGGTGCTGCGAAGCACCTTGAACGCCACCTGCCGGCCCAACGAAACCTGTTCGGCCAGATAGACCTCGGCCATGGCGCCGCGGCCCAGCCGCCGCAGCAGACGATAGCCCCCCAACTGCCTGCCCGACAGGTCGGGATCAAGCGGAAGTTCGGCCACGGGCCGAGTGACATCGGACATCGACGGGCTCGAAGAGCGGTTTTGGAGCGGGGTGTGCTGGCGGCGACAGGCGCGTGCGCCGCGCTGCCGGCTAGACCTTCATTATGAAAGCGGCGGCGCGGGGTGACAACCGGCTAGCCTGGCTGCCGCCGGTGGCCGTGCTTGTGGTGGCAGGTCGATCGGGTGGGCGGGCTGGCCGCGAGTGATACAATCGGTACACAGACGAGCGCGAACGGGAGAAAATCCGATGGTGCAGGTGCATGTTTTCAATCGGCAAGGCGAGCTGGTCGGACCGGTTGAGTCGCCCAAGCTAGAACTAAGCGATGCCGAGTGGCGCAAGCGGCTCACGCGCGAGCAGTTCGACGTGCTGCGGTCCAAGGGCACCGAGCGGCCGTTCTGCGGCACGCTTCTGGACAATAAGCTGTACGGCGTCTACACGTGTGCGGGCTGTGGGCTGCCGCTCTTCTCGTCAGACTCGAAATTCAACTCAGGCACTGGCTGGCCCAGCTTTTTTCAGCCGATTGCCAAGGGAAACGTGCTCGAGGAGACCGACCGTGACCACGGCATGGTTCGCACCGAGATACTTTGCGCGCGGTGCGACGGACACCTGGGACACGTGTTCGAAGACGGTCCGCGGCCGACCGGATTGCGATTCTGCTTGAACTCGGAGTCGCTGAACTTCACCCCAAGCACGGAGCTGAGCGCGCTGGCCGATCCGGTCGCGGAAGCGGGGGCGCCGAGCAAGTAAAAGCACGCGCCTGGTAAAAGCACGCACCTCGGTGTCACAACTTCGCGGAGAAGAGCCATGAACCTGCGCGGCTTTTTTGTTGGCGGCGTCTCGGCTGTTTGTTTCCTCGTGTTTGCGGCTGGTCTTGATTTTTCTGCGCGCTTTGCGGCGGCGGAAGAAGCGCAAACGGGCGAGGATCAGAAGCTACTCGACGCGTGGCGCAAGCTCAGCGACGAAGAGGCCCTGGTCGCGGGCGCGAGAAACACAGCAGCCTTGGGCTTTGCGGTTCATAGCTATGCGGCCGACCACGATGGCAAGCTTCCTCCGATCGCGGTGCCGAATCCGGGGCTGCCCTTTGAAAGAAGGCTGAGCGGACTTGTGCTGCTGCTTCCCTATATCGGGCAGCGGCCCGATTACGTCTCCGATGAAGACTTGGAGCTTCACCGAAAGATCCACGGCGTCACCCAAGACGTCATCCATCAAGCAATGCAGCTCTATCGGAAGATCGATTTGAAGAAGTCTTGGGACGCGCCCGAAAACTTGGAAGCGGCGCGCACGGTATTCCCCGTCTTTCTCGCGCCAAAGTCGGCTCCTTTGCGTGAAAAGAACGGGTTTGCGGTGTCTCATTTCGCGTTTGTGCGTGGATTCCATGGGGTTGATGATGGGGCGTACACGGAAGAGGCAGTCGCGATCTCCGACATCGCCGACGGGACGTCGGCAACGCTGGGCATCGGGCAGATTCACACCGATCTCGGGCCGTGGATCGCTGCTGGAACCTCTACCGCGCGCTATGTCTACAAGCCGGACGACGAAAATGCCGAGCCCAGCTTTGGAGGTCCCTTCAGCCAGGGTTGGCTGGTGAGCTTCGTTGATGCCTCTCCGTATTTCCTAGACGCGCAGGAGCTCACCTCCGATAGTCTGCGTCAACTGACGACCCGGGATAGCCGACAGCTTTCGCCAGACGGATACCGCTATCGGCCGCTCGACGACGAGGACCGGCACAGATTGATGGAGTATTTGAAACCCAATTGATGCGGCGCAGGACTAGTTTCCAATGAGCACGACCACTACCACCGCCGTTGATCCCTCCGAATACGCGGCCGAGTTCGGCAGATATATCGCCTTGGTGCCAACGGGCGATGTGCAGGCGATTCTTCAGCAGCAACTGCAAGACTTCACGGCGCTTTTGGAGCCTCTCACCGACGAGCAAGCCCTGGTGAAGCACGCTCCGTACACGTGGACTATCAAGCAGGTGGTCGGGCACATGACCGACTGCGAGCGCGTGTTTGGATACCGCGTGTTGCGCGTGGGGCGCAACGATCAGACTCCCCTGCCCTCGTTCGACGAAGCCGCCTACATGCAGCACTCGGACTTCAATGCCTGTCCGATCCAGGAGCTGGTGTCCGAGTTCAAATGCCTGCGGCGCTCGCACCTGAGACTGATCCGGCACTTTCCGGCCGAGGCTTGGAGCTACCGCGGCATTGTGCTGGGCGAGCCGGCGTCGCTGCGCGCGATGATCTACGTGCTGGCCGGCCACGCCAAGCATCATCTGGACATTCTGCACAAGCGGCTCAAGCCGGCCGCCACGTGACGCCGGTCGGAGTCACGGAGCGTAGATGCTTCGCCCGCCATCGACCGGCAGACAAACGCCGGTGATGAAATCGTTGTCGATCAGCGACAAAACGGCCTGCGCGATGTTTTCGGGGCTGCCCTCGCGCTTGACGAGCGTGGCGTCGATCGCCGCCCGCTTTTCGGCTTCTGGCAGGTCGGGTGGCAGAAGCACCGGGCCGGGCTTGATGCAATTCACGCGCACGCGAGGGTTGCGCGTGCCCAGCTCGACGGCCAGCGTGCGCGTGAGGACGTCGATTGCTCCCTTCGATGGAAAGTACGCGGCGTAATCCAGGTACGGCCGAGCGACGGCCCAATCGCCGAGCAAGACAATCGAACCGCCTGAGGGCTGCCGCACCATGGCCAGGCCGGCCTGCTGGCTGCAGATGAAAGTGCCGAGCGTGTTGATTTCAAAATGCCGCCGCACATCGGCTGCCGTAACCTCTTCCAGCCGCCTCCGCTGCCAAATGGCCGCGCAGTTCACCAACACGTTGAGCTCGCCAAAGCGGGCCATGACCTCCTCGATCATTTTTGTCGCGGCCATTTCGTCGCTAAGGTCCGCCCGAAATCCCTCGGCCTCGACACCCTGTGCGCGCAGGCTGACGATCGTATCGGCCGCTTCCGCCGCCGAGCTGTGGTAGTGAACCGCGATCGAGTAGCCGCGCGCAGCCAGTGCCGCCGCCACGACCGACCCCACGCGACGCTTGCCGCTGCCCGTCACCAGGGCTACTCCGCTTCGCTCGGCCACGGATTTCAAGCCTGTTTCTGCGAGTTCTATTCTGACGCGAGAAGATTGTACACAAACCGCGGACGGTGATCTTGCCGACAGCCGTGCTTGACAATGGTTCGAACGAGCACTGGCACAGCCAGTGGCACCAAAGAACGAAATTCTTGACGCTCGATCGTGCGCGCCCGATGATGCTGCCGCACAACCAACCGGTCCTTCACCAGCCTCCAACCCCCAGAGGTGCCTGCCATGATCCGCCGCCTCCTCGTCTTCGCGCTCGTGCTGTTCTCGCCCGTCATTGCCTGGGCTCAGGCCAACAAAGCCAAGGAACCGCCCAAGCGGCCCGATCCGACGGTGGCCGACTTTGTTTATGGCCACGACTCCGAGCGGCAGAAATTCGATTTCTGGCAGGCCAAGTCCGATAAGCCCACGCCACTCGTGCTACTCATTCATGGCGGCGGTTGGATGGGAGGCGACAAGACTGGCTACGGCACGTCGGCCATTCAGCCGCTGTTGGATGCCGGCATTTCCGTGGCCGCGCTCAACTATCGCTTCATCCCGCAAGCCATGGAACAGAAGGTCGAGCCGCCGGTGAAGGCGCCCTTGTACGACGCATCGCGGGCACTGCAAACCATACGCTCGAAGGCCGGCGAGTGGAATCTGGACAAGCGGCGCGTGGGAGCGACGGGCGGCTCGGCGGGCGCTTGCACTTCGTTGTGGCTGGCGTTGCATGATGACCTGGCGGATCCCAAGAGCGCCGACCCGATCGCGCGCGAGTCGACGCGGCTGACGGCCGCCGCGGTAAACGGCGCGCAGACATCGCTCGATCCCAAGGAGCTGCGCGAGTGGATGCCCAACGCCAACTACGCCGGCCATGCCTTTGGCTTCGCGCAGGCGGGACGCACGCGGCCGCAGGAGTTTGAGCTCGCGCTCGCGAACCGCGACAAGGTCATGCCGTGGATCAAGGAGTACTCACCCATCGAATTGGTCACGAGCGACGACCCACCTTTGTATCTGGATTTTCCGAATCAAAAGACCACGCCCGAGCTGGGCAAGCCGGAGCCGGATCCGACGCACTCGGCCCTGTATGGCGTGAAGCTGGCCGAAAAGATGAAGCCCACCGGCATCGAAGTGATCGTGTCGTATCCCGGGCATCAGGATACGAAGTACGGATCGATCAACGGGTTCTTGATCAAGAAACTGACGCAGTAGTGGAATGGGTGGGAGCGGCCTTACTCTCCAATTGAGGATTTGATCATGGCTCGCTTGATGACGCGGTTGAGCCTCCTGGCAGCGGTTTTGGTCCTTGTCCTGGTCCGCAGTGTTGCCATCGCTGCCGACGAACCCACCGCCGGCCTGGAAGCGAAGATCACGAAAGCCCTGGGCGACTGGCAGGTTCCCGGGCTGGCGATCGCGATCGTCAAGGACGATCGGGTTGTGCTGGCCAAGGGCTTTGGCGCGCGCAAAACGGGCGAACCGGCTTCCGTCGACGCCGACACGCTCTTTGCGATCGGATCGACCAGCAAGGCATTCACCGCCGCCACTCTGGCAATGCTCATCGATGAAGGCAAACTCGCCTGGGACGACCCGGTCACCAAGCACCTGGCCGGCTTTGCACTTTATGATCCGGCGGTCACGCGCGAACTCACCGTGCGCGACCTGCTCTGCCATCGCTCGGGCTTGCCCCGCGGCGACGCTTTGTGGTACGGCACGGGCAACGACCGGGTCGAAATCTTGCGGCGCGTGCGGCATCTCAAGCCTGACTCGAGCTTTCGCAGCAAGTTCGGGTATCAGAACATCATGTACCTGGCGGCCGGCGAGGTGACGGCCCGAGTGGCCAAGACGAGTTGGGACGATTTCGTCAAGGAGCGGCTGTTTTTGCCGTTGGGAATGAAGTCGTCGAATACAAGCGTGACGGCGCTGCCGGCCGGTGGCAACGCGGCGACTCCTCACAGCAAGGTAGCAGACACGCTCGAGCCGCTGCCCTGGCGCAACATCGACAACGTCGGCCCGGCCGGTTCGATCAACTCGAACGTGAACGACATGGCGCAGTGGATCCGCATGCAGCTCGGCAACGGCGAGTTCGAAGGCAAGCGGCTGGTCAGCGCGGCGGCCATCGACGAGATGCGCTCGCCTCAAACGATCGTCCAGTTGTCGCCCGATATCAAAGCCCGCTTCCCGGGCACGAAATTTTTGGCGTATGGACTGGGTTGGATGTTGCGTGACTATAAAGGGCGGCTGCTGGCCGAGCACGGGGGCGGGATCGATGGAATGACCTCGCAGGTGGCGCTCGTGCCCGAGGAGAAACTGGGAGTGGTGATTCTGACGAACCGCGGCGGCACGGCGCTGCCTTCCGCCTTGTCGCACCACGTGTTCGATCGGTTTCTAAAAATAGCGGGTCGTGACTGGTTGGCCGAAGATCTGTCCGCGCAGAACGAGACGGAGCGGAAGACAAAGGAGGCAAAAACGAAGCTAGAGGCTTCGCGCGCGAAGGACACGAAGCCCTCCTTGCCGCTCGAAAAATACGCGGCCCGCTTCACGAGCGAGCTTTATGGTCCGGCCACCGTGACCTGCAAGGAAGGCAAGCTAACGATGGATCGCGACGGGCGCTTTGCCGCCGACTTGGAACACTGGCACTACGATACCTTTCGCGCCAAGTACCAGGACAAGGCGATGGAGCCGCAGCTCCTCACCTTCGAGCTGGACTCAAGCGGCAAAGTAGCGGCCGTCGAAATCCCCGAGCTCGGACGATTCAAACGCGAAGAGGAGAAGTCGAAGTAGGCGCCGCACTGGCCCTACGCAAAAAACCAGCACATCCACAGCGTGCAAGCCACGAGGATGCAGGCCCACAGGCGGTCGTGCTGCCAGAACGGGCGGGCTGCATCGTCCGCTTCGACGCTTGGCCGTTTGAAGCGGCCGAACGTGTACTGCTCGCGATCGGGGTCGCGCTCGCGCGAAGTGGCCAGGCTCACCACCACCAGCACGATGTAGCACGCCACAGTTGCCAGGCCGGCGCGGTGAAAGGCTTGCAGCGAGTGACCGAAGGATCGCGCCGCGACCTGGTCAAAAATGATCGACGAGATCGGCCCGGCCAGAATGCAAACAAAGGCCGCCGTGCCGGTGACGAAGGGCTGCAAGATGCCGGCCACATAGGCGACGATCACGCCCGGCACCAGGTAGGCGTTGTAGTCGGCCATCGTGTTGAAGATGCCGCCCTTGGCCTGGCCGAAATAGATCGAGAGCCAAATGGCCAACGCGACCATCGTCATCATCGCGAAGCGGCCGACCCACACCAGCCGCCACTCCGAGGCCTGTGGCCGGATGTACTTTTTGTAGACGTCGAATGTGAAGAGCGTGGCGGTGGAGTTCATCATCGAATCGATCGTCGAAAGGATGCCGGCCACGAGCCCTGCCATCACGATGCCGACCAGGCCGTAGCCGGAAGGCAACAGCTCGCGCGTCAGGCCGGCGAAGGCCATGTCGCTCTCGGTTTCCGGGTCAATCGACAGGATGTAGCCGGCCGCCATGCCGGGCACGATGCACAGAAACGGGATCAACAGCTTGAAGAAGCCGGCCGTGATCGTGCCCATCCGCGCGTCCCAGTCGCTGCGGGCGCCCAGCGTGCGCTGCACGATGAACTGGTTCGTGCCCCAGTAATACAAGTGCAGCACCATCAGGCCGCTGAGCACGCCGCTCCAGGGCAACTGTGGGTGGCTGGCTTCGAAGAACACGTGAAACTTCTCGGGCTCTTTCTGCAATAAGCCGGAAATGCCGCCGACGTTGGGATGCCAGATGGCGAGCACCGCCAGCATGCCGCTGCTGATGAGCAAGAGCACGCTTTGCACGACGTCGTTGAAGATGTCGGCCTTCAATCCGCCGAAGAACGTGTAGGCGCCTGCGACCAGGGCGGTCAGGCACACGGCAAATTCATAGCTGATCACGTAGTCCGAGTCGGCCGTGAGCGTGGCAATCGTCAGCGCGCCCAGGATCATGGTGCCGCACATCTGGATGAGTAGAAAGGCCATGTTGGTAATCGAGTACACCAAGCGGCTGCGGTCGTCGAATCGTCGGCCCAGATACTCCGAAAGGGTGTACAACCCCATGCGGCGATAGAAGGGCAGAAAGAAGTAGCACAGCGTGAGCAGGCCGAAGATGGCGCCGAACTCGAAGTTGGCCTGGGCAAAACCTTCCTTCAGCCCGGCCCCCATCATGCCGACCATGTGGTGCGAGCTGATGTTGGTGCCGAAGATCGAGCCGGCGATGGCCCACCAGGCGACCGTTTTGCCGGCCAGGTAATAGTCGCTGGTGTTGTCCTCTTTGCGGCCGATCCACATGCCGAAGGCGGTAACGCCGATGACGCTAGTCGCCAGGATCAGCACATCGAGCAACTCGAGCTGAACGCTGGACGATTGGGCCACGAGTAACCACGAGCAATCGAGCATGGGACGCCTCGCACGGGTGAAGGTATGCAGAATTTAGCGGGCCGTTGAGCGGGGCGAAAGATCGGTCGGGTCGGGCGCTAGGCATGGTTCGCTCAAGTTCCGCGGCTGCCGAGCGGCGGGCCCGCTTTGCTCATCGCGCCCACGGTGGATAGGCTAGAGCATCCGCCACGCGCCCACGTGGCTTAGCACAAAAGGAACGCACCATGCCTGCTTCACCCGCGAAGCTCCCTCGCGCGTCGCTACTCGCCTTGTGCCTGGCTCTACTGGCGACGGCCACCGTGCAGGCCCAGCAAAATGAGAAGCACGCGCCGATTGTCGTGAGCGAGCAGGCCAGGCAAATCCAGGCCGAAGCGATTCTGATCGATGGGCACAACGATCTGCCCTGGAAGATTCGCGAGCGCGGCTCGCCGGCGTTCGACAAGTTGGATATCGCCAAGCCGCAGGCCGGTCTGCACACCGACATCCCGCGGCTGCGCGCCGGCGGAGTCAAGGCACAGTTCTGGTCCGTGTACGTGCCCTCAAGCACGCGACACACCGGCCGGGCGCTGGCCGACACGCTCGAGCAGATCGAGCTTGTCAAAGCGATGATCGCCCACTATCCCCAGACGTTCGAATTCGCGGGCACGGTGGCCGACATTCGCCGCATCGTGGCGGCCGGCAAGATCGCCTCGCTGATCGGCGTCGAGGGCGGCCATTCCATCGAGAACTCGCTCAACGTGCTGCGGCAGCTTTATGTCGAGGGCGCGCGGTATATGACCCTGACGCACTCCGACACCTTAGACTGGGCCGACTCGGCCACCGACGAGGAGCGGCACGGAGGGCTGACGCCCTTTGGCGAGGAAGTCGTCCACGAGATGAACCGCCTCGGCATGCTGGTCGACATCTCGCACGTTTCGATCGGCACCATGAAACAGGCGCTGGCCATCAGCCAGGCGCCGGTCATCTTTTCGCATTCTTCGGCGCGGGCGATCGCGAATCATCCGCGCAATGTGCCCGACGAAGTCTTGCGGCTTGTTCCCCAGAACGGCGGGGTGGTGATGGTCAATTTTTATCCGGGCTTCGTGGTGCCGAGCTCGGCCGAGCGCTTGAGCTCGGCAATTCCGCAATTCCGCGAGTTCCGCAAGCAGCACGCCGGCGATGCGGAGGCGATTCGCAAGGAGATGCGCCGCTGGTCGATGGAGAATCCGCTCGAGCACGGCGACATTGAAATCGTGCTCGATCACATCGATCATATCGTTGAAGTCGCGGGAATCGACAACGTGGGACTTGGATCGGACTTCGACGGCATCGAGATCGTGCCCCGCCAGCTCGAGGACGTGAGCGCTTATCCGCGGATCACGCAGGGGTTGCTCGATCGCGGCTACTCGACCGAAGAGATCAAGAAGATCCTGGGCGAGAACTTGCTGCGCGCGATGGAAAAGGCGGAGAAGGTG
>DATJEN010000249.1:0-2381 GCA_035496575.1 Pirellulales bacterium
ATCGTTCCCAAGATTGACGGGCCGCGACGAGCGGCCACCATGTCGAGCTTGCGCACCAATGGTCGCGCATCGTCCGGCAGGATCCGTGCGCCTTCTTCGGTCGGAAGCAAATCCTGGGTCAGCGCCCGGCGCTGGCGGCGAACTTCGGCGAAGCGGCTCCAAATAATGAAGCCCGCCCAGACCGTACAGCAGTAGCAAGCGATTTGTTCGGGCCCCAACAGCAGACGGCCAATTCGATCGGGAGTCCACTTGGCCCAGAAGTCGGCCTCGGCCGCGCCGTGCGCCGACCACTGCCACAGCGGAGCGCAAACGCCCGCGACAACAATGATCGCCAGGACCAGTAAGAGCCATTCACGAGTCGGGCGTTGCGATGGTGTCAGGGCCATGCAGATATCCTGCTCCGACGCGCGGCGAGCTTAATCAGTGATTCGTCGAACGAGGGGCGGTCTTGATTTTCGGTCAGATTCGTATTGTCTGACCCCGGCGCGACGAATGTCAAGGGTAGTGGGCCGGCGCCCCATCGTCGGCGACGCACTCTCTGGTAGAATAGGAATCCGTGGCGAACGGTATCGACCGAAAGAGTTGCGTTGACGCAGTCTAGGCTGTCACCTTGGGTTTTCTGCGATTGAGGGGCGGGCGATGAAAACACCAGTCATATCGCTTCTGGCAGCCTGCTTGATTTCCTTTGTCGCGGCCGCGCCGGCCGACCAGAAACCTGTGGTTGCGAAAGCCGGCCAGCCAGATGAAAAGGCAAAGAACACCACTCCGCCCACCATCGCACAACTCAAAGAACAACTGAAAGACAAATCCCCGCAGGTTCGCCGGGAGGCAGCACAACAGCTCGGTGGTCGCGGCGTCCGTGCGCTCGAAGCCGTTCCCGCCATGATTGACGCGCTCGGCGACAGCGAAGCCGTCATTCGGGCAAGCGTGTGCGAAGCGCTGGGCAACATTGGCGTGACGGCGAAAGCCGCCGTCCCCGCATTGCTCAAATTGCTCAAGGACTCGAGTGCCGATGTCCGCGAGACCGCGGCGGAAGCGCTGGCCGACATCGGCGTGGATGCGCCCAAGGTCGTGCCTGCCCTGCTAGAGCTGCTCTCCGACGGGGACGTGAACGTGCGCTGTGCCGCCGCCAAATCGCTCGGGGATTTTCGCGCGGCTGCCCGCGTGGCCTTGCCGGCCCTCGAGAAAATGCAAAAACAGGACAAGCACTGGCTCGGTCGCGACGCCGCGGCCGAAGCCTTGGAGACAATCCAAAAGGCCCTGCAAAAACTCGACTCGTGAATTCTCAGAGACTCGCCGCTATGCGCCGCACCCTCTTGTTCGCCGTGCTCGCCCTGCCGGCGGCCCTATTGCCAGTTCGCGCTCAACCGGATTCGCCGAAGGGTGGCACTTTTACTTGGCGGTTCCGCGTTCAGGAAATCGACACAACGATCAAGATCGGCTATGCCGTCACGATCGCGGACGTCAATGGCGACGGTAAGCCCGATATTGTCGTTGTCGATACCAACGAGGTGGTGTGGTACGAAAACCCGTCCTGGCAAAAACGCGTTATCATCAAGGGCCAAACCAAGGAAGACAATGTCTGCATCGCTGCGGCCGATATCGACGGCGATGGGCAAATCGATTTCGCCCTGGGCGCCGGTTGGCTGCCGGGGTTTCGCACGAAGGAAAACGCCACGATTCAATGGCTCAAGCGCGGCAAATCGCTCGATCAGCCGTGGTCGGTGATCCACATCGGCGATGAACCGATGGTGCACCGGATGTGCTTCGCCGACTTAGAGGGTAACGGAAAGTTGCACCTCATCGTGGCCCCGCTGATGGGTCGCGACTCGACACGGAACGGCAATTGGTCCGACGGTCGGCCCGTGCGCATACTTGATTTTCCAGTCCCAGCGGATCCGGTGAACGATAGATGGACACCGCGCGTGCTCTCCGAATCGCTTCAGGTCGTGCATGCGATCACGCCAGTCGCGTCCACTCGTCGGAAGGGCTTCGACGTGCTCGCGGCTAGTTACGAAGGAGTCAGCCGCATAGCGCCCTTGGGCTCCATGTTGGACAAATGGGGAGCGAAGCTCATCGGCGCGGGCAATCAAGAAGCAGCCACGGGAGCGCGCGGCTCGAGCGAAGTTCAAGCCGGCAAACTGCGCAGCGGCGCGCAGTTTCTGGCCACGATTGAACCGTGGCACGGCAATCAGGTCGTGATCTATTCCGCTCCGGACAGCCCGGACAAACTGTGGGACCGCGATTTGAAGGATAGTCGCCTTCATTGGGGCCACGCGATTGCCTGCGCCGATCTCGATGGCGACGGAAATGACGACGTGATTGTCGGCGTGCGCGACGATCCGCGGCCGAACGATTCGTTCAACGATCGGCGCGGCGTG
>DATJEN010000250.1:0-23570 GCA_035496575.1 Pirellulales bacterium
CAAGGGCGAGAAGTTCGGGCGGAGCGAGGACGCCATCATCGCCTATACCTGGGACAAATACATGCGCACGGGCGATGAGCGCTGGCCCTTGCGATTGCCGATGACGAAGAGCGCGGTGCGCGCGATGGACACCGTCACGACTTTCTTGGGGAGCTCCGAAGGCGGTAAGGAGAAAGTCGATACCTTTGTGGTGTGTGGCGGCTCCAAGCGGGGTTGGACCACGTGGACCACGGCGGCGGTCGACAAGCGCGTTATCGGCATCATGCCGCTGTCGATCGACCTGCTGAATATTCAGCCCTCGTTCAAGCATCATTGGGAGGTGTATGGCTTCTGGGCTCCGGCGGTGGGCAATTACGTGCGCGAAGGCATCATGAACTGGCATGGCACGCCGGAATATAAGGCGCTCATGAAGATCGAAGAGCCGTATGAGTATCGCAGCCGGCTCACCATGCCCAAGTTCATCATGCAAGCGACAGGCGATGAATTCTTCGTGCCTGATTCCTCGCAGTTCTATTTCGACGACCTGCCCGGCACCAAGTATTTGCGCTATGTGCCCAACGCCAAGCACGGCATGCGCGGGACGGACGTGCGCGCCACGATGCTGGCGTGTTATCGGGCCGTGCTCACAAGCGCGTCGCTGCCGAAGTTTTCGTGGAAGGTCGACCGCGAGGCGGGTTCCATTGCCGTGAAGGCGCTCGACAAACCCATCGCGGTCAAGGTGTGGCAGGCGACGAACCCCGAAGCGCGAGACTTCCGCCTGGACATTATTGGACCGTCTTGGACGGGCTCGCCACTCGAGGAACAGAACGGCCAATATGTTGCAAAAGTTCCCGAGCCTGCCAAAGGTTGGACCGCTTTCATGGTCGAGCTGACCTATCCCAGCGGCTTGGAACCCGCGCCCTACAAGTTCACGACGGATGTTCACGTGGTTCCCGACAAGCTACCGTTCAAGTTTGAGCCGCCCGCAAACCCGACCAAGGGCTTCTTGCAAGCCAAGAGCGGCAACTGATCGCTTGTGCTTGGGTTTCGCAAAAACGCCGAGTTGGATTTCGAGCTGCGCGCTCGAGTGGGGGCCTACGCGCTGGCGATAAACGGCCGCAGGCTGAGCCACATGGCGGCGATCTGAAAAACGGCGAAGCCGACGAACAAGGCGGCTCGTTTGGCCAGCTTGGCTGTGGATTTGGCGCGCAGTGCCGTTGCGATTCCCGCCGCTGAAGCTGCGCCGATCACGATCGTGAGTGCAATCTCCGCCGGCGTGAAGTGACCGGTCGTGACGTTCGAGATCCCCAATAAAAACAGCCAGATCAGGATCATGATCCCGAACCAGAACACGAAGATCGGCATCGCGGCATAGGGCGCCGCGTCAACTCGCCTGACGACCGCCACAATCGCCGCGGCCACGGGCACGACCTGCACGACGTGCTGAAAGAGTGTGCCACTGACGATCCCGACGAGCAACAGACTTATGAGAACGCTCGCCAGTGCAGCGGTGATGATACGCTCGCTCGACATGCGATTGCGTTTCCGCCCTAGGCAGTAAATCCGCGGTCGATGTTTTAGTGTGTCGCTCGCGTTACAGAATGGTAGCGGAGGCGGCTGCGCGTTGCCATTGTCTATCGCGCCGAAGCTAACTGGCCAGGATTCTCCCATGACAAACGACCGTTGATCGAGTACGCTCATTTTTCTAGTCAGGCAAGAAGGTCCGGGTATCGAGCGGGGCTGAAGTCCGTTTAGGGCCGAGGTATCCAAAGAGCCCGTCACTTGCGCACACGCGCAGGTGGCGGGCTCTTTTTTTTCGCGCGCGAGAGAGTAGCGAGGACCGCGCGGCTGCACCGAGCCGAAAAGGATCAAGCGAATGTTAGACCTGTATGGAATCGAAGCCAACCGCCGGGCGTTGCTCGCGGATTTAAAGCAGCTCATCGAAGAAGCGCTCCAGCCGTTCGCCGACGACTTGCGCGAGTTCCTCGAGCGCGTGCGGGCCGGCCAGTTTGGCGGCGATTGGCGAGGCGCGTGGGACACGTTCGTCGAAACCCAAGCCGATGCTGGATTCAGCATCGAAGCCGATAGCGTCACCCGGCTCGTGAGGTTGATGGAAAGCTGGGAGCGGCAAATGCCGGGTGCTCGCGCGAGTGAGCCAACAACTATCGCTGTTAAATCCGACGGCCGTGCCGCCCAGCCCGACCTGCGCTTCATGCTTGCGAGCATGAGGGCGAAGGCAAAGGTGCGGCCCGGCCCATCACCTCCGCCCCGCGGACCTGTACCGGAAGTTCGCAAAAACTCGGAAGGGCTGGAGATTGCCGGACCGGGCCCGCTAGTCACGGACTCATTTCGCAAGAAGACGCTCGAAGCGCTGGAAGTTCTCGATCCGGACGTGGCCCGCTGGTGGCGCGCCAACAGTGTGCAAGGCGACCTGCGCTCGCGCGCGGGCGCCTGGTATCAATCCAACTTCAAGAGCGAACTGGAACCGAATGGGCGGCCGGTCGTTACGGTCGATCAGCACTACACGGCCGGTCAGGCGGCGCAAGCGATCATCTCCGAGGCGACCGGCGGCTACTTCGCTGCCTCGATCGGTGCCCACTACAAGAAGTATCACCTGTCACGGTCGAAGGGCGTTGACGAGTTCCGCAAGTGGCAAAAGGAATCGGTGGCCGAAGCGGGCCGGCAGGCCAGTGTCTTGGCCGAGATGTACGTCAGCGGCATCGCCACGCTCACGCCCGGTGGCGATCTGGTGGTCACGATCGGAGACATCCATGAGCGCGGGCTCCAGTGGCAACATTTGCTCGCGCTCTTGCCGCTGCTTCATTTTTTGCCGATCCCAGCGATCGCGTTTAGTGTAGCCGGACGTGAGATTCAACTCGACAAGAAGCTTATACGGGTTTTCGAGCTAATGTTGCCTGACGAACAAGAAAGCATCCTAAAGGCGGCTTCTCGGGCAAGATCGAAAAAAGAAGCGAAAAGCATTTTTGAATCCGAACTTAAACGCCTCAAACAGTTCCGCCAAGTCCATCATGCGATATCATCAGAGGTTTACAAGGCTCTTGAAGAACATCCGAAACTGCGTGGCATCTACAAGCTTCGCGACGAAAGATTCGAGATGCTCGCCAGTAGCCTCAAAGCTCATCAGGGATGGGAAAAATGGCACCGAGAGCTCGATGAGCAAGTCGCCGATTGGATCAGACGGAATCGCAATGCCGATCAGGCGGCGTTTGAAGCGTTTTTGCGTAAGGTTTACAGCGAGCCTGAATTCGTGAAAAGATTTCCGAAGCCATTTGGAAACTGAGATGTCCTTCTACGCGCTAAGCGCCTTTCCGCATGAGAATTATGAGACCTGTTTCTCGCGAACGGTCGGTCATAAGCAAGGAGATGCTGCACGTTGTCGCGCTTGCGGATCGTTTGTGAGCTTGTTGGCATGGTTGCCACCCTTGCAAGTGCAATTAGAACTTCCTGGTAGTCAGTTCGGAGATTTTGCATTCTCAACGGCTGGCGATGACTTTCTGGTTTCTGAACTATTCCATCGGGTTTACAAAGGGTCAAAGATGGCCGGTGTGAAAGGCTTTGACCCGGTCGTGGTCCTCGGCGTCAAAAGCCGACGGCGGAACCTCCCGATGCCGCCCAACTACTACCGTGTCTCTGTAGCGTACGGCGGACCTGCGCTCGATATGGAGGCGTCGGGGTTTGAGTGGATCAATCCTCCGACCTGCAATGTGTGCCGAAGTGGCAACATCATGCGCTGGCAGCGGCTAGCGCTGGAATCCAACACTTGGCAGGGTGAAGACATCTTCCGGCCGCGCGGACTAAGCGGCCAAATCATGGTGTCTCAGCGCTTCAAAGATACTTGCGAGCAAAACGGGATCACCAACGCGATCTTCACTCCCGCGGAACTCGCCGGCCATGATTTCTATCCCGGAATGAAGGATCCCAGCGAACTCAAGCGGTATCGCTGAGGAGCACTGAGCGCGATGCAATTCTTCGACCTCGAAACGTTCCCCAGCGGCGACGCGGAGACCTGGTACAAGAACGAGTCTGACTACCAGCAAGGTGAGGCGGAACGTTGTCCGGTTTGCGGAGCCTTTGTCAGCATGCTCTCCTGGCTAGCGCCTTGCCGAGTGTACCTCAGACTGCCCGGAATGAACTTCGCTGATTTCGTTTTTGGAGAAAGTGGCGGCGACGTGCTCGTCTCTCAAAAATTCCGCGACATCTACCACCAACGTGGTCTGACGGGCATCACGGCCTTTGACCCAGTGACGGTCTTGGGCGTGGAGAGCCGCCGTCGGAATCTGTCACTGCCGCCCCAGTATTATCGAATTCTTGTGACGCGCGGGCGGCCTAAGCTCGACGTGGTTGCCTCGGGATTTGAATGGGACGCGCGTCCGACGTGCTCCCATTGCCACTCGGGAAACATCAAGCGCTGGAAGCGCCTAGTCCTCGAACCGAGTAGCTGGACTGGCGAGGACATCTTCAATCCGGTCGGGTTGTGCGGAACCATTATGGTCTCTGAAAGATTCAAACAGGCTTGCGATGAAAATGGCATCACTAATGCGATTTTCACACCTGCTGAAGAAGCCGCCCACGATTCTTATCCTTGGGAAACTCAGAAACCGTGCTAGCAGGACACGGCGAGATTCGCCGATATGCTAAAGCCAACTGCCAGAGACCTGTTTCAGATTTTTCCCGACCACGCGGGCTTTCCTGATCAGTGGTTCCTGAATCAGCCCGTCGCAATTAATGGCGAGGAGATCGACCCACGTGACTTCACCGGGCCAAAGCCCTACCGCGGTGCCAGACCAGCCGCTGTACACATTGGAAACCCCGGTCGCGAGCTTGCATTCAACTTGGGGGCCTTCGACATGCCCGTCGTATCTACCCGGGTCGCGAATGTTTTTCGAACCATCTGCCCTGGGGACATCGAGCTATTCTCGGTCGATATCGGCGGCGCTCGCGACAGCTACCAAATTCTTAATGTGCTCCACGAGTTCAAATGTCTCGACGAAGCGCGTTCCGAGTTCACCAAGTGGCAACCAGGCGATCACCGCTCGGATTTGATTGGCGAGTACCATTCGGTTTCGAAAGTTCGAATCGACGCGACGCAAACCGAGGATAGTCACATTTTTCGCATCGTCGGATGGCACATCGATTTAATCGTGTCAGCCGAACTCAAAGAAGCGATGCAAACCGTGCCGCAGCTCGGGATTGTTTTCGAGCACGTGAGCTGAATCGCAGATCATGCCAGGCCCGCCGCTCGTCCTACTCCTTTTCTTCGTCCGTGTGCATGCCGAGTTGACGCATCTTGCGATACAGGTTCGAGCGGTGCAGGCCCATGCGTTTGGCGGCTTCGCTCATGTTGCCTTTGGCCCGTTCGATATTCTTCTTGATGTATTCGATCTGAAAGACATCGGTGGCTTGCGAGAGGGGCAGGTGCGAGGAGAGGATGGCAGGCGTTTCGCCGCTCGGAGCGAGAATGAATGCCAGATCATCGGCCTCCACCCGATCGCCGGCCGACAGATAGGCCAGGCGTTCCATCAGATTACGTAATTCGCGAATATTGCCCGGCCAGGTATGAGCTTCCAGCCGTGAGCGTGCGGCGGCGGTCAGCTTGAGTGGCTTGCGGTGCGCTTTGCGGCAAAAGTCGGCCAGAAAGTGCTCGGCCAACAGCAGCACGTCGTCACCTCGGTCGCGCAGCGGCGGCAAATCGAGCGTGACCACGTTTAGCCTGAAAAACAGGTCCTGGCGAAACCGCTTCTGGCGAACCATTTCGGCCAGGTTCTGATTTGTAGCCGCGATCACCCGCGCGTCGGTGTGGATGGGCTTGGAGCCGCCAACGCGGACCACGATTTTTTCTTCCAGCACGCGCAGCAGCTTGGCCTGGCCGCTTAGGCTCAAATCGCCAATCTCGTCCAGAAACAGCGTGCCACCCGAGGCGAGCTCGAATTTTCCCTGATGGCTTTCGTGAGCGTCGGTAAATGCTCCCTTCTCGTGGCCAAACAGCTCACTTTCGAGCAATGTCTCGGTGATGGCGGCGCAATTGACGGCGATGAACGGCTCGTCGCGACGCCGGCTCAGGTAATGGATCGACTGGCTGACGACCTCTTTCCCTGTCCCGTTTTCACCCAAGATTAGAATGGCCAATTCGGTGTCGGCAACGCGACGGATTGTCGAACGCAACGCTTCAATCGCGGGGCTGTGGCCAATGAGCTGCACGCCTTCGGCGGCTTGTTCGACAATATGCCGATGCCGCGACAAGAGCTGCTCGAACTGCTGCGTGTTCTCCAAGGCGATGGCCGCGTGGCCCGCGAGTTCCGTGAGCGCGCGTTCATCATCCGCGGTGAAATCGCCCGATAGTTTGTTGATGACCTCGAAGGCGCCAAACAACTCGCCACCGCTGCCGTGCAAGGGCACGCACAACAGCGTGCGCGTGCGATAACCCAACTCGCGATCGACTTGTCGATCGATGGAGGACTGATCGGCCGAGCCGATCCGCGCCGGCATTCCGCTCCTGACCACCTGTCCGACGACGCCTGCATTATCGGGAATGCGGAGCTCGCCGTCGGCGACCCCCAGCGCTGGACGTCCGACCAGCGTGTGGTTCGGGCGGTCCCACAAAAAAATACTGGCCCGATCGGCGCCGAGCAGGCGCGTGGCCGCCTCGGCAATTTGCACGAGCAACGGCTCCATCTCATTAGTTTGATTCCATTGGCTGGCGATGCTGAGAATCGCTTCCAAGCGCGAGATACGGCTGCGCTCGTTGTCTCGTTTGCGCGTTGAGCTTAACGCGGCCCCAAGTGCCGTGGCCGCAAATTGCAATCGTTCCAATTGCTTCACGTCACCTTTTGCGATCGTCAGCAGCAGGATCTCACTCGTCGTGGCATGTGCCGCCAGCGGTAGCGCCACCCAGCCGCCGCTCGCGCGCGGCGCTTCGAGATCGAGTGATTCGGCCATCAGCTCAACGGGCAGGGCTTTTTGCGGGCCGGTCGCCGCGACCAGTCGCCAGGCGCCGGCCTCCAGCACCGCGACGCAGGCCGTTTCGGCCCGGGCGAAGCTAGCTACGGCCGGCAAGGTGGCCGACAACAATGCATTCCCTGAGCTCGTTTCTGCGGCGTACCAGCCGAGTTCAGCAGCCAGAGCAGCTAAGTCGGGGTGCTGCCGCAGAATGGCTGGCGCGATCGGGAACTCAAAATGATTCTGGGGCGAAGTTGCCAAGATGCGAGGGGGTTTTTGCTTAAATATTGAGCCGCGTCCGGATACCTTAATGGTAGCTTGTGTCGTCAGTATGACAACTCAAGTTCGTGTCAATTTGGCTTCATTTTATACGCAAGTCGAACAGATTGAGTTCTGTCGGCCACACCTGAAGCCGCCCGCACCGAAGTTGACCCCGGGCGGCAAGGCGTTATCTTCTGGCCTTCCGAACACCGACTGCGGCCACGAATGGACAATGGGAGGTCCGATGGGCTTATTCGAGGGAAAAAAGGGACTGATCCTCGGCGTTGCCAACGATCATTCGATTGCCTGGGCCATCGCCCAGGTGATCATGGCCGAAGGTGGGCTGTGCGGCTTTACGCATCTGCCGGACCGCCCCGATGACGAGCGACAGCGCAACCGCAGGCGTGTCGCGATGCTCACCGACACGGCGCCGAATGCCAAGTTTCTGGTTCCCCTCGATGTTTCGAAAGACGAGCAAATCGCCGAGGTGATCGAACGGACCGGCGCGGAGTTCGGCAAGATCGATTTCTTGTTGCATGCCATTGCCTTTGCCTCGATGGACGACTTGAAGCGCGACACCATCGAGACCAGCCGCTCGGGCTTCTTGATGGCTATGGAGATCAGCGCCTACAGCTTGATTGCCGTGAGCAATGCCGCCCGAAAGATTTTGAACGACGGCGCCAGCATCGCGACCATGACGTATTTCGGTGGCGAGAAAGCCGTTCCTGGATACAACGTGATGGGCATCTGCAAGGCGGCGCTCGACGCCAGCGTGCGATACCTGGCGTACGACCTCGGCCCGCGCGGCATTCGCGTGAACGCGCTCAGTGCCGGGCCCTTGCGCACCCTGGCCGGACGGGGCGCCGGCGTGGAAGACATGCTCGGCCTTTACGAGCACATGGCGCCCTTGGCTCGCAATATCAAGCATGAGGAGGTCGGACGCACGGGCGCGTTCCTGCTCTCGACGATGTCCGATGGAATCACCGGCGAAATTCTGCACGTCGACGGCGGCTACAACATCATGGGGTCGCCTGGCCGACTACTCGATCAAGTGAAGAAATGACGCACGCTCGCGCGACAGGTTGCGTCGAAGTGGCCGTCGCGATTGTCGAACACGCGGGCAAATACCTGATCGCACGCCGCGAAGAAGATGCGCCACTTGCCGGTTTCTGGGAGTTTCCCGGCGGAAAGCTTAAGCCGGGCGAATCACCCGCCGAGGCCGCGGCCCGCGAGTGCTTGGAAGAAGCGGGGCTGATTGTCGAAATTGGCTCCGAATATCAACTCGTCGAGCACGACTACGATCACGCGCGCGTGCGGATTCATTTCTTCACGGCCGCGCTCGTGAGTGACCCTGCCGGCGCCCCCCATCGATTCCGTTGGGTCGGCCCGAACGAACTCGCGAGTTATACGTTTCCACCTGCCAATCGAGATGTGATCGCAAAACTGTCGCAGGCCGAATGAAGCTGGCATTGCGCACTCGCATTAAGCTTCCAATTCATTCGCGATCTTCCTCGGCCGAGCCAGCGGCGCACCACCCACCGTGGGGCGATCGGTTCGACAGCAGCCGAAACGGCGATGTTTCCCACGTATTTCACGCTCCCCCGCAGACGCGCGCGGTCAGGAATTGGTCTGGGCAAATTCGAGTAGCTGCTGTTAAACTTTGCAGACTTTACAAACCCGCGGCGCAAGCGAGAGCTCGGGCCGGACCTATTTAGGGCGGCCCCGCATAAGAGCTTAAGAGAGCGTGGGCGTAACGGAGCCTTGGTCGGCTCGAAAGTTGCTATAGCCGCGCGTGTCGGCTACATGGACGTGGCCGCGGTGTTCCTTGAATCAGGAGCTCGACGAGCATGGAAGCTCATCTGGTGCGGTGCGCCATCTTGGTCGCCGCGTTCGCATCTCTCGGGGCGAGTTACCGGACGCAAAATTTCGTGGTCGAAGCGCCCAGCGCGGCCATGGCCAAACAAGTCGGAACGGCCGCCGAGACATATCGGCGCGAGCTGGCGATCGACTGGCTCGGCAAGGAGATGCCCAACTGGAGCCAGCCCTGCCCGATCACGGCCCAAATCGGCGACCATCTGGGCGCGGGTGGCGCCACCAGTTTCGTTTTCGAGCACGGCGAAGTGTTCGGCTGGCGGATGACGATTCAAGGATCACTCGTGCGTATCCTGGATTCTGTTCTGCCGCACGAAGTCACTCATACCGTTTTTGCGACCCACTTCCGTCGCCCGTTGCCGCGCTGGGCCGACGAAGGCGCCTGCACCACGGTCGAGCATCCCAGTGAAAAGCAAAAGCAGCAGATGATGCTGGTCGATTTCCTGCACACGGGCCGCGCCATCGCGTTCAACCGTATGTTCGCGATGAAGGATTATCCGCAGGATGTGATGCCACTCTATTCGCAGGGCTTTTCGCTGGCGCGATACTTGATTTCGCAGGGCGGCAAGCGCAAATTCCTCGACTTTGTGGGCGACGGCATGGCCGACGAGAACTGGAGTCGCGCGACAAAGAAGTTCTATGGATTCAATAGCCTGGCTGTCTTGCAGAACAATTGGCTCGATTGGGTCCGCCAGGGAAGCCCGGCGATCGACGTTCCGGCAGATTCGGCACCGCTGGTTGCCGTGAAGCTGCCGGGACCTTCGAACGAATCGCCGCGTGAAGAGCCCGCGCCCGCGCCCTCGCCAGTCGCCGCGGCCGTAGCGGTCGCCAGTCCGTCGGCCGAAAAGAGCGACGTCGCGACGGACGACAAACCGAGCGTGTACGAGCTGGCGTCCGCCAAGATGGGCTCGCTGCAAAAGGCTGCTGCTGAACCTGCCCGCGACGCCGTGGCCGCAGTCGGCCCGGTTGATGAACCGCTGTCGGAGGCTGCCGGCCGAGGTTCCTATCAGGTCACCCGGCCACAAGCCGTGCAGCGGCCCAGGCAAGTGATCTTGGAGTGGAGCCGGCCGCCGGGTTCTTAGCGCTTCCGGCTCGTGAGCCACGCCACCGTGCAGTCGCCGTCTTAGGTGAGCGGCACGAAAAAGAACCGCGTCAGGTGATAAAAAACCGGCGCGGCAAAGCAGATGGAATCGATCCGGTCGAGCACCCCGCCGTGTCCGACCACGAGCGTTCCATAATCCTTGACGCCGCGGTCGCGCTTGATGGCCGACATGGTCATCCCGCCCGCAAATCCCATGATGGCGATGACGAGCGAGAGCCCGGCGGCCTCCCAGGGTTCGAACGGCGTGGCCCACCACAGTGCCGTTCCGATCAAGGTGGCGCTCGCGATTCCTCCCAAGCAGCCCTCCCAGGTACGGCTGGGGCTGATCGCAGGCGCGATCACATGCTGGCCCAGCAATTTGCCCCACGCGTATTGCAACACGTCGTTTAGCTGCACCACGATCACGAAAAAAAACAGCAGCCGCGGTGTTTGCCCTTCATATCCTGGAATCTCCAGGCTCAATAGCGCGGGCGCATAGCTCAAGCAGTACACGCAGACCATCAGGCCGGATTGTATCTTGGCCGTTCGCTCGAGGAACCGTTTGTAGTCGCCGGCCATCGCCACGCGCGCAGGAATAAACAAAAACGCGTACACCGGAATTAAGACGCTAAACAGCAGTTCGTATCGCGGCACGCCCAGCCCGACCAGGACGTATTGCAGCGGCGTGAACAGAAAAAAGACCCAGAACAGCGTGCGGTGGTCACCCAGTCGAGTTGGGGTAAGCGTGACGAATTCCCGCAGGGCCCAAAACGAGATCAAGCCGAACAGAATCACCGTCGCGACGCGCGAGATCGGCCCCAGCAGAAACGCGGCCGCCAACACGGTGCACATCAGCCACCAGGCGCGGATTCGCTGATTGAATGCGTCGACGAGCGCGGGATTGAGGCCGATGTGAGTTTCGTTCTTGAGCCGCTGGCCGATCGTGGTAGCGCCAAGCAACAGCGCGAGCACCCCGCCCACCAGGCTCAGCGTTTTGACGTCATCAACCATTCGTTCTCAGCAACAGGCGGGTTTCGTTGACTCGCACCTATAAATCTTTGAGCCGTCGCACGGATTCTCGCGATCGCGCCAAAAACTCCATCTTCGGTTCGCCCGCCTCAAGCCAGATCGGCGGGCCAAATGTGACCAGGCTCAACAGCGGCACCGGCAGGAACTCTCCGCGCGGCAGCACGCGGTTCAGATTATCAATGTGAACGGGCACGAGTTCCAGGTCTGGACGCTTTTTCGCGATGTAATAAAGCCCGCTCTTGAATTCCTGCAGTTCGGACTCGGTATTTCGGCTTCCTTCTGGAAACACGATCAGGGATTGCTTATCGCCGATCTCGCGAAGCATCAAGTCGACCGGGCTTTGGTGGACCTTGATATCCGTGCGGTCGATCAGCAATGCGTTGAACGTTCGCGCCATGTAACGCCGGATGGCGCCCTTTTCCCAATAGTCCTTGGCGGCCACGGGACGCGTCAGAGGGCGCAACTGCGAAGGCAGCGCCGACCACAGTACGATCGCGTCCAGGTGGCTGGTGTGATTGGCGAAATAGACGCGCTGGCACGTGTCGGGCTGACAATCGATCCAGCGCACGCTCGCCCCGCTCAATACGCGGGCGATTGCGGCCAACAGAGTTCCGGTCATCGTGCCTGATTTCGTTCTCTCGTCCCGCGGCTGGCGCGCGAGGATCGTGTGTGGGGTCGCGCGCTCAACGCCCTGCGCGGCTCGTGCCGCGCCCGGCAGTTCTTCTTCGTTTGGGTCCAAGGGCATAATATCGTGCGACTTGCTGGCGGCAAAGCAGGACGACCGGCTGGAAATAGAGTAGTAGCCGCGGAGCGTCCGCGCGCCACACAATCCTGCGTCGCGCGACTATGCACCGGGCTGCCCAGCCGAAATTGTGGCGAGTTGGCGGCCAAATTGCGCCTGCGGGTGACGGGCCGATTTGCGGCATTTTTCGGTGTAAATGCTTTCGATCAACTCCTCATAGTCGCCGGTCATGCGCTCCAGCGACCAGTGCTCAACCGCCGCCACTCGACCCGCTTCGCCCATCATGCGAGCCTGGCTCGGGCTGGCGAGCAGTTCGAGCATCCGCGCCGCCAGGCTGTCCAGGTCCCCCACGGGCGTGACATAACCGGTCCGCCCATCCTCGACCATTTCAGATACAGAGCCCACGCGCGGAGCCACGACGGGCTTGCCGGTGGCCATGGCTTCCAGAATCGAAATTCCCTTGCCGTCCTCCTTCGAGCTGAGCGCGAAAACATCGAGGGCAGCCAGAATCTCTGGGATGTCGGTGCGAGCCCCCAACAAATGAAGCGTGCCCTGTAAGCCCAGTTTGTCGCGCAGCGCGACGAGCCGCTGGCGCTCGGGACCGTCGCCGACGATGAGAAACTGCGCGCTGGGCAACGATTGTCGCACGCGCTCGGCGGCGCGGAAAAACAACTCGTGATTGTTTCCCGGGCGCAGCGCAGCCGCAATGCCTGCCAGGGGAGCGTCGGATGGAATGCCAAGTTCGCGTCGAATCGCTTTGCCCTGCCGCGACGGACAAAAGCGGACGACATCGACGCCACTGTGGATGATGTGCACTTTGCTCGCGGGGAACCCATGTGCCTCGCGTAGCTGGCGTGCGTGGGCTTCGGTGTCGGTGATAAAGCCATCCGTCCAGCGAGCCAACGCCCGCAGGCGATTCAGCCAGCTAATCCCGTCACATTCGCTTCTCCAACCGACACTTGACAACATCACCGGCAGTCCCGCGCGGCGGGCCGCAAGCCGCCCCCAAAACATGGTGTCACCCGCGCCGACCGTGACTAAGGCGTCGACGTGCTCGGCGCGCAACAGCCGCGTCAACCGTCCGAGCACTCCGACGTCGAACGGGTGGCGAATCAGATCGTAGTAAGTCGGCATTTCAGCGGCCAACACCTCACCCAACGCGCCGACTTGCCTCATGCAACACAGTGAGGGCAGGAAGCGATCGCGGTCCATGCGGCGCATCAGGTTGGCCAGCATGGTTTCGATGCTGCCCACGGCCATCGACGCGACGAGAAACATGATTCGCAGCGGTCCGCGGTCATCCGGCGGAATCAAGTGTCGCTGCGAATTTCGCATGGAAGTCACTCCAAGTCGCTCATCGACTAGCTCATTCCTGGGCTTGATTGCGGTCGCGGCGCGAACGGTCGGCCGCCGCACAGATCGCCGAAAAACCTGGAACATGATGCTAAGCAACTCTTCCTTATCGGTGCAGTTTTGCAAGCCAAATCCATTGGCGTTGCCGCGGGCGGCGAGCGCGGATGTTGCAAAAAGCCAACGTCTGTTGCGTCGGAATCGAAATGCGGTCTGATCACAGCGTCGCCGCTTCGCTACAATGGCCGCGCCGTGCCGCGTGAACGCGGCATTCCACGGCAAAAGCGTTCCAGATCTACTGATCGACCCGCCGCCACAGGCTCGTGGGTCCCGAATACCGAGCTCGATGCCCCCGAAGAATGTGATTTGCATTGTTGTCGATCGATTGCACGCGGGAATGGTAGGCGCGTATGGCAACAGTTGGATTCGTACTCGCCGGATCGACCGGCTGGCGTGTGAGTCGTTTCTGTTCGATCAGGCCTACGTGCCTCGTCCGGAGCTGCCTGCGATTTATGGCGGCTACTGGCGAGGAGAAGATTCGCGAATCGCCAGCGCGGCTATTGGGAGCGCCGCTCTGCCGGTTACGCTAACGAAGGCAGGCTGGCGCACGAGCTTGATAACCGACGAGCCTGTTGTATTAGAGGTGGCCAACTCGATCGGGTTTGCCGAAACGTCTCTCCACGCGTCAGAAGCGCCTCAATCACTCGCCGTCGAAGCGGCTGAAACGCAGATGGCTCGCGTGCTGCGAACGGCGCGCGACTGGCTCGACCAGGCGCGCGAGCCATTCTGTCTGTGGGTGCATTTGCGAGGCATGGCAGGGCCATGGGATGCCCCCTGGGAATATCGAGCCAGCCATGCCGAAGAAGAAGATCCCGAGCCGCCTACGTTCGTCGAGGTTCCCAACCGGCAGCTATCCGCAAACTATGATCCCGACGAGCTGTTGGGAATTCACCAGGCGTACGCCGGACAAGTATCGCTTCTGGATGACAGCCTAGAACCGATTTGCGACTGGCTATCGACCGATCCGCGCGCGGCGTCAACTCTCTTCTGTTTTGTTTCAGCGCGCGGCTTTCCACTTGGCGAACATCTGCGCGTGGGCGCATGTGAAGAGGCGCTTTACAACGAATCCCTACAAGTGCCTTGGTTCATGCGCTTTCCGGATGGTTTGGGCCGCCTCGAGCGAACGCAGGCGCTCGTTCGGCCGTCTGACTTACCGGCAGCCATTCTCGACTGGTTAGGCCTGAACATCGACTCGCAGCCAACACGCGGCGGGTTGCTCGATCTCATGCGCGGGCAAACTCAGGCCTGGCGCGATTGCTTGCGATTCGCGACCTCATCTGAACAGGCCATCCGCACGCCGGCCTGGTACCTGCGGGTGCCCAGTGCCGGCCTGCCCGAGCTTTACGCGAAGCCGAGCGACCGCTGGGAAGTGAACGAGGTTGCCAAGCTGCTGCCCGATGTGGTTGCCGCCTTGCAGTCGGTGCTAGCGGCGGAAGCGCATTCGCTAGATTGCCGAGAGCCGCTGCCCGAGCTGCTGACGGCGCAAGTTGATTAAACGAGGCGCCCGTGGCCGTCGGCGTTCCGTTACGCGCTGGCGAAGAACGCAACTCTCGTCGCGCATTCGGCATAGGGCCTAGGGTGAGGCCTCGATATAATCCCGCCCCCTTCGGGAATTCCTTTTCACGGCAACGACTTAAAACGCTAGGCACCGATGATCGGACAAGGAGGTCCGAAAGCATCGCGCGCGCATTCTGCGCTCGTGTCCTGCGCTCGACGCATCCTTTGCGCCGCGGCCGCGCTGGCTTGCGCGCTTTGCGCATCGGGTAGCAGCGCCCTGGCCGCCGATGTCGATGTCCGCTTGCGCGTTGCCTGGGGTGGGGGCGCGGAGCGCGTGTGGCATGGCACGATTGAAGTTAGCGAAGGCCAGGTCGCCGAGTTGCAGCCGCTGGGTATCGAGGCGGATGAGCCCGGCTCCATGTGGTTGCCGGACAAGAATATCGTCGAGGTCCGCCAGCGCAGTGCCAGGACTTACGACGGCTTCGATTGCCTGGTAACGGCTGGGCCTGATGCCCAACTGACCATCACTCTCGGCGACGACTCGGGCGAAGCGCCAAAGCAGGTCGAGGTTCCCCTCCGCGCGCTGCTTCATCAGCCGCACAACAGCGCACTCGATGACCTGGGCAATCGCCTGCTTATCTCTCGCGCGCCCAGCGATCGGCTGCGCGTGATTATCGAGCGACCATCGCTGATTTTCTCGCCGGGCGAGAGCTTCGGCTTTGAAGTCGAGCCGCACCTCTCCGATGTATCCGGAAAATTCCGCTTCCAAGCGCAACTCACGAACACCGCCAGTGGGACACGCGTATGGGCCGAGGAGTTCGACGCTGCGCCCGACGGCGAAGCCACGGGGATTTCGCTCAAACTGCCAGATGTCGAGGGAGTGTATGACCTGGCAATCGCGGCGGCGCAGTCCACCCGGCTGCGCCCGTTCACCCGAAAGCCGCTGGCCGAACGCAGAATTCAAGTCGTGGTACTCGATTCGCGAGCACAAGGGGAAGAAAAGCAGGTCAGTGCGCGGATTCTGGAAATCAATCCGATGAACCCGCGTTGGTGGGATCGCCTCGGCAATTTGCCGCTGATGCCTGGCTTGCGACGAGGTCCGCTTGGCAATGGCGATGCGGCTGCGTGGGAACATCCGACACTCGGGCCCTTGATTCAACTGGGTCCCGGCGGGGCAGCTCCCGATGTCAGTTGGGAGGCCTATCCGCTGCCGATCAGCACGCCAGGGCAACCACACGTGCTCGAAATCGAGTACCCCAGCGACGTGCCGCAATCGATGGGCATCAGCCTGTTGGAACCCAATGCCGCCGGCGCCGTCGTCCCGATTGGGCTGGATTCCGGTGTGTATGTTTCTGACGAAGAAGCCGAGAGCACGCCGCAATTGGCCAAGCATCGCATGGTGTTTTGGCCACGCACGAAAACGCCACTCTTGTTGATCACCAATCGACGCGCCGGGTCGCGCGCGGTGTATGGCAAGATTGGCGTGCTGGGACCGTCCCATTCGCAGATCCCAGGCTTATCGCTTTCACGCACGGACGGGGGGAGCCTGATTCCGCCGGCGTTCAGCAACGACCGTCCCGCGGAAAGGCTCATGGCGGGTTATCTCGATCGCCCACTGTTCAACGAAAACTTTGGCGCGCCCGAGTCGCTCGACCCCGCGAACCATCGCAGCCTGGACGATTGGAACACGTTTTATCAGGGCGGCACGCGGCTGGTGAAATACTTGAAGTACGTTGGGTACAGCGGGCTGATGCTCTCGGCTTATGCCGACGGCAGCACGATTTATCCCAGCCAGGTACTGGAGCCGACACCGCGCTACGACACGGGCGTGTTCTTTTCCACCGGCCAGGACCCAACGCGCAAAGATGCGCTTGAGCTTTTGTTCCGTCTGTTTGATCGCGAGGGAATGACGCTCATCCCGGCCTTGAACTTTGCCGCCCCGCTCGTCGAGCTCGAAGCGATGAAGCGAGTCGGCGGGGCGCACGCGGTCGGCATCGAGTGGATCGGGGCCGATGGCAAAGCTTGGCTGTCGAGCAACGTTCCGCGCCAGGGGCTTGCGCCCTACTACAACTTGCTCGATCCCCGCGTGCAGGAAGCCATGCTGAATGTCGCACGCGAAGTGGCGACGCGCTATGCCCATCATCGCTCCTTCGCGGGGCTGGCGCTGCAACTCTCGCCCGACGGATTCGCTCAGTTGCCGGGGGAGGAATGGGGCTTTGATGACCAAACGATCGCCCGCTTCGAGCGCGAGGCGCGAACCAAAGTCCCTGGCAAAGGTGCGGAGCGCTTTGCGGCGCGGGCGAAATATTTGACCGGCCCAGGGCGAACCGCGTGGATCGAGTGGCGCGCGCGCGTGGTCAACGGGTTTCACCGCCGGCTGCAGAGCGAAATCTCCGATCGCGTTCAGAACGGAAAACTCTACCTGGCGGGCGGCACCATGCTCGACAACCGCCAGACGCAATACCGGTTGCGACCGGCGTTGCCGCGACGCGTCAAGCTGGACGAGGCCCTCCTCGAATTGGGCATTCACGCGCAAGCGTACCAGAACGATCCGGGAATCGTATTCTTGCGACCTCAGCAGTTGCGACCCCCGGCCGGCAGCGCGCTCAAGGCGCCTGATTTGGAATCGAGCCTCACGCCTGGCGAGATCGATCGGCTGTTCGCGGGCCAACCTCACTCCGGCAGCCTCTTCTATCACGAACCGCAAAAACTGCGGTTGGCGAGCTTTGACGCCAAGAGTCCGTTTGGTCCGTCGAACACGTACCTGTGGCAGGTCTCGGAGCTGTCCCCGTCGGGCGATCGGAACCGGCGGCGGTTCGCGCATAGCCTCGCGTCGCTCGATGCCCAAGAGATGTTCGACGGCGGTTGGCTGTTGCCCCTTGGCCAGGAGGAAAGCTTGCGCGACATGGTGGGCGTTTACCGGTCGCTCCCACGCGGACATTTTGAAACCGTGCCCGGCGCACTGCAGCCCGTCACCATTCGCACCCTGTCGCGCGATCGCCAGACCTATGCCTACCTGGTCAACGATTCACCTTGGGAAATCAGCGTCACGATGCGCATCGAGGCGCCGCGTGAGTGCGCGCTGGAGAAGCTGGGCGCTAGCCGCGGGGTCGGGCCGCTCACGCGAAATGCAAACGAGGTATTCTGGAAAGTCACCTTGCGGCCCTATGAGCTGGCTGGCGCAAAATTCAATGCCGCGGGAGTCAAGCTGCGCACGCCGCGCGTCGCTGTTTCCGAACAGGTGCGATTGAACCTGCAGCAGAGAATCCGGGATCTGATTGCCCGCGTCGCGGCGCTGGGCAACCCGCAGCCGATTGGGCAATTGCAGAACGCGAACTTCGACCTTCCCGTCGCCGATGGAGCGATGGTGGGCTGGAGCGTTGCCGGCGACGGCTATGGAGCCGCCGTCGACAGCGAACAGAAACATTCGGGCGCTTATTCGCTCAAGCTTGCCAGCGGCGGAGCTCCCGTCAAAGTCACCAGCGCGCCGTTCGATCCACCGTCGACCGGACGCTTGGCGGTTGAACTATGGCTGCGCGCAAGCGGCGGCAAGCGCGATCCTGCGCTGAAGATCTCGGTCGAGGGCGAGATGCCCGACTCGCGCTTCGAACCCTACGGCATCATCTCCGACCCCTACGGCGTTATTTCCGGGGTGAACACGACCGCGGCGGCGCCCGGTGACTGGGTTCGCTACACCTTCCCGCTCGACTATCTGCCCAGCGAAGGCCTGAGTGAGTTGCGAATCGGGCTGGAACTTCAGGGAGCTGGTGACATTTGGATCGATGACGTCCAAGTTTTCGATCTCGCATTCAGCGACGCAGAGCGATACGAGCTTTCGAAGCTCATCACCCAGGCCAGCGTCATGCTCGTCGAGAAAGGCCAGCTATCGGATTGCGCGCAACTGCTCGAAGGGTATTGGCCGCAGTTCTTGGTCGCGCACGTGCCCCTTGCGCAAGGGAGCCTTCCGGTCGCGCAGCGGACGCGAGACACTCGCGCGCCCGCGAAGAAATCGAACGTGCTTGAAAATCTGCGCGACTATTTGCCGCGAATGCCGCGACGCTGAAAATTCAGCCCGGCCGATGGAAAGCGAGCAACCTAGCCGGGCGGCCAATTCATTCCTCGGCCGCCGAGCAGGTGAAAGTGCAGGTGGTCGACCGATTGGCCTGCATGCTTTCCGCAATTCAGCACCACGCGGTAGCCGTCCGAGAGATTCAATTGCTCCGCCAGCTTGCGGATCACGACGATCAGATGCCCCATCAGCGCCGCGTCCTCGTCCGCGACCTGGGCCAACGAGGCAATTTCCTTTTTCGGGATCACGATGACATGCGTGGGAGCTTGCGGCGCGACGTCGTGAAATGCGAGACACTGCTCGTCCTCGAACACGATCTTCGCCGGAATTTCGCGATCGATGATTCGTTTGAATATGGTTTTGGGGCTCATCCGGTTTTCACCTTGAATGCGCGGTTCTAAGCGGCTGGCAACTCGCCATCTTCCAGCAAAATGCTTTCGTCGATGAGCATCATGGGGATCTCGTCGACGATTGGATAAAAAACCTTTCCATCCGCCCGCACCAGGCCCCCCGTCAGCTGCTTTTCCAGAGGCTGGCCGGCTCGATTCTTGACCCGACCGGCGGCGATTTCGCGGTTCAGACGGGCTACGAGTGCCGCGTCCGCGACGGAAAGTGCGGTGCGCTTTTCAGGGCAAACGAGCAGTCGTGCAAGTTCTTCTCGAATCATTTGGACTTTCATCGCGTCATGTGGCTTTGTTCAGCACCTAAGCGTGAGGGAATCGCGCTAGCAATGCAAGTGGCGCAAAAGCGCAGCGGGCCCATGGATGACCCCGACCCCCCCATTTCCCGCTCAAGCGCCATCAGCCGCAACACCGATATTTAGGAGAAGAGGCAATCCTTGCGAAATGAAACTCTCCAGGGCAAGCCGCTGCGCGCCGCCCAAAGGCGACGCATGGCAAGCCACGGAACACTGTCGAGGGAGTCATTTATGAACCGAGCGAAATGGATCGCGCTGGTTTGCGGAGCGTTGTTCTTGCCCAACGCACGGGCGGACGAAGTCACGTACTCTGAAAAAGACGGCATTCGCTACCAGGAAATCCGCCAGGTGACGCAACGCCCAATCACCGAGATGCGCTATGAGCCTCGCGAAAACACCGTCTATCGCGACCGCTATACGACCGACCTGCACGACAGCACGCGCACCTATCAGGTACCCATCACTGAAAACCAGTGGGTGCCCGGTTACCAGCGGACGTGGAACGTGTTTGCTCCGCCGGTGCTCTCCTATCGCCTGATGCCCGTCACGCGCTGGGAGACGCGGGTGGAAACGGTGCGGGTACCCGTCACGAGGCGAGAAGTTGTGCCGGAAACCCAAACGACTCACATCCCGGTTGTGAACACGCGGATTGCCACGGAAGAGACGGTGCGCCGCGTGGCTATCGGCACCGTTGGCAATGGCACGGCTTCGGTTGCCCGCAGTGACTCGGGTTCGAACCGGCTGGATAACGATCCGCCTCGCGAAGGAACGACCGACCTGCGTGGCGGACTCGAAATGCGGCGTTGAAACCAGGTTTTGATTCGATCGAGCAACAAAAAACGCGGAGCCCGTGCTCCGCGTTTTTGTTTTTCGATTTGCCGCCGGGGAGTGTCAACCCGACGAGACCTCATCGGGCGTCCGCATCCGGGAACGCCGCGGCGACTTCGACGAGCCCCATTCTTTGGTCAAGGTTTCAAAGACCTCGGGGGACTCGTAGCGAATGACGTTCTTGCCTTCGGGCATTGGGCCAATCAACCCGCGCAGCACCGGCAGGCCGCGCAGCCCGAGGTCGGTGCTGCAGTCATCCACGCCGACTTGCGTGTGCGCTCGAAGCAGAGATTCTTGTTTGTTGTAGTCCCTTACGTGTAGCTGGCCATCCGTGCCTCGCGTGACAATGCGAAACGTGTCTTTTGCCATGGGCGTTCGGTTCCTTCGCGAGACGGTTGTTTTGGAGGTCTGCCTGTCGAGCCGGTGTGTGCCAGCTAATCGTCAGGCAGCGAATGCCTGCGCCCCAGAAAGCTGGCGCGCAGAGCGTCGCAAAACGGCTTATCGGCTGACTTTGAGGCGGCCCGGCAAGGATTTGCCATCACACGGCATAGCAGCATTCACCGCAAAAACCGCTATCCGCGCCGCGCGCGGACCTGAATCGGACTTGCCCGCGCGGGTTTTGCGACGCACATCATGATCGTCGGTCGATTCAACCGATAAAGTCGGAAGAGTCGGCCCGGCTTACTGAATCGCGATTTGCTAGCTGCAATGTCATTGCATCCGCGCCATCTTGCGCGCCAGCTTTGTTCGCTGGTTTGCGTCGTTGCGACGCTGTGCTCGGGCTGCGCCACGCACCGAGTGCTCTCGAAGCACACAGTCGTGGCCAACTTCACGACGGCGGACATCTATTATCAGCAAGTGCTCAACAACGTGGCGCGTTTCGTCGCCAATCCGGCGAGCATGCCGTCGTTCGCCGTGATTTCGTCGGGCACGGTCAATGTGCAGGACAATCAGCAAGCCAGTTTCAATCCAACCTATAGCCCAACTCTGACCGCCGCGCAGCAGGGCGGCGGCGCCTTGCCGATCCTGTCTCTGCTTTTTGGGCTAAATGCCAGCCGTTCGCTTACGGAAAACTGGTCGACCTCGCCCGTAACCGACTCCGACAACATCCGTCGCCTTCGCTGTGCGTTCCAATATGTGGTGGGCAACGAGACGTCAAAGTGCGACGAATGTGAGGCGCGGCTCAAAGGCTTCATCGTGGGCGGAACCGAGTCGTTCGAATGCATGCTGCCGCGCGGCTGGTATCAGATTGGTAGCGAAAAAGAAGTGCCCTGCGACGCCTGCTTCGTCGCGAACTATTGCGACACCTACGTGTGGGTGCTGCCTGACGACATGGATGGATTCACTCGCTTTACGATCACGATCCTGGACCTGGCGACCGGGGAAATCCGCGCGCCTCATCGCACGGTGGTCAAGAAATACAAAGGCGATCCTGAGCCAGGCAATCTGGAGTCGACCGAGATCACGTACGAAGAAGTCGATCAGGACGCTCTGAAGCGGACCGAGCGATTCCGGCAGGATCGTTTGCGGCCCGATACGCCGGGCATCAACCGCGGGCTGTTCTTTGTGCCGCGCTGAGATTGTTGACACGCGACGGGCTTTCTCGCCTATAAGTCGTCGCGGTCACCGCTGAATACGATCCACTTACCATCCGGCGACCAGTTGGGATGCTTGTTTTTGCCCTTCTGCTCGGGCACGATTCGCTGGCGGCTCTTGCCATCAATGTCGATCGTACGAATCAACAGGCTATCGCTGTACGTGAGCTGCTTGCCATCGGGCGAGAATGAGACATATCCCCCCATTTCGCCAACGGCGAGCTCGCGCGGCCGCTGAGCATCCTCGGCGGTGTTCACCAATAGGCAGTGCCGGCGAGAACCCAATTGCGGCCGCACCACGACCGCCAGTTGCTTGCCATCGGGCGACCAACAATAGCCATCGAAAACTTGCACAACGGGCTCGCCGAGCAGATATCGTCTGGTGCCCGCGATCAGGTCCATCACAAAAAGATTGCTGCGCTCGGAAACCACCAACGAACCGCCGTCCGGGGACCAGCGCGGGCTCATGCCGTCCGTAATCTTGGTTTCGCCCTTGCCGTCGAGACCTTGCACATAAACTTCGAACGCGCGATTCGCCGCAATGCGATCGAAAGCGAGTTGCTTGTCATCTGGTGACCAATCGGCGCGCAGATGCTCTCCGATTTTGCGCAGCTCCGTGCCATCGGCATTGACCACGTAGATGGCGCTGGCGCTAAACCCGCCCGGCGTGGCGCTAAAGACGATCTGTTTCCCGTCGTGCGACCAGCGAGGCGAAGTGTGATCCACGCAGCCGTCGACGTGCACGACTTTGCGAACCTCACTGCCATCCGGGCGCATCACGAAAATCGAATAGGGTTGGTCGGCGGCGTTGAGGAGACCGACGTCGGGAGCCGCCAGGACAAGCAGCCATGCACACGCCAGCGCCCGGCGGCTGAGCGCGGCGCCGAATAGGCGATCGGTTTGTGTCGTCATGATCGCGCAATTATCCACTGCGCGAGGGCGACCTGCTAGAACTAAAGGCCGAAGCCTGGTGCGGGTGAAACAGCACTCGGCGACGAGCGGACTTGCCGGATGCGGTTTTCGGCTCTATCTTGGAAAGTGCCTGGAGGGTAAGCGAATTGGCCAGCGGCCTGACTCGAAATCAGGTGCCCCGCAAGGGGTTGTGGGTTCGAATCCCATGCCCTCCGCTCGAGTTGCGACGAACTCGCGCGATTCGTCAGCCCGTCTTTACTGCCATGTTACTGCCATTCTCATCGGCGGACGTTGCGACCAGCACTGAATCGAGCCGACTGGCAGCCTCTTTGTGCATGGTCGGCAGCACGTGTGAGTAGGTGTCGAGCGTCAGGCTTATCTGGGCGTGGCCCAGACGCTCCTGAACCACCTTCGGGTGAACACCAGCCGCAAGCAACAGCGTGGCTGACGTGTGCCGCAGATCATGGAACCGGATAGATGGCAACTTCGCCGCCTTGAGCAGCGGCTTGAATTCGTTGCGGTGGAAGTGACTGCGGCGGAGCGGGCCGCCCGTGGTGTTCGAGAAGACCCACGGCACCGAGGCACAGCCGGCAACGATCATCCGCTTGCGATGCTCCAGCAACGCCTCGACGGCTGGACCA
>DATJEN010000251.1:0-2430 GCA_035496575.1 Pirellulales bacterium
TCTTCGCGCCACTGAAGCGGCCGCAAAAAGACCGCACCGACCTGGACCGCGACATCGGCCCGCCCGAGGAGGTGGCAGCGTACCAGACGCGCGTGCGCGAGCTGGATGCCGAGCGCGCGAAGCTGTCCGATTCGCTCGCGACGGCCCAATGGCAAATCTTCGCCGCGGCGGGCGCTCACCCCCCCCAAGTAGCCGCCGCGGATGCCGCACCTGCAAAGCCGACCGGCGGGCCGGCGGTTCAAGGTGCCGGGGCCAAGGAGGCGAGTGCCGCCGCGTCGACCGATTTGCCAGCGGAGGCACTCGCGGCGCTGCAGATCGAACCAGCCAAGCGAAACGACGCGCACAAAAAGCTCGTCACCAAGCACGCGCGTGCGATTGCCGAACGCGCCCGCACGCTGGCCAAACCAGACGAGCGCGGCAAGCTCGACGAGTTGGTTCGCGCGCTCGAAGCCAACCGCGCGAAGTATCCGGCGCCGCTACCCAAGGGCTACATCTGGTTCGAGGAAGGTCCGACTTGCGCGGCGAGCCACGTGTTTCGTCGTGGCGATCCGCGCTCACCAGGCGACCAGGTGGACCCCGGCTTTCCGGCCGTGCTCGTCGACGCTCCGCCGGGCGCGCCTACGCCCACGCCACGCACGACAGGGCGGCGCTTGCAACTGGCGCGGTGGTTGACCACTTCCGACCATCCGTTGACCGCGCGCGTGCTGGTGAACCGGTTGTGGCAGCATCATTTCGGCGAGGGCATCGTCGCATCGGAAAACGATTTTGGCGTGATGGGCGCGGCGCCGACGAATCAGCCGCTCTTGGATTGGCTGGCCAGCGAGCTGGTGGCGGGCGGCTGGCGCATCAAGCGCATGCAGCGGATGATCGTGCTGTCGGAAGCGTATCGCATGGCATCGACAGGCAACCAGGCTGCCGAGAAGGTCGACCCGGCCAACGCGCTCTTGTGGCGCTTCGATCCGCAGCGGATGGAAGCGGAGACGTTGCGCGACGCGATTCTGGCCACGAGCGGGCAACTCAACCTGGCGGCCGGTGGACCGGGCGTGTACCCCAAAATCTCTCGTGAAGTGCTGGAAACGCAATCGCGGCCCGGCGACGGCTGGCGCGAGTCGCCGCCGGCCGAGGCGGCGCGGCGCAGCGTATTCGTGTTCGTGAAGCGCACGCTGCTGGTGCCGGAACTCGAAGTGCTCGACTTCCCCAGCACCGAAGAAACGTGCGAGCAGCGGGTGGTCTCGACCGTGGCGCCGCAGGCGCTGACGTTTTTGAATGGCGAGTTCATCAACGAGCAGGCCAAGGTTTTTGCCGAGCGATTGGCGCGCGAAGCGGGCGAGGACAATGCATCGCGAATCGTGAGCGCTTATCGCATCGCCCTGGGGAGATTGCCCAGCAACGCAGAGCTTGCCGCCGTGCTCGGCTTTCTGGGGCAGCAACAAGCACAGATCGCCGCCGACGCGAAAGCGGGGCTTTCCCGCGAAGCGGTGCGCATGCAGGCGCTGGCGGCGTTTGCGCTGGTGTTGTTTAACACGAACGAATTTGCCTACGTTCAATAGAGACCGTGCAATAGAGACCGTGCCATGCCGGACAAGCCGACGGATTTCGAACAGACACCCGCCCTGCCCCGCTTGACGCCCTGCGGCCGCACGCGGCGCGAGTTCATCTGGGAAGCCGGCGGCGGGTTCGTGGGCACGGCCCTTACCTGGATGCTCGCGCAAGACGGATTTTTGTCGAAAGCCGCCGCCGCGGAGCTTGCTTCCACGTCCTTGTCCACGCCGAAGCCGGCTCATTTTGCCCCCAAGGCCAAGAACTGCATTTTCCTGTTCATGTATGGCGGCCCCAGCCACATGGACCTGTTCGATCCCAAGCCCGAGCTCACGAAGCGCGATGGGCAGCCGATGCCGAACCTGGAGAAAGATCCTCGCTTCGACGCCGGTCGCACCAGCGGCAAGCCGCTGCTTGGCAGCTTGTGGCCATTCGCCAAGCACGGCCAGTCGGGTATCGAAGTCTCGAGCTTGTTTCCCAAAGTGGCCGAGCACGTTGACGAGATGGCTATCGTTCGCTCGTGCCACGCCGACAGCTTCGCGCATGGTTCGGGTCTGCTGCAGATGAACACCGGCAGTCTGCGGCAGGGTTATCCCAGTCTGGGCTCGTGGGTGACCTATGGCCTGGGCACGATGAACCAGAACCTGCCCTCGTACGTGGTGATGCTCGACCATCGCGGCGGCCCGATCGGCGGCGCGCCCAATTGGGGCGCGGGCTTCATGCCCGCCGGCTACCAAGGCACGCAGTTTCGCACCTCGGGCGACCCAATCATCGACCTGTCGCCGCGCGGCGGCATCTCGCGCACTCAGCAACGGCAACAGCTCGACCTGCTGGCCGAGCTGAACGAAACGCATCGCCAGCGGCTGCCTCGCGACAGCGAGCTGGCTGCGC
>DATJEN010000252.1:0-12849 GCA_035496575.1 Pirellulales bacterium
TGACGCTCGACATGGCGGGCAATATCTACGCCACCGCCGGATCGGGCGCGGAAGCCGGGATCTACGTGTTCGGGCCTGAAGGGGAACAGCGAGCCTTCATTCCCATGCCCGGTTCGCCCAGCAACTGCGTGTTCGGAATCGGCGACGCCGCCAAGACGCTCTACATTACTGGCGCGGGCCCAGCGCCAAGTGACCCCCAGCAGAAGCGCGCGTATGGGCTGTACCGCATTGGGCTCACCACGCCCGGTTATCACGTCTTTCAGAAGCACTAAGCGCGGCGGCTAACGGGGTCACTCGACGATTCACTTGCCGGCGGGGATAAGCCGCACTTCGCGCAAGTCCATCACTGCCGCGCCAGGCTTGGAGCGTGGTTTGACTTGCAACTCGTAGTCGCCGGCGGCCGGGAAGGTCAGCTCGCCGATGGTGCGCGGCACGAAGTTCTGAAACCCGCCGGTCTCTACGACTTTGCCAAGGATCGCTTGATCGGCCACGCGATACTCGACCTCGCTGCCATCGCTGCCACTTGCGCATCCTTGCAAGACTTCCAGCGTGTATCGGCCCGCGGCGGGCACGCGCAGCTTCCAACTGGCCCAATCGTCCTTGCGCGTCCAGAAGCCAAGCGTGTTCTTGTGCGGCAGGGGTTCGAAACGCAGCGCCGGTCCGTGGATCTCTGCCGTTTGAGCGCGCAGATGAATCGTGCCATCTTCGCCGGGACCATCCCGCTCATAGCCGGGGTTCGGGCGTGGCATCGCGGCGTCGACCGATTTCAACCACTGCGAGAGCTTTCGCGACATTTGCCGCACTCGCTCCGGCTCATCCTCGGCCAGGTTCTTATTCTCCGAGGTATCGTGCTCGACGTCGTACAGTTCGTGCCGCTGGTCTTCATAGAACACGATCAGCTTGTAATCGCCTTGCCGAATGGCGCTTCCCGGCCGGCCGCCTTGCGGGCTGTAGTGCGGGTAGTGCCAAAAGAGCGCGAGCGCGTCACGCCGGAGATCGCCGTTGCCGCGCAACAGAGGCAGTAGACTCACACCATCGATGGACCCTGGCATGTTGGTTCGGCAGACGTCGGCGATCGTGAGGGGCAGATCGCAGGAGATGACAGGCGTCGAGGAAATTGCGCCCGCCTTGATGACGCCCGGCCAGCGCGCGAGCAAAGGCACGCGAATGCCGCCTTCGTACAAGTAACCTTTGCCCTCGCGCAGAGGCGCATTGTTCGTGGCGGGTGTGTTCGGCGCTTCGGCGGTGGCCAATCCGCCATTGTCGGACGTGAACAGCACGAGTGTGTTGTCCGTCAGCTTGAGCTCGTCGAGCTTTTTCAGAATGCGCCCGACGCTTTCATCCATGTTCTCGACCATGGCTGCATAGATCGGATTGCGCTGCAAGCCGTGCGGCGGGCGGTTTTCGTACGAAGCAACCAACTGCGGCTTGCCCTGAATGGGCGTGTGCACCGCGTAATGCGGCAAGTACAAGAAGAAGGGGCGCTCGCGATTGGCTGTCATGAATTTTTCGGCTTCGGCCGTAAGCCGATCGGCCAGGTATTCGCCCTCGGGCACGTTCTCGATGCCCGGCAAGCCCGCGCTATCGCGCGTGGGGTAGGGAGCAAAGTGGCTGCGCACCGAGCCCGCGGCCACGCCGCCGAGCGCGGTGTCGAACCCCTGGCTGCCGGGACCATAGCCTTCGCCACCCAGGTGCCACTTGCCGATTGATGCGGTCGCATAGCCGGCCTCGCGCAGCCGCTCGGCGATCGTGACTTCCTCGAGCGGCAGTTGCTGCAAAAACTCGGGGCCCGCCAGGCGCCGTGTTTTGACTCGATCGAAACCGGGTATGTAGTCGGTCAGGTGCACGCGGGCCGGGTACTTGCCCGTCATGAGCGCCGTGCGCGTCGGCGAGCACACCGGGCAGGCAGCATAGGCCTGTGTGAACCGCATGCCCTCGGCGGCAAGCCGGTCGAGATTGGGCGTGCGGTAGTATTTGCTTCCGTAGCAGCCCAGATCGGCCCAGCCCAGGTCGTCGATCACGATCAGCACGACATTTGCCTGGCGGTGTGCTTGTCGAGCAGCGGCGGGCGCCTCGGCCCCTAGAGCGTGTCCAGGCAGGCGAATCGCGATCCATGCGAGCATCGCCAGAAAGACAAACGCGAACCGACGCATGGCAAACCTCATCCCACCAGCTTTCCACGCGGATCGCGCGCGATTTCAGCCCGCTGGGCCTGCGCACCCAGCACCAGCGCCGCGCCGATCGTGGAAAACACGATGAACATCTGGCCCGGGCCATAGGTCAACCACACGCATTCGGTCTGAAACGCAAAGGGGCCGCGAAAAAGTTCGAAGGCCAATAAAAAGTCACTGAGCAGGAAAAGTGCTGCGCCCAAGCCGAAGGGCCACAGGCGGGAATCCTGAGCAGCCAGGCCCGTCGCGATGCCGGCCGTGCCGGCCAGCAACAGCGAATAAACGAGCGCGGGCCAAATCAAATCGCGGTGCTCGCTGCCTTGGAACACGACCAGGTACCAGGCGACCACCGCGAACACCTGCCAGCCGACAATCGAAGCGACGAGCGCTCGCCGATTCGTGAAATGCGCTTTTCGCGCGAGATAGACCGCTCCCGCGATGTAGGCCACGTGACCCAAGCCAAACGCCGCGATGCCGCCCAGGGTGCCGCTCGAAAGTGGCACGAAGTCGAGCAATCCGGCATTGAAAAAATCGCCGATCGTGCCGAGCGTCATGCCGATGGCGATGCACGTTGCAAAGCGGCCCACCGCGCGCGTGCGCCATACATAAGCGGCAAACCACGCTGTCGCGACCAGCACGACCGATGAAGCCATGCGCAACCACGTCGCAAGCGGCGCGGAATGTCCCAGCATGTTGCCGGCCGCGATGGCGGCGAGGAGCGATCCCGCCCACAAGCTCCACAGGACGACGAACCAGGTGGCCAGCCGCCGCGGGGCGACCTGGCTGGTGACCTCAGCAGGACGAGTGCCGTCGATCGTGGTCACGTCACGTGTCCTGCGTAGATTTTTCTAGACGTCGAGGTTCCGCACCTCGAGCGCGTGTTTTTCGATGAACTCGCGGCGCGGCTCGACTTTGTCTCCCATCAGGATGCGGAAGAGCTCATCGGCGGCCCCGGCGTCGTTCATCGTAACCTGGCACAGAGTGCGATTCACCGGATCGAGCGTCGTATCGCGCAATTCCTCGGCGTTCATTTCACCCAGCCCCTTGAAGCGCGTGATCTTGAGGCCTTTTTCTCCGGCGGTTCGAATGGCGGGCAGCAAGCCGCGCAAATCTTCAAGCCCTGTCACGTGCTCTCCGCGGCGCAAGGTGAATCGCGGCTCTTCGATGCCGGTGCGGTCTTCCGGAATCAGATCGCCCAGCGAAAAGCCCATTTTGGCGAGCTCTTGCAGCATGTTGTTGATGGTCTTCACTTCGTGCAGCTCGACAATGTGCAGCGTGCGTTCGGCCTTCCCGTTGGTGGGCGGAACGGCCGTGGCATCGGAAACGGCCAGCTCGCCGCCGGCCTTCTCCTCCTGCTGCGCCTGGAACGCGTCGAGCTCGTCGCGCGTCGTGAACCAGTATTCGTGGGCGCCCAGGTAGACATGATAGACCGGCAACTTGAGCGACGCCGCGTCTTGTCTGAGCGCATGCGCCCGCAGGCTGACGCCGCGGCGTTCGAGAGCCACGAGCGACTCTTCCATGGCCGACAGGGCGCGGGCCAACTGGGCCATTTGCTCGCCTTCGATCAGGCGGCCATCGCCGGCATCGAGCACCGAATCACCCAGGCCCAAGTCGAGCAGCTGGGCCTTCATTTCCTCTTCGGTTTGCACGTAATGCGTATCTTTCTTGTTGACGACGCGGAACAGCGGTGGCTGAGCGACGTAGATGTGCCCCTTGCTGACCAATTCGTACATTTGGCGATAGAAGAAGCACAACAGCAGCGTGCGGATGTGCGATCCGTCGACGTCGGCATCGGTCATGATGACGATTTTGCCGTAGCGGCGTTTGTTGACGTCGATTTCCTCGCCGATGCCGGCCCCGACCGCGGCGATGATGTTGCGCACCTCTTCGTTGGCGAGCACTTTGTCTTCGCGCGATTTGTAGGCGTTGATGATCTTGCCTCGTAGCGGCAAGATGGCTTGATACTCACGCAGACGGCCGCCCTCGGCGCTGCCACCGGCCGAATCCCCCTCGACCAGGTACAGCTCGCACTTGTCCACTTCCTTGCTCGTGCAATCGCGCAGCTTGCCGGGCAAGCCATGCCCAGACAGGGCGCCCTTGCGCTCGCGCACGATTTCGCGGGCTTTGCGCGCGCTTTCGCGGGCTTCGGCGGCGAGCATGGCCTTTTGGACGATGACCTTGGCGCTTTTGGGGTTTTCTTCCAAGTACTTGTTCAGATAATCGCCGACCGCCGAAATCACGATCCCTTCGACTTCGCTGTTGCCGAGCTTGGTCTTGGTCTGGCCTTCGAACTGCGGCTCCGGCACGCGCAGCGAAATCACGGCCGTCAGGCCTTCGCGAAAGTCGTCGCCCGTCACCGCCAAATCGCGAAACAGGTTTTCCTTCTTGCCGTAGTTGTTCAGGCTGCGGGTGAGCGCTGCGCGGAAACCCGATACGTGCGTGCCTCCTTCGGACGTATTGATGTTGTTGACGTAGGAGTGCACGTTCTCGGTGTATTCGCTGGAGTACTGCATGGCGATCTCCACACCCACCGCGTCGTGCTCGCCGGCGATGTAGATGATCTCGGGATGCAAGGGCTCGCTGGCGCGATTGAGATGCTCGACGAACTCCAGGATGCCGCGCTCGTATTGAAACGTGTCGCCATCGCCCGTGCGCTCGTCGCGAAAAACGATCTTCACGCCGCGATTCAAAAATGCCAGCTCCTGCAGCCGGCGCTGCAGCGTGTTGTAGATGAACTTGGTGTTGGGAAAGATGAGCGGGTCGGCCTTGAAAAACGTCTTCGTGCCCACCTTGTCCGTGGTGCCTAGCCGGCGAACTTCGCCGACGGGCACTCCACGTTCGTATTCCTGCTGAAAGACATGCCCGCCGCGGCGAACTTCAACCTCGCACCACTCGGACAAAAAGTTGACCACCGTCACGCCGACGCCGTGTAGCCCGCCCGACGTCTGATAGGCCCCCTTGCTGAATTTTCCGCCGAACTTCAGGACGGTCATCACGCCTTGTAGGGTCGAGAACCCCAGATCCGGATGCTGCTCGACCGGAATGCCGCGCCCATCATCTTCAACGGTCACCGAACCGTCGTTATTGATGGTGACCGCGACCTGGTGCGCATAGCCGGCCATGGCCTCGTCGATCGAGTTGTCCACGACCTCGTAAACCATGTGGTGCAACCCGCGCAGCGTCGTGTCGCCGATGTACATGCTCGGCCGCTCGCGGACGTGCTCCAAGTCGCTCAAATGCTGCAAGTCTTCCGCCGAGTAGCCGGCGTCCACCTTGCGGTATTCGGGCATCGGCGGGTCGCGTCTGGGATCCGAATCGTGGGACGTATTCTCTTCCATTATCTTGTTCTCGAGTTATTTCTAATTTCTCACTCCGCGTGAGCAGTCGCTGACGGCCCGGGCCGAAACGGCGAGTGCTCACTTGGCGGCAGCGCGTTTGAGCGCCGGCGACATCAGGTGATGGGGCCGACGCGAAGCTTTAAATCGCGAATCTTCTCGTCCGGCAATAATTCTTGCAGCCGCCCAATCAGGGCCGGCTTGCTAAAGCCGATCTCTTGCACGATCGCCGAATGGCTCACCCACACTTCGAGCACGCCGCGGCGAACTTGTGTCGCCCGCGATAGGCGGGCTATGGCTTCGCCGGCGGCCTCACGCCAGGCGTCGGCACAAGCTTCGCCGGATTGCACTCGCGCGTAACCGCGGCGGGCCAACAGGCCCGACAAAACGTCTCCGATGTGTCGTGGTTCACCGATGCCCATGGGCTCTCGCGTCTGTTTCCGCCGCGGCTGCTTAGTGATCTCGCGCAAGCGGCATAATCACATAGCCATAGCCGTCGTCCGTGTTGCACACGGCGGCACTTTCGGCATCCTTGAGCTCGAGCGAGATCACCTTCTCGGGATCGAGCACTTTCAGGAAATCACTCACGTAGCGTGGGTCGAGCGTGATCGAGATCGCCGGCCCGTCGTAGGCGATCGGCAACTCGATGCGCGACTGCCCTAGCTCGGCCGCGCGCCCGCTCAACACCAGCGACCCGGATTCGAAGCTGAAGTCGACGCCGCGGCTTTCTTCGCTGGTCACGATGGCAGCCTGGCGGACGGCCGAGTACAGCGGACCCACGGTCAATTCGATCTTCGAGACGCCCGTCCGCTGCGGAAAAACGTCACGCCACTTGGGAAAACGGCCCTCCACCAGCCGCGAATAAATCGTCGCTCGCGGGCTGCGCACCAGGATCTCGTTTGGCCGCGCCGCCAACTGAATCTCCGCGTCGCCATCCGTCAGCGCGCGTTCGATCAATTGCATGGCCTTGGTGGGCACGATGGTCATGCTCTCGCTCGAGCCATGTCCACCCACACTGCGGGCCGGAACTTCCATCTTGGCCAGCCGGCGGCCGTCTGTTCCAACAGCCGTGATCGACTCGTTCCCCATCTCCAATAATACGCCGCCGAGGGCGTAGCGGCTGCTCTCATTGTCCGTGGCGAAAATCGTGCGGCGAATCAGCTCACGCAACGTGCGGGCCGCCATCTCGTGGTACGAGCGCTCGTTGAACTCGGCGACGGACGGGAATTCTTGCGGGTTTTCGCTAGGCAGCTTGAACTCGCTGCGCTCTCCGCGAACGAGCGTCGCCTGGCCGTCGGACTCGATCCGCAGGGTGGCGTCCGAGCTTTCGCGCAGAATCGAACCAAAGCGGCCCAGCGGCAAGATGGCTGAACCGGGCACGTCGGATTGAACGCCAGAAGCCTGGATGCGGATGCCGATCTCCAGGTCGGTGGCCAACAGAATGGCCCCTGAATCGCTGACTTCGAGCTTGATGTTCTGCAGGATCGGTTTGGGACTGCGCGTGGGGACGACGGCCGCCGCGGTTTGAAATGCGGCCAACAAAGATTCGCGTTCGCAAGTGAGTTTCATCGGGCGTTCGTGCCTTCCAACTGGTTGTCCTGGCTTGTCTGTTATTTCAAAGAGTTTTTAGCAGTAGTAGGAAGCGGCCGGTACGAATCGCCGAGCCAAGCTATCCAACTCGCGATAAGCCACCGCCGGCGCTGCCTTTACCGTGCTCCCGCGGCCATTTTCCAAGCGTGAATAAGGTGTTGCCGCGTCGTCGGTCGCGCGTTTGTTCGTTGTTCACTAATGAGCTTTGCGATCCTCTCGCGTTTTGCGGCGTTGCTTGCGACTCAATTCACCGGTTTTCGTAGACACGCATCGACGCGTTCTTCACGGGCCGCTTACGGGGCGTCGAGCAGTCGCTTTAACTCAACCACGGCTTGTCGCAGGGCCCGGTCCTTGCGCACGAGCTCGGCCGTGCGCCGACAAGCGTGCAGCACGGTGGTGTGGTCGCGGTTTCCAAAATAGGCGCCCACCTGGTCCAAGCTGCTGGAGGTCAACTGCCGGGCCAAATACATGGCCATGCTGCGGGCGGTGACAAGTGGCTGCTTGCGCAGGGGGCTTTTCAGGTCGGCGACTTTCAAGCCGAAATATTTGGCCGTGACCGCCGCGATATCGCGTACTTTTGGCTGGCGCGCTCCGCCGCGGCTGGCCAGGAATTCCTTCACGAACTCGGTATCGATTCGTCGCCCGCTCGCGCGGCTGGCCGCTTCCAGAGCCGCCACGGCAGCCAGCAGCTCAGGCACATTCAAGCTCAACCCATCGGCCAGATGCTGGGCGGTGCGCTCACCCAGCGCCAGGCCGCGAACCTCCGCGAATCGCTCCACCAGGTTGCGGCGCGTGGAGCGGGCAGGCAAAGCCAGCGGCACGGCCAGCCCCGCCGACAAGCGGCTGCGCAAGCTGGGCGCTAAGACACGCGTGACCATGGGAAGCGTGCGGCCGGTCACGATCACTAGCGAGCCGCGTTCTGCCAGCGTGTCGAGCAGGTGTCGCAGCTCTTGCTGGACGGAGGATTTGCCGCCCAACGAAACAATGTCTTCAAGCACGAACAGGTCGGCATCGCTCATCTGGCGCCGCCAGCGCGAAAGGCGATCGGAACGCAGCGCCGCGGTGTACGCCTGTCCGAATTCACCCGCCGAATGGCACACAATTTTGGCCGTGGGAAAATGCCGCCCCCAGAACTCTGCCAGTCCGCGCGCCAGGTGCGACTTGCCGCAGCCGGCCGGACCATAGAGCGACACCGGGCTATACTCGCCCCACTGCCGGTCTAAGCAGGCGCGAAAAACCTGGATGGCCAACTTGTTTTCTGGGCCGGCGAGGAACGAATCGGAGGCGAGTTTGCGAGCCGCGCCGCCGCCGTTGTGGGCCGTGGGATCAACCAATGGAATCGTGACAATACGGTCAACCACGGCGGGTCCGTCCGAGCGAAAAAATGGCCGGCGAAAGGCCGTCAGAAGGAAGCCAAATTGTACCCCGTTTTGCGGCCTTCCGCGAGGTCTTGCCGCGCCCGAAATGGCAGATTTAGCGAGTGAATTCTCCCGCTATTTTGGTCGCGAAAATCGCTGCTCCGCCGCGGCACGAAACGCCGCCCCCAAGCTGCTCAAGGTCGCTTCGAAAGCGCGCGAAATCTCGAGCCTAAAATCGGCGCGCTATCGGCCTCGCCAGGCGCTGAGAACGCCGACTCGCGAGCGCAATAAAAAAGCCGAGCCTGGTGGGGAACCAGGCTCGGCGAACGGGTGGGAATATCAACCGGCGGGATTCTGCAAAGGATTGGAGACGTGCTCGGCACCGAAAGGTAGTAGAGATGGGCGCTGACTCGGCACCGCTCGCCGGCCTAGAAACGGCTAAGCTCGCCTGTCAGCAGTTACTTGCCTGGTGAACCAGTCTGTGGGCGGCATTCTGGTTCGTACTTCTCTCGTGCCCGCACAACAGTCATCGACGGAACAAACGCTACGCTCCAAAAGGAACCCTGGTCGTGGCACAACCGGTACCCGCGGAGGAGTCTTCCCAGGTTTCCTTGGTCCCGCGACGCGCAGTTTTGGCCAGCCAGCTACACGTTCTACGGCGGTAAAGTTGACGTAGCCCGACAGGCCGATATTTGCCGGGCAAAAGGCTTCGCGGGGCCAGTGGTGGGGCCGGAGGGCCAAATGGCCGTTCGGGTTGCTATCAGCGGCGGTTGTTGTCACCTTGCTAGCAGTTTTGGATAGGCTTGGTGGCCCAGAATCGAGCGCAGCATGCCGCCTCAAGACAAACCCAACTGGCTACTCGATCCCCCGGCGGCGGTTTCCGACCGGCGTATGGCGATCGGCTGCATCGGGGCCGGCTTCATCATGGCCGAATGCCATCTGGCCGCCTATCGAGCCGCTGGCTTCAATCCATTGGCGATCTCATCTCGTCGCCCCGAGCGCGCCCTCGAAGTCGCGGGCCGGTATCAGATTCCCAAGGTCTATGAAGCCTATGAGCAACTGCTCGAGGATCCCGAAATCGCGATCGTCGACATTGCCGTGCCGCCGGATGCCCAGCGCGGCATCATCGAACAGGCGGTTCGCCGGGCCGGCCACATCCGCGGTATCTTGGCGCAAAAGCCGCTTGGCGTCAGCTACCGCGATGCCGCCGATATCGTGCGGATGTGCGAGAACGCCGGCGTCGTGCTCGCGGTCAACCAAAACATGCGATATGACCAGTCGGTGCGCGCCTGCCGCAAGCTGCTCACGACAGGCGAGCTAGGCACCCCGGTGCTAGCGACCATCGAGATGCGCGCCGTGCCGCACTGGGCCCCCTGGCAGCAGCGGCTGGGCTGGCTGACCTTGCGCATCATGAGCATTCATCACCTGGATACGTTCCGATTCTGGTTTGGCGAGCCTGAGCGGGTTTACGCCAGCGTGGGGCCCGACCCACGCACCGGGCGGTCATTCGCCCACGAAGACGGCATCGCGCTTTACATCCTTGACTATCCCGGTGGCATGCGCGCGTCCGGCTGGGATGACGTGTGGGCCGGACCCGAGCAAGGGGCGCAAGATGTCGGGATCCGCTGGCGCTTGGAAGGCACCGAGGGCCTGGCGCGCGGCACGATTGGCTGGCCCGAGTGGCCCAAGCTCGTCGCGAGTACGATCGACTTTACTTCGGTGCGGCGCGGACGAGAGTGGATGTCACCGCGCTGGAGAGAGACGTGGTTTCCCGACGCATTTGCCGGCCCCATGACGGAGTTGCTCGTGGCGGTGCAGACCGGCGGCGCGCTCAGTCTCTCGGGTCGCGACAATTTGAACACGATGGCGATTGTCGAAGCTTGCTACCAATCCGCGCGCGAGCACCGTGCCGTTTCTCCGCGCGAAATCATCGAAGCCAACCCCGAAACCTCCGAGGCATAGCCGATGTCGCTTGAAATGTGGTGGCCCGAAATCTCTGTGCTGGAAAAGATGTTCCGCCCGCTTGTGGTGTATCTGTTCTTGTTGGTCGGGCTGCGGTTGGCCGGAAAGCGCGAGCTGGCGCAGCTCAACGCGATGGACTTGATCGTGCTGCTGACGCTCTCGAACACCGTCCAGAACGCGATCATTGGCCCGGACAATTCGCTAACTGGCGGCCTGATCGGCGCGACGACGCTTTTGGTGCTCAACTATGTGGTCGTCCGCTTTCTGTTCCACCACCCCAGGTTCGACCGCCTTATCGAAGGGCGCGAAACCGTGCTGGTGCAGAACGGCAAAATGCTGCGGGCCAACATGGGAGCCGAGCTGATCACCAAGGCCGAGCTCGAATCCGCGGCGCACAAGCAGGGCTTTCCGCGCTTGTCGGTGGTCGACAAGGCTGTGCTCGAGCCCAGCGGATCGATGACGTTCGTGGGCAAGGAACCCAGCATTGGTGAAACGAGGCAAGCAGAGCTGACCACGCGCCTCGATCAGATTGCCCAACAACTGGCGGAAATCCGCGCGACGCTGGCGGCGAACAAGTAAACGCTCTGCCTCACAGGTCATCCGTATTGAACGTGTCGCCGTCGGCCAGGTTGCCCGACTTGAGCCCGCGCGTGAACCAGCGCACCCGCTGGGCCGAGGTGCCATGCGTGAACGAGTCGGGCACGACATAGCCACGAGACTGTTTCTGCAGCCGATCGTCGCCGATGGCGGTCGCGGCGCGGATGGCCGTCTCGATATCCTGCTCGTTCAAATAGTGCCTCATCATTTGGGCGTGATGAGCCCACATGCCGGCCAGGAAATCGGCCTGCAGCTCGAGCCGCACCGATAGCTGGTTATACTCGCGCTCGCTGACCCGGTTCCGCGCGCGGCTCACCTGTTCGGAAATGCCCAACAGGTTTTGTACGTGGTGGCCGACTTCATGCGCAATGACATACGCATCCGCGAAGTCACCGTTGACATGAAACTGTTGCCGCATCTGCTCGAAGAAGCTCAGGTCCAAATACACGCGCTCGTCTGGCGGACAATAGAACGGCCCCACCGCCGCCGAGGCGAACCCACACGCCGAATCGACCTGCCCTGAAAACAGCACCAGGTGCGGGTCGCGGTATTGCTTGTCCATCTGGCGGAACTGGGCTCGCCACACGTCCTCGGTGTCGGCCAGGATGCGCCGCACGAAATGCTTGAGCTCGTCCTCCGCTCCCGCGGGACCCGGGCCGGCCTGACCAGCGCCCGGCTGTTGAGCGCCCGGCGGCTGCATTCCGCCCGGTGGGCCGAGCAGGGCCTGCGGGTCGATGCCGAATACGAGCGCCAACACGATCACGATCAGCGTTCCGATGCCGCCGGTCATCATGATGGGACCACCAGGCATGCCGCGGCGATCCTCGACGTTTTCACTTTCACGTCCTTCTTCCCAGTCCATCGCAGTTCTCGCCAGTGGGGTTTTGTCGCGCGCGGCGGCAGGATTGCTCGCGCGTAAGTTTCGTCACTCGGCCAGCAAACATCATACCTCGTAGGAACAGTGCCGCCTCCGCTCGACAGCTTGCGCATACAATTCGCATGGACGGCGGGAGTGGCGAGCCGAGCGTGCAGCAAGCAAGGAGAGACACCATGGTGGAGCGGGCGTTTTCCGAATCGAGCGGCGGGATAGTCCGGCGGGGCTCAACGCGCCATTGGGCCCGCGGCCAGGCGGCTCCCAATACCGCGGAAATCCAGGCTTTCGTGGAGAAGATCAGCCGCCTGATGGACACGGCATTCGAAGTGCCCGGCCTGGGCTGGCGGTTCGGATTCGATGCCCTGGTGGGCCTGATCCCCGGCATCGGCGACTTGGCCACGACGCTCGTGTCGCTCTACTTGTTGCTTCTGGCCAGCCGCACGGGCCTGCCCCGCATCACGCTTGCGCGGATGGGGTTGAACGTGGCGATCGACATGGTGGGCGGCTCATTGCCGCTGGTGGGCGACATTTTCGACGTGTGGTGGAAGTCCAACCAGAAGAATGCGGCTCTGCTGCGAGAGCGGCTGGCGGCGGCGCCTTATGAAACGCCTCGAGCCAAGGCCAGCGACTGGATTTTTGTGGGCGGGATGATCGTGGCGCTGATCGGGCTATTTGCCGCCGTGATCGCCGTCGCCACCCTGATCGTGGCAGCCGTGTGGAATTTGGTAAGGGGTTAGGGATTGGGTGTTAGGGGTTAGGGCGCAACAAAAAAGCCCCCGGCGAGCCGGGAGCTTTTGCAATTCACTATCTATTGGCGTCCGATCTTACTTCGCTCCTACCAGTTGCTTCTTCTTTTTCTCGGCGATGATCTCTTCCTGGATATTGGACGGCACGCGGCGGTACTTGGCAAATTCCATCGTGAAGGTGCCTTGCCCTTGCGTCATGCTGCGCAGATCGGTCGA
>DATJEN010000253.1:0-49966 GCA_035496575.1 Pirellulales bacterium
CCAACGACATGACCAACGCTTCGCGTATCGGGTCAATCGGTGGATTCGTCACCTGCGCAAAGAGCTGCTTGAAGTAGTTGTATAAGAGCTGTGGGCGATCCGAGAGCACCGCCAGCGGGGCGTCGTTGCCCATCGAGCCCACCGCTTCCTGCCCGTCGGTGGCCATGGGGGAGATCAGGATTCGCAAGTCCTCGAGCGTGTAGCCAAACGTGCGCTGCATCTTCAACAGCGGCTCTTCCTCGTGGCCATTGGACGAAACGGGGTCCGGCAGGGATTCCAGCCGCACCAGGTTGTCACTCAGCCACTGACGATACGGTCGGCGCGAAGCGAGGCGGCGCTTGATATCCGAGTCGGCAATGATGCGGCCTCGCGCGGTATCGACCAGAAACATGCGGCCCGGACGCAAACGGCCCTTGGAGTCCACCTCCTCGGGCGGAATCTTGAGCACACCGGCTTCGGAGGCCATCACCACCAGTCCGCCCTTGGTGACCCAATAGCGGCTGGGGCGCAAACCGTTTCGATCGAGCACCGCGCCGATCAAGGTCCCGTCAGTGAACGCCATCGAGGCCGGCCCATCCCACGGCTCGAGCAAGCACGACTGGTACTCGTAATAGGCCTTCAAGTCATCGTCCATGCTCTCGTGGTTTTGCCACGGCTCTGGAATCAGCATCGACATGGCTTCGGGCAACGATCGGCCGGTCAGCACGAGCAACTCGAGCGCGTTGTCAAACACCGCCGAGTCGCTGGCGCCGGGAATGCACACGGGGCAAATCTTCTTGAGATCGGCACCATACTTTTCGCTTGCAAACATGCTCTCGCGGGCGTGCATCCAGTTGACGTTACCGCGCAGGGTGTTGATCTCGCCGTTATGCGCGAGATATCGGAACGGATGCGCGAGGTCCCAGGTGGGAAACGTGTTCGTGCTGTATCGTTGATGCACGAGCGCCAACGCCGAGACAAAACGCTCGTCGGCCAGATCGGCGTAAAAGCGCTCGACCTGATCGGCCAGCAACAGCCCTTTGTAGATGATCACGCGCGAGGACAAGCTGGGCACATAACAATACTGCTTCTGGGCTAGCGGGGAGTCGGCGATCTCGTGGGCGTGCCGCTTGCGGATGACATACAGCTTCCATTCCAGCATGTCGGACGGCGTGTCCGCGCCGCGCGCGACGAACATCTGGCGAATAACAGGCTCGACATCCCGCGCCGTTTGCCCCAGCACGGTGTTGTCGATGGGCACGTCGCGCCAGCCGAGAAATTTCTGCCCTTCTTCAGCCACGATGGCTTCGAAGCGTTCCAGGCAATGCCGGCACTCGGCCTCATCGCGTGGCAGAAACAAGGTGCCGATGCCATACTGGCCCGGCGGCGGCAGGGCGAATCCGCACTCGGCTGCCTTGGCCGCGAAAAAGTCGTGTGGAATTTGCGTGAGAATGCCGGCCCCGTCGCCCGTCAGCGGGTCGCAACCGCATGCGCCGCGATGCGTCAGATTGACGAGGATTTCGAGCCCCGAACGCACGATCTGATGGCTTTTTTCGCCTCGGATGTTGACGACGAAGCCCACGCCGCAGGCATCGTGCTCGAGCGCGGGATCGTACAGTCCCTGCCTGGCCGGTAGTCCACTGTTTTTCTTGATGGGCCGCATGGCCTGTCCCTCGGCTTGGCTCATTTCGCGGTCACCCGAGTGGGGCGCTTGGAGTCTTTTTCACCACCGCGATCACCGTCAGCGTGTGCGTGCCCGTTGGCGCGGCCATTGGACACGCCGCGCCCGTTGCTGGGTTCGCACTCGCGCGGGGCAGCCGCGCCGCTCGTGCGCGCATCGTGCTTGTCGAGCGGGGCGCTGTGGTTTTGCAAAAGTTCGATGAAGCGCCGCGTGGTGCTGCTCAGGTCTTTGCCGCGGCGGTGGATGATGCCCAGCGGCCGCACCAGCTCGTCCGTGGCCAGAGGCACCGCGACGAGCGTCTTCGCCTGCACTTCACCGAGCACGGTCGGTTCGGGCAGCAGCGCCACGCCGGCATCGATCTCGATCGCGCGCTTGATCGTCTCGATATTGTCGAATTCCATGGTGACGTTGACTTCGGCCTGATGGAGCTGCAGCACGCGATCGATCTCGCGCCGGATCGTGAGCTCGCTGTCGAACCCGATCACGCGTTCGCCGCGCAGGTCTTCGAAGTCAACACGGCTGAAGCTGGCCAGCCGATGGCCCGGCGCACAGACCAGCACCATGGGCTCTTCGCGCCAGCCGATGGCTTCAATCGTGCGCGAAGAGCGAGGATAGCTCACCAATCCCAAGTCGGCCTGGTCCTTCTCGACAGCCTCATACACGCGGTGCGGATGCTGGTACTCGAGCCGCACGTTGGCCTTCGGATATTGGCTGAGAAACTCCTGCAGATAACGGCTCATGTGGTGCAGCCCGACCGAATAGATCGAGACCACGCGCACGCGGCCAGAAACCTCCTCATGCAGGGTGCGGACCTGGTCTTCCAGCGCGTCGTAGCGCTGCACCAGTTTGCGGCAGCCTTCGTAATAGGCTTCCCCCTCGGGCGTGAGCACGAAGGGGCGCTTGGAAGGGTCGATCAGTTTGACCCCCAGCCGCCGCTCGAGCTGGTGGACCACCTGGCTGGCGCCGGACTGGGAAATACCGTTTTCATCGGCTGCGCGCGAAAAGCTCTTCCAGCCCACCACGTCGCAGAATACTTTGAGGGATTTGAGTTGCATGGCCGCCGGGCGCCGGATGAGAAATTCGAATACAGTTCTTGCGCAAGATTTGAATCGAACATGTTAAAATACCGGGCCGCCCCCGCGGCGTCAAGCAATTTTAATGCAGCCCCGAAGAAAGATGGGTGGGCCGAAACCCCGCCCGAAATGGCAAAAAGGGGCGTCGCCGGCGGGGGTCGCTAGCGGACGGAGGCCAGTCGCGGAGGGCCGGCAGTGCGGCGGCTACGGCTTCTTGTCGAAGCGTTTTCCGAGCACTTCGTACTTGTGGCTGCGCTTCGAAAGGACGACCGCCTTTTCGATCTTATCGGGAGTGCCCGGCGCACCCGGCTCGATGCGCTGCAGCTTGGCCAAAACATCCAGGCCTTCGACCACGCGGCCAAAGACGGTGTGCTTGCCGTCGAGGTGGCTGGTGGGCACGAAGGTCAAAAAGAACTGCGAGCCGCCGCTATCCGGGTCCGATCCCTTGGCCATGCTCAAGCTGCCGCGGAAATGGTTGCGGTGGTTCTCTTGCCGGCACTCGTCGGGAATGGTGTAGCCCGGCCCACCGCTGCCATCGCCGTTGGGATCGCCGGTCTGAGCCATGAAGCCTGGCAGCACGCGATGAAACTTCAGCCCGTCGTAGAACTTTTTCTCAACGAGGGTGATGAAGTTGGCCGTGGCGATGGGGGCTTGGTTCTCGAAAAGCTCGACGACGATGTCCCCCTTGCTGGTCGTGAGCTTCACTTTGGGCAGATCACCGGCCTTATCCTCCTTGGCCCGAATGGCGGTTTCTTTGGCCCACATCGGTTGATATTTTTCGGTCAAGCGGAGATAGCGCTCTCCATTGGCGGTAATCGCGCCGGCATCTTTGGCGGCTTGTAGATATTTCTTGGCGTTGGCGAAATCGCTGGTGGCGAAGAACGCCATGCCCGCCAGGACGTTCAAATCTTTGTGCTCGAGATTGTTGTCGAGCAGCATCTTGGCCCACTCGGCTGCCTTTTCGTATTCATCGCGCACGACAAAAAAGGTGAGCGCCTGGACCAAAAAGTCGTTGAGCTCGGGATTCTCGTTGGGCGCGGCCAGGTAGCTTTCTCGAGCGATCCCGGTGAGGGGCTCGATCATGTCGGTGGCCTTTTTCGAAAGATCGTTGAACTCGTTTTCGAGCGTGGCCTTATCGGCCGAGGGGTCGTTTTGGTAGCGGTTGCGTAGTTGGAACAGCTTGTTATTGATCTGCTTCCATTCGCCGAACATTTTAGTGAACTGGGCCGAGGCGCCCTTGGTGGCCGTAGCAGCCGTCTTGTTCCCGTTCACGGCCGCCTTGCCCGGGGTAGCCGCGGTCGAGGTGGCCTTCGACGTGTTACCGGCGGACTTCGATTTAGGCGCATTGTCGACGGCTGACTTCGCCTTGTCGGCGTTGTCGGCGCCCGATGCGGCACCCAACGTGGCGACCAGGAGCAAGAAAACTAGCGCAACTCGCAAACTCATGTGAGGATCTCAAGACCTTGAAAGTCGAGGGGATCAGCCGGATGCGGTAAGCTTAACATAACTGAGCCTGCCTGCCGCAAGCGGTAGTTTGGACAAATCGGGAAGACCGCTGCTTGTCAGCGGGGCCGCATTTAACATCGTACGATCCGCTGTTTTCGTTTTCCTAAAGAAGCCAGCAATGCCGCGGAACACCAAACGACCCAAGCCCGCCCCCCGTGCCATGGACGAGGAACGCGGTGACCTGCGGATCGTGGGCGGAACGATGCGTGGGCGGAAGTTGCTCTATAGCGGTGACGAGCGGACTCGCCCCATGAAGGAGCGCGTTCGCGAGGCGGTGTTCAATCTCATCGGACCCAGGGTCGTGGCCGCCCATGCCATCGACCTCTTCGCGGGCACGGGAGCGCTGGGGCTCGAAGCCCTGAGTCGTGGGGCGGAGACAGCGACGCTCGTCGAACAGCATTTTCCCACCGCCGACATCATCCGGCAAAACGTTGACATGCTCGGCATGGCCGGCCGGGCCGAGGTCTACCCGGGCAACGCGTTCATTTGGTCCCAGCGGCAGCTTCCGCCCGTGGATCGGCCGTGGCTGGTGTTTTGCTCGCCCCCATATGTGTTCTATACGGAACGGGAGGCCGAACTGTTGGCTCTGCTGAACCGGCTTTTCGAGAGTGCCCCCCCAGCTAGCACCTTTGTCGTCGAAGCTGACGAACGGTTCGACATGAGCCGTTTGCCAGACCCCGAGGGCTGGCAAATTCGGGCTTACCCGCCGGCCATCGTGGCCCTACATACCTCATGAGAAATGCTGGCCCCCTTACTTGGGAGTGCCAATGATTTGGAGGCCCTTCAAGTGGACATCACGAACCTGGATCGCGTACCAAGCTTTGCCACGAAGGACGGGTCGGAAATTCGCGAGCTGCTGGCCCACCGCAACAGCGGCATTCGAAACCAAAGCCTGGCTGAAGCCCGAGTGGCGCCTGGCGCAAGCACGACGCGGCACTACCATCCACGCGCGGAAGAGATTTATTACATTCTGCGCGGCAGGGGGCGGATGACGATTGGCGCGCAGACAGCGGAGGTGGCGCCTGGCGACGCGGTTGCTATTCCGCCGGGCGAGATGCATCAGATCGTCAACATTGGCGCGGAACCGCTTGTCTTCTTGTGCTGTTGCGCGCCCGGCTACGAGCACGAGGACACGGTGCTGGTTGACGATTGAGCGGACGAAGCGCAGGGAAGATCTTGCCGATGCTCAATCGAGCACGAGCGCCGCGAGCGTGACGATCGCCATGATCGAGCACACGGCCAGCTTGGCCACGGTGCCCAGCACGCGACCGACAAAGGCCGCTTTGCCGATTTCGAAGCTGCTGTCGATGTCGCGCCCCTTCCATTGTTCGCCAACGATGGCGCCGACGAGCGCGCCGATCGCGCCGAAGGCCACGGCGGCCACGAGCGAGCCTACGATGGGAATCGGAATTCCCACGCACACGCCCAGCATGCTGCCGATGATCGATCCGATGATGGCCAGCACGGCGCCGCGCCGGCTGCCTCCGGCTTTGGCAACGCCCGCCGCGCCGGCCGCCAGCTCGGCCAGCTCGCCCACGATCGCGAGCACCGTAAGCGCGATGACGGTGTTCCAACCGATCGCCAGGCGTCCTTCGACTGGCCACCACAGCGCATAGGCGGCGACACTTGCCACGATCAGCCAATTGCCAGGCAGCCCGAGCGCTTGCAGAACCCACGCGAAGCAAGCCGAGAGTGCGAGCGCAATCGCGAGGAGGATGTCCACGTAGCGAGCCTGTCTGAGAGTCGACTTATTATCCGCTGGCCATCCTACCGGCTGCCGCCGTGACGGGCTAAGATTTGGTCAACACGTTTGAACGGTTTTGTCGCCGCACGAGCCACGCCTAGAACATGGCCAAAACGGATCGCAAACGCATCATCCTCACCGGTGTCAGCCGCGGCTTGGGACTCGCCATGGCCGAGGCGCTTATCGCAGGGGGGCACACCGTGTGGGGTTGCGCCCGCAGCGTTGCCAGTCTGGCCGCCTTGCGCGAGCGATTTGGCGCTCCCCATCACTTCGAGCAAGTGGACGTGGCGGAAGAAGCGCAGGTGCGCCGCTGGGCCGATGCCGCGCTCAACGAACTTGGCGGTGTCGATCTCGTCATCAACAACGCGGCTCTCATCAACCGCAACGCGCCACTGTGGCAGGTCGAAGCGACGGAGTTTTCCGATCTCGTCGATGTCAACATCAAAGGCACGTTCCACGTCATCCGCCACTTCGCTCCGTCGATGATCGAGCGCGCGAGCGGCGTGATCGTCAACTTCAGCTCCGGCTGGGGACGGTCGGTCTCGGCCGAAGTCGCTCCGTATTGCGCGACCAAGTGGGCCATCGAAGGGCTCTCGCAAGCCATGGCCGAAGAGGTGCCCCAGGGCATGGCCGTCGTGTCGCTCAATCCGGGCATCATCGACACCGAAATGTTGCGCAGCACGTTTGGCGAGGGCGCCGGTTCTTACCCGGACGCGGACGATTGGGCGAAGCGCGCGGTTCCGTTCATCTTGCGGATTGGTCCCAACGACAATGGCCGGCCGTTGACGGTGCCGTCGAGTTAGGCCGAAAGAGGCCGATCGCAAGTCTGCGAGGCGCGGCGCAATAGGGAAACCCCGGCCTGGGCGGGCCGACAAGCGGCCCACCCAAGCCATAGGGCGTCCCTCTGGCTAGGCGGAAGCCAGAGTTCCTACGTGAGTGAACCTTAGCGCCAGTGGATCGATGAGAGAATCCGGCCGGCTCGCTTGTTGGCCGCCTGGCGACTCGACTCGACCGCCGGAGCGATCGAGTCGAGGCCAACCAGGAGTAGCCAACCAACCATCATCCAGAGCTTCGCCAATCCGCGAACCTCGGATATCCAACTGTTCCCTAGCGAGTCTTCGTAGCCGGCGCGCTTGCATCCGGTTTGATCGTTTTGAATTCCGCCTTGGTGCAAGCAGTTCGCCAAAATTCGGCGGCAGGTCGTTTAGCAAGGCTGGTGCCGCACCCACTTGCGGCCGGTGGCGCGGCATGCTCGGCGCGCGCGACAGAACCCTACACGCCATGGGCTTAAGTGCGATCGAAAGAATTCTTTCGCGCGCTAGCGACCGCACTCGCCTGCTTAGGGCGCGCGCAGCGGGTGACTAAGCAACGGGCATCCGCAGCCGAAGGGCCGGCTAGCGGGGCGGCGGATCGTGCTCGTCTTCGATTTCGCCCACGATTTCTTCGACGATGTCCTCGAGCGTGATCAGCCCCAGCGTCTTGCCGGTCCGGTCGCGCACCACCGCCATTGGCCGGCGCTGCCGCCGAAATTGCCGCAGCACTTCCGAAATAGGCCGTTCGGGATCCACAAAAATCGGCGGGTACAGGGCATCATCGAGCACGACCATTCCACGCAAGCTGAACAAATGAAACAAGTCCTTGGTGTTCACGATGCCCACGATGTTGTCGAGATCGCCGTCATAGACCGGCATCCGCGTGTGGGCGCCGTCGCGAGCTTGCTCCAGGATGCGCTCCTCGGGCGCATGCAGTTCCAGGGCCGCCATTCGTTCTCGCGGAACGAGGCAATCGCTTACTTTTTTGGCGGGCAGACGGAACACGTTGTGTACGTACTCGGCCTGGTCGCGCGGCAGCACGCCGGCGCGCCTAGTCTCTTCGATGATCAAGTTGAGCTCGTCAACCGAGTGCACCATTTGGCTGCCGCTAATGGCCTTGAAGCCGAGTAGCCGCACGACCATGTTGCCCAAACCATTCATCACGGTGATGAAAGGCCGCATCACGGCCGAAAACCACAACAGCGGCTGCGCGACCCACAAGCTGACGACGTCGGCTTGTTGCAGGGCAATGGCCTTAGGCGCCAGCTCCCCCAGGATGACGTGCAGGAACGTGATGAGCGCAAATGCGATGACGCTCGACACGGTGTGTGTCGCGACCCAACTGCCCAACGGCGGCAGCGCTTCGAACAGCGGATCGAGCAGCTGGGCGATGGCCGGCTCGCCAACCCAGCCCAGCGCCAGGCTGGCCAGGGTGATGCCCAACTGCGTCGCGGCAATCGCGTCGTCCAGATGCTCGACCACGTGCTTGACGGCGGCCGCCCCCGCGCGGCGGTTGTTCACCATCTCTGCGACGCGCGAGCGGCGCACGGAAACCAGCGCAAACTCCGCCGCGACAAAGAAGGCGTTTGCCAGCACCAGCAGCGGCACCACCAGGCTGCCGAGCACATTGGTCAACAGCTCCCAGTTCATGGCGGGCTGGTCCTGATGTCGAGCGTGTTCACTTCGCGTGCGGGCTCTGGGCACAAGGAGAGGGGGAACGCCAAAGGCTGGATTCTATCCGGCCAGCACTCCCAGGATAGCCCGGCAAAAGTCTGGCAAGTCATCCGGCTTGCGGCTGGAGACGAAGTTGCGGTCGACCACCACCGCCGCGTCTTGCCACAGGGCGCCTGCGTTCACCAGGTCGTCTTTGATGCCGGGCGAGCCCGTTACGCGCACGCCGCGATACACGCCGGCCGAAATGGCGATCCATCCGCCGTGGCAAATGGCCGCCACCAGTTTGCCACTTTCGGCGAACTCGCGCACCAGTTGCAACACGGCCGGGTCGCGCCGCAGCTTGTCGGGCATGAAGCCGCCGGGAATCACGACGCCGGCGAAGTCCGCCGCGCGCATATCGAGAATGGCCGCATCCGCGCGGCAGGGATAGCCGTGCTTCCCTTCATAGCGCTTCCCCTCAGCCGGCCCGGCCACCGTCACGCGTGCGCCGGCTTCCGTCAAGCGCAGCTTGGGATACCACAGCTCGAGGTCCTCATACACGTCATCCACGAACATCAAGATGCGCGGCTTGTGAGCAAGCTCAGTCATGTCGATTCATCGGTGTGAGCGAATGGGTGGTGAATGCGGCCGTGGTCGATGACAAGCATTTCTACCAAATCCGCGCTCGCGCCGGCTAGCAAGCGTCGAAAATGCTTTGCTCGTCCGCCGTGGCTGGCCTTAGCCACTGCTTGTGTGTCACGGGCATGCGCAATAGATTGCGCCGACAGGCAATCGCGACATGGAGGCTTGTTGAATGAGTGACATCGCGCCGAAACTGGATGCCAACGCCCCGCCGCGATGGACGCCGCTGCGGGCCATCGACCGTCGCGTCGTCGGCGTGTTGATCGAAAAGGCAAAAACAACGCCCGACGCGTACCCCATGACGCTCAATGCGCTTCGCTCGGGGTGCAACCAGAAGAACAATCGCGATCCGCTGATGCAGGTGGAGATCGAGGACATCGAAGAATCGCTCGAGCGGCTGCGCGGGCTGGGTGCCGTCGGAGAAGTGCAGGGGGGCGGCCGCGTCGCCAAGTTCCGACATTATTCGTATGAGTGGCTGGGCGTCGAGAAACTCGAGCTGGCCGTGATGGCCGAGCTGCTGCTGCGCGGCGCGCAAACCGAAGGTGAGTTGCGGGCGAGGGCGGCCCGAATGGATCCGATCCCCGATCTCGACACGCTGCGGGCCGTCTTGAATTCGCTGCAGGCCAAAAAACTCGTCGTCTCACTGACTCCGGCCGGTCGTGGGCACGCGGTGACTCACGCGCTCTACGAACCACGCGAGCTTGAGAAAGTGCGCGCTGAATACTCGACCGTGGCGAGTTCTGGGCGCGAACTCGATCGAGAGCCCGCCGAATCGGCTGCTTCGCCTGCTAGCGCCGTGGTGCCGGCCGGCGCGCGAGCGGCAGCGCGCAGCGACGTGTCGGTTGGCGGCTCAAACGAAGAAATACGCGAGCTGCGCGCCGAAATCGACGTATTGCGCCAGGAGTTAGCGGCAGTCCGCAAGGACCTCGGCGATCTGTGGTCGCAATTTCGCTAGATCGCGAGCCCGGCTCCTGGAGAGCGATCGGCGGACCGCTACTTCTTATCTTGCGTCGTGATCGGATAGTTATCCGTTCGGAACGGCGATGCCGGCAGGTCTTCTTTGTTCCACAGATTCACGACCGGATACGCCGCCCAGCCATAGCGCACCGCGACAGGCTTGGCAACCATGTCGCTGGAGACCACCACCGTATCGCCGGAGACGTTCGCGTTGGCGAGGTGGAATTTCTTGTCGTCACCCGCGATCGTGAACCCCGTTAGTGGACCCCCTTTGGCGACCAGGCCCGAGCCCGTGTGCTTGAAGCGGATGCGAATTTTGTCGCCTTCGATGGACATGCTGTCGTACTCGGGTCCGGCATATTCTACCTTCGAGCCATAGGCGAGTGCTTGGGCGGCGGCGGCCAGGCGTCGGCCGACCGGTTCCTTGCGGCGTGGATGAATGTCTTTCTCATCTCCCACGTCCGTGGTCACGATCAGCGCCGTGCGTGGCACGCTGTGGCTGATATGAAACTGCGCATCGCGGATTTCGGCCCAGATGCTGTCGGAGGGCTCGCGCACGATGGCTTCGTAGGGAGCAATCTGCACGATCAAGAAGGGAAACTCGCCTTGATTGAAGGTCTCGCGCCAATTCTGAATCATGGCCGGCAGCAGCTTGCGATACTGGTACGCGCGGCCGGCGTTCGATTCGCCCTGATACCAGATCACGCCTTGAATGGCATAGGGCGCCAAGGGCGCGATCATCGCGTTGTAGAGCATGCTGGCGCCTTGCGGCTTGGACATGTCCTTGAGATCGGGATTGGACTCAATGGCTTCCTTGCTCATCCACTGCTCGGCGGCGGTTCCGCCCACGTTGGACGAAATGAGCCCGATTGGCAGGGCGAGTTTCTTTTGCAGTTCGCGGCCGAAGTAATAGCCGACGGCCGTGAACTCGGGCGTGGTTAGTGGGCCGGCCTCTTGCCAGGTGGCTTGAATGTTGGATTCGACTTTGTCGGAGCCCTTGCGCGGCACGGTCAGCAGGCGCAGCTTTTCGTTGCCGCTGGTGGCGATGGCCTCGCTGGCGCCTTCGGTTTGCTGCAGCGGCCACTGCATGTTCGATTGCCCGCCGCAAATCCAGACTTCACCCACCAGGACATTCTTGATTTCGAGCTTGTCCTTGCCCTGGCTGATCGTGAGCACGTATTTGCCGCCGCCCTCGAGCGGCGCTAGATCGACGCGCCACTTGCCGTCCTTGGGCATGGTTGATACTTCTTGGCCGGCAATCGCGACCGTGACCTTTTCATCCGAGTCGGTCGTGCCCCACACCGGCACTTTGGTTTTTTGTTGCAGCACGGCGTTGTCGGAAAATAATGCGTGCGGAGTAATCGCGGCCGAGGCGCGAGGCGACCCCAGCGCCGTGAAGACAAGCGAGGCCAGCAGCAAGACCCTAATTCGAACGGTCATCGAAGTATCTCCCGGTTGGCTGAGGGTGCTGGTGATTGGCGGATTCGCGCGGAGGGCGACCTGGAGCAGGCCTGGTCGAGACCCAATCGTACACTTTCGCGCGCCGGGCTGCACGCCTTAACGTGGGGCAACTCGGCTGCATTATTCGCAGATTTCGCCAGTTGCGAAGCGCCTGTCCCAGAGACGACAATACGGGTACTGCAACCCCCCGCTCACCTGCCTGCCATCCATCCAGACGGAGCATCGATCCATATGTTTACCGGGATACGCTCGCGCGCCGCCCTCGTCGCGTGCATTTTCTTGTCGGCCCGCGCGATTTTTGGGGCGGAATCGAAGGTCTCGAACGCTGACGACCCCGATTACCGCGTGCAGGGAGAATACAGCGGACAGATCAAGCCGCCCGGCGGGGGCGATGAGCTCAAGTTGGGCGTGCAGGTCATCGCGCTGGGCGGGGGCAAGTTCCACGCGGTCGCTTATCCCGGCGGTCTGCCCGGCGATGGCTGGGATGGAAACGCGAAGCTCGAAGCCGACGGCGAGATGAGTGGCGAAGCCGCGCTGTTCAAGGGCGTGCACGCCAATGGCGAAATCAAGAATGGCATGCTCCGCATCATCGGCGAAGGCAACGAGACCCTCACCGAGCTGCCGCGCCTGGAACGCAAGAGCCCCACGCTGGGCGCCGCCCCGCCGCAGGGCGCGATCGTCCTGTTTGGCGGCAGCGCCGCGAACGACTTCGATCCTGGCACGCTGAGCGACGAGGGATGGCTCATCGCCGGTCAGAATAGCAAGCGCAAGTTCGGCAGTTGCCAACTGCACGTCGAGTTCTTGCTGCCCTTCATGCCCGAGGCTCGTGGCCAAGCGCGCGCCAACAGCGGCTGCTACCTGCAAGGCCGCTACGAAGTGCAGATGCTCGATTCGTTTGGATTGAAAGGCGAGAATAACGAGTGCGGTGGTATCTACAGTATCAAGGCGCCGGACGTGAACATGTGCTTTCCGCCGCTCGCGTGGCAGACCTATGACATCGACTACACGGCCGCGACGTACGAGAACGGCAACAAGACCAAGAACGCCCGCATGAGCGTGCGGCACAACGGGGTCGTGATCCACAACGACGTCGAGGTGCCCAAGAACACGACCGCCGCGCCGGTGCCGGAAGGACCGGACCCCGGCCCGATCTATTTGCAGAATCACGGCAATCCCGTGCGGTATCGCAACATTTGGATTGTCGAGAAGCCGTAGGCGCGCGCCTCTAGCGACAAGCCGCGGCCCGCCGCCAGCAGGCTCAATTCTTTACAGCATAGGCTGTGCTACTTCGCTTGAATGTCGTAGCACCACAGCGAGCCCAGATCGCGCATATAAAGCCGACCGTTCGCGATGATCGGATAGGCCCACGCCTGCGACTTGCCGCGATCCGGCTGGTCGGGCAGGGTGAAGCGCCCCTTCTCGCGATACTCTTTCGGCGCGGCCTCGACCAGCGCGACTTCATCTTTTTCGCCGTGTACATACAGTCGCCCGTCGGCAAAGCACACCGATCCCGGGCCGACGCTACGATCTTGCCACTTGGCTTCGCCGGCTTTGAAGTCGATGCACATCAGGCCGCTGGTATTGGTGCCGTACAGGTATCCGTCCAGGTAAACGGAGCCGCCGATGCTGCTGGGCATCTTGGCATTGAAGTACACTTGCTCGGCCGACGTGCCTTCGGAGGAGTTCTTGAGCTCGACCAGCCCGCCGCCGCTGCGCGCCGCGGCGCTATAGATATAGGAGCCGTGCGCGACGGGGGTGGGGATGTTTGCCGGGCTGCCTTCGGCCGTGCGGTTGTAGCGCCATAGGAACTTGCCGGTCGCCGCGTCGACCCCCACCAGTCCCTTCTGCAGGAACTGCACGTACTGCTTGTGGCCGCCGACGTCGACCACGATGATCGAGGCATAGGCCGCCTGGTCTCCCTGCGGGACGGCGCATTTCCAAATTGCGTCGCCTGTCTTCTTATTGAGCCGAACCAGCGTGGCTTCGTTGCCGCCGGGCGTGACCACGACCGCATCGCCATCCACGAGCGGCGACTCGGCGTACGCCCAGTTGCCGGGTTCGCCCTTGAAATCGGCTCGCAAGTTCTTCTGCCAGCGGATTTCGCCGGCCTTCGTGTCCAGGCACACCAGGTCGCCATCGGAACCCAGCGCATACAGCACGTCGCCCTCGACCGTCGGCGTCGATCGCGACCCAGGATATTGCGGACCTTTGTTAGCACCGACCTTGCCGATTCGTTTTTCCCACACGGGCTTGGCGTCCTTGGTTTCGAAAGCCTGCACGAGCTCATCTTCCGGCCCGCGGTTGCTGATCAGGTACAGCCGGTCACCGACCACGGCGGGCGTCGAGTAGCCGTCGCCGATATCGCGCGCCTGCCAGACGAGCTTGGGACCCTCCTTGGGCCATTCCTTGAGCAGCCCGCTCTCCTTCGAAATGCCATCGCGATTCGGCCCGCGCCACTGCGGCCAATCATCGCCGCGGGCTGTGGCGAGACTCGCTGCGGCAATCACGACAAGCAGGGAACATGTGGAAGCCCAAACCTTGGCAAATCGATGTGAGGTCATCGCGAGGTTCTCCTTAGGTGCGGCCATGCGCGTAGCGAGCCGTCTTATTCGACGCCGGTGATCTGCTCTTACGTGCGTCAGTTTTTATAGGCGTTTGGCGATCAGGCGGCAAATTTTTACCGCGGTTGCAGCGTCGAAGAACACGCCAGCCGGGTGAAGTTTCAGCCGGCCTCGTGTACAACGAGGCACAATTCGCGTCCTTGACCGCTTTTGATTGAATCGCTATTCGGTCCAATGAACCGTTCGATAGACACTGCGATTGATGGTGAAGTTTCCGCTAAGACAGGGTGGATGAATTCGACGATCGTTGGCATCGGGCTGGCCAGCTTATGTTCCGACGTGGGGCACGAGATGGCGACCACGGTGATGCCCGCCCTGTTGGCGAGCCTGGGCGTGGGATCGGCCACGCTGGGACTGATCGAGGGAGTGTCGGACGCGGCAGCCAGCTTCGCGAAGCTCGGATCAGGCCTCTACAGCGATCGCTTGCCGCGGCGCAAGCCGCTAGCCGTTGCTGGATACTTCGTGACCGCGTCGGCCATGGCCAGCTTTGCCTTTGCGAGCCACTGGTGGCATATCCTGATCGGCCGCGCAGTGGGCTGGCTGGGGCGCGGCGCGCGCACGCCCGTGCGCAATGTATTGTTGACCGAAGCCACCACGCCGGAAACCTATGGACGGGCGTTTGGCTTCGAGCGCGCCATGGATAGCCTGGGCGCGGTCATCGGACCGTCGCTGTCGCTTCTGCTGGTGGCAGCCATCGGCATGCGATCGACCTTGTTGCTGACGATCGTGCCGGGCATATGCGCAGCACTGTTGATTTTGTTTCTAGTGCGCGAACGGCCACACGCACCGCAGCCGCATTTGCGCTTGTGGTCGAGCGTGCGCAATCTACCTCGTGAGTTCCGCCATTATCTGATCGGCGTTGGCATCGCCGGATTGGGGGATTTTTCCAACACGTTGTTGATCTTGTGGGCCACGCAGGCATGGACGCCGCAACTGGGAGCGACGCAAGCGGCCGAATGGGCCATGGCCTTTTATATCGGCTACAACGTCGTGTACACCGCGTCATGCTACATCAGCGGCAGCCTTGCCGATCGCTTCTCGAAAAAATGGGTTTTGGGGATCGGTTACTCACTGGCCATCGTGCCGGCCATTTCGCTGAGCGTAGCAGGTTCGTCGATGACGCTGTTTGCCGTCGCGTTCGCCTTCTCCGGCATTTACATGGGCGTGTGGGAAACGCTGGAGAACGCCACGGCGGCTACGATCCTGCCGGCGGACACCCGCGGCGTGGGATTTGGCGTGTTGGCCACGGTGAACGGATTGGGCGATTTCGTATCGAGCCTTGCCGTCGGCGTGCTATGGTCGATCTCGCCCCAGGCCGCCATGGCTTTCGTGGCGGTCGCCTCGCTGGTCGGCGCGGCTGTGATCGTGACCACGCGCGAAGCGCGCATCGCCGGCATGTCAGGCCGCCAATGATCGGGCGCATTCGCCGCAGGGATTGTCGATCCGAGCTAACCAACCGATCTATGTCGCTGCGGCACGTCTAATCTTGCAGCAGCACATTGTTACCCGGTCCGCCATCCAGGATGTCCACGCCGGGGCCGCCCAATAGCACGTCGTCACCCTCGTCGCCGTTGAGCGTGTCGTTGCCGCCGCCGCCGATCAACACGTCGTCGCCGGTGCCCCCATTGGCCGTGAATTGAATCTCGCCGGCCGCCAGTGCCGAGGCTTCGATCACGTCGTCTGCGCCTAAACCGTTGACCACGAGCCGGTCGAGCGCGGACTCTGCGCCCGTGATGTGAATCAATGGAACCATACCAAACACCGTGGTAACGCCCGCGCTTCCACTGATGCTGATCGCGTCCTCTGCCGCCGTGCCATTGACGATTACCGTATCGGCCGCGCCGTCTCCGGTTGTGCCGCCGATGGTGCTGGCCAGATTGACATTCACCACGCTTACATCCGTGCCGCGCAGATCATTGACGGTGATATTGTCAGCGCCTCCCAGGGCATTGAAATCGATCTGTTCGACTCCGTTTAAGTCCATGGTGATGTTGGCAACATCTCGCGTGAAGCGGACGCGACTTCCGTTGGCCGAGACATCGATTCTTTCGGCGATGTTCGCGCCATTGAAGGTCATGGCATCCGTGCCGGCTTGACCTTCGACCGTGTCGGAGCCGTCGCCGGGATTCCAAACGAACGTATCGTCGCCCGCCCCGAGGAAGATCGTGTCATCGCCACGACCGCCCTTGACGGTATCGTTTCCATCGCCGCCCAGAAGCCGGTCAGTGCCGTCGCCGCCGGTGATGTTGTCGTTACCGGTGCCACCGTCGACTGTGATCTGGATCAAGGTCGCCAGACCATTGCCTGCAGTGAAGACATCGTCTCCACCGTTCATGTTGAGCACCAGGTTCTCGGTAGTCCCAATGTCGAGCGAGAACGGGGCGGGCGCCGTGCGGTCGAAGCGAACCCGTGATCCATTTGCCGTAACGGCGAAAGTCTCCGTGCCGTTACCACCATTGACCTCGACGGTGTCATTGTCCTCGCCACCCTCGTTGAAATCGCTGCCCTCTCCGGGATTCCAAATCATGCGGTCATTGCCAGATTGGCCGAAGACCTTGTCGTCGCCGGTGCCGCCGGTCAGCGTGTCGTTGTCCGCGCCGCCGACCAACACGTCGCCTCCGCCTTTGCCCAGTAGCGTGTCGTTGCCGGCCTGGCCGAGCATGATATCGGCGCCGCTGCCGCCGGTGAGCACGTCGTTGCCGATGCCGCCAAAGATGATGGCGCGCGGAAGCGCCCCGTTCGTTTCATTGAGCGTGAGCGTGTCGTTGCCGGCCTGGCCGAAGATCGTGATTTGTGAGATGTTGGCGACGGTGGGCGTCGTGCCGGTGATCGCCACGGCTCCGCCATTGACCAGCAGGGTGCCAGCCGCGTTTCGACTTACCGTAATCGTGTTGTCGGCGCTATCACCATATACGGTGAGCACGCTACCAAACGACATGGCACTCACCGTGGGCATGATGCGATTGCCTAGTTGCTCGAAAGCTATCTTGCGGCTCAAGCTGCGCCCCTTTCTTGTCGTCCGGCTGCCGCGACTGAATGCTGTGACCCATTGATTGAGAGTGTTGCGTGACATTTCATGTACTCCTGGGTTTCCGGGGGTTTGGCAGACATTTTAGAGTTCATGCCCGAATTCCGCGGTCGATCTAGCGCGCAATCGAAATTATTTTTGTGAGGAGTGCGCGTTCAAGGGCGACAGGTAGCATGAGCGCATTCATCACAGTGTGGTCGAGCGGTGTTCAAAGTGGATGTGTACCTGCCAATAAGGTCGCCGACTTTTTTCGCGGATGTGGCCGTCCGCGCATCAATAAATGAACAAAGCCCCGCGACGACGTTCGTCGCAGGGCTTGTCGGGCTGAGCTTGGCAAGTCGCCGCCCTTCGAATGGCTTTAATCCTGGAACAGGGTATTACTGCCCGGGCCGCCATCCAGGATGTCTACGCCGGGGCCGCCAAACAGCAAGTCGTCTCCCTCGTTGCCGTTGATCCGGTCAGCGCCGGCTCCTCCCATGAGCACGTCGTCGCCCGCGCCGCCATTGATCGTCAGTTGGATCGCCACAGCGTCCAGGCCCGAGGCATCGACTACATCGTCGCCATCGCGACCGTTGACGACGAGCCGATCGAGGGCGGGCTCGGCGCCGGTGATGTTGATCGCCGCGCCCAGGCCAACCGCCGTAACGTTGCCCGCTGTGCCGGTGATGGCGATGGCGTCTTCAGCGTCGCTGCCGTTGATGGTCACCGTGTCCACCGCGTTGTCACCAGCGGTTCCGCCCAGCGCGGCGGCCAGGTTGAGATTGAGGGTCGTCAGGTCGGTGCCGCGCAGGTCGTCGACGGTGACATTGTCAACGCCTCCCAGGGCATTGAAATCGATCTGCTCCAGCCCGCTTAAGTCCATGGTGACTCCACCGACATCGCGGACAAATCGGACATGGCTGCCGTTGGCCGATATTTCGACGTTTTCGTTACCGCTGGCGCCGTTGAAGATCATCGTATCGTAGCCGTCCTGGCCGTTGACGACGTCGGAGCCATCGCCCGGATTCCAGACGAACGTGTCGTCGCCAGCCCCGAGCACGATGGTGTCGTTGCCGCGGCCGCCATTGATGGTATCGTTGCCGTCGCCGCCGATCAGTCTGTCGTTGCCATCACCGCCGGTGATGGTGTCATTTCCCGTGCCGCCATCAACCGCGATTGAGATCAAAGTCGCGAGACCATTGCTGGCGGTGAACGTGTCATCACCGCCGTTCATATTCACCACCAGGTTTTCACTCGTCCCGATGTCGATCGAGAAGGGAGCTGGCGAGGTCCGGTCGAAGCGAACGCGCGTTCCGTTTGGGGTAACGGTGAATGTTTCCGCGCCATTGCCGCCGTTGACTTCGACGGTGTCATTTCCCGCGCCGCCTTCGTTGAGATCGGTGCCGTCGCCGGGGTTCCAGATCATGCGGTCGTTGCCGGCCTCGCCAAACACTTTGTCGTCGCCGGCTCCGCCGGTCAGCGTGTCATCGCCTGCGCCGCCGAATAGAAAGTCATCGCCGCCTTTTCCCAACAGCATGTCGTTGCCGGCCTGGCCAAAGATAAAATCGGCGGCCGAGCCGCCGATGAGCACGTCGTTGCCGCTACCGCCATACAGATTGGCTCGTGGCAGCGCGCCATTGGTTTCGTTCAGCGAGAGCTGATCGTTGCCGCCCAACCCAAAAATGTTGACCTGCGACGTATTGGCCACGGTGGGCGTCGCGCCGAAGATCTTCACATCGCCGCCGTTGACCAGCAAGTTGCCGGCCGCGTTTCGGCTCACCTCGATCGTGTTATCCGCGTTGTCTCCCACGACGGTGAGCACGCCACCGAAGGCGAAGGCGTTGACCGTAGGCGTGATCCGCTCGCCGAGCTGCTCGAGCCGGGCGATGCGCCGCGGGCTGCGCGGTTTTTGCTTCTTTTGCCCGCCGCGAATGAGCTTGCCTACCCACTGATTGAAAGTGTTGCGTGACATGTGTGTTGCCTCCTCCCAGGGTTCCGTCGGATCTGTTAACCGTTCTAAGAGCTACTACGGCAGTTCCACGCCCGATCTAGCGCCGCGGGGAAAAAAGTTTTTACAACGCAGGTTTCAGGTGTTTTGGCGCGGTGCCACACTCCTTGCCTGAAAGGGGTGCGCGCACGACAATGAGCGGGCAGTCCGTTCCTTTAACTACCGGGCGATGTTCATGGTGGATGCATGGCTTCCAACGACTTCGCCCACCCTGCTGGCACGACTGCGCAATGATCCCTCGAACGAAGCGGCCTGGGACGAGTTCATCGAACATTACGGCCGGCACATTTACCGCTGGTGCCGGCAATGGCGGCTGCAGGACGCCGACGCCCAGGATGTGGCGCAAGACATTCTGCTAAAGCTCGCGCGCAAGCTGCGCTATTTCGCGTACGACCCCAAAAGCAGCTTTCGCGGCTGGTTGAAAACCGTGGCCCATAATGCCTGGAGGGATTTCGTCGACGACCGCGATATTGCTCGGCCGAGCGGAGACGAGCATGTGTGGGAGGTGCTGCATTCGGTCGAAGCGCGCGACGACCTTCTGCAAAAACTCGAAGAGGCCTTTGACTATGAGCTGCTGGAAGCGGCCAAGGTGCAGGTGCGGCTGCGCGTTGCGCCGCACACTTGGGAGGCGTTTCGGCTGGTGGCGCTCGAGGGCATTCCGGCAGTCGACGTGGCCGCGACCGTCCAAATGCAAGTCGCCATGGTTTATGTAGCGAAGAGCAAAGTGCAAAGAATGCTCAAAGAAGAAATCGAGAAACTCGAAGCGGAAGCTTGAGTTCTCACCGGCAGTCCCGCTTGATGTCGTGTGTTGCCGCGACAGGATTGTTTTCGCGGGAAGTCAACGACGCGCGATGTCGAGCGTCCCTCGCTTCAAGGTCAGTTTGATGAGCGCTTGCCCCTCCGATGAAACGCTCGCCGTGCTGTTGGCCGATGGGTTAGCCGCGCCCGATCGAGACGCGCTTGCGGAACATGTCGAAGGCTGCGCCGTGTGCCAAAAAAAGCTGGCGCGCCTGAGCGAGGTCTCCGCGGACCCAGCGTGGCAGCGCAGCGCCGACCTCGAACCGCTCAACGAGACGGAGCAAGAGATTGTCCGCCGCTTGAAACGGGCCTGGCGATCGTCACCGCCTTTTCGGTCCGATCCGGGCGACACCACGGTCTTCCGGGCGCGCGATGCCGCCGCGCCGCCGCCGACAGGCGAGTGGCCTGTCGTGCCCGGTTATGAAATCGTGGGAGTGCTCGGGCACGGGGGCATGGCCGTCGTGTTCAAGGCCCTGCATCTCGCGTTGCAGCGTGTCGTCGCACTGAAGATGTTAAAGGATTGGGCCCGCGCCGGCGAGAAGGAGCTCGCGCGCTTTCGGGCCGAGGCCGATGTCATTGCCCGATTGCAGCATCCCAATATCGTGCAGATTTACGATGTGGGGGATGTGGCGGGCCGTCCCTATTTCGCGCTCGAATATATTGCGGACGGCACCCTGTCCCAACATCTCAAAGGCGCTCCTCAGCCCGCGCGTCTGGCGGCTCAGTTTGCCGAGGTGTTGGCGCGGGCGGTGCAGGCCGCGCATACCAATGGCGTGGTCCATCGCGATTTGAAGCCGGCCAACATTCTGCTGGTGTTCGACGAAGCGACTAGCGCGCGCGACGACAAGGCGACTCGCCCTCAGGATGCCATTGCGGCAGAGGGGCGGTTGCTGACCGCGGCCCCCAAAATTGCCGACTTCGGCGTGGCGAAATGCGTCAGCGGTGATTCGAAAGCGCCGCTGGCCGGAACTGGCCTCACGGTCACCGGCGATTTGCTGGGCACGCCCAGCTATATGGCGCCTGAGCAAGCGGCTCCGACGGGTCCGCCGGTTGGTCCAGCGGCCGACATCTATGCCCTGGGCGCCATTCTTTATGAGCTGCTGACGGGGCGCCCACCGTTTAAGGGCGCGACGCTTTTCGACACCGTCTTGCAAGTGCTGCATAGCGAGCCTGTCTCGGTCACGAGCTTGCAACCGACGGTTCCGCGCGATTTGGAGACCATCTGTCACAAGTGCCTGCGAAAGGAACCGCGCCATCGCTACCCGAGCGCCAGCGAGCTGGCCGACGACCTGCAAAAGTTCTTGCGCGGCAAGTCCATCAAAGCGCGGCCGCGGGGCGCCGTCGAAAAAGTCTGGCGCTGGGTGCGCGAGCACCCGGTGCCCACCGGATTGGTGGCGGCCGGCGCGCTGACTCCGCTGGTGGCACTATTGATCCTGTCGCTGCTCTCGGCCCGCTTGGTCCGCTCGAGCGCGCTCGATAGCGCCGCGCAATCGGCGGAGCTGCTGGAAAGGGCGAACAACCAATACAGTCAGATCGTGCAGCGCGTGGAGCAGGCGAACTATAAAGTCAACAAGATGGTTCCACCCACGCCCGGCACGGTTCCGCTCAGCATTCCCGCCACTTTTCTGCATGACGTGGGTGAGGATCTGCATCGCGACAGTCGAACTGGCATTCAGGTCCGTCAATACAGCGACAATCCGTTTCCCTGGCGCGTGGGCGGCGGGCCGCACGACGAGTTCGAGCGGCTGGCCCTCGAGCGACTCGTGGAGAGCCGCGGCCGAGACACGGTTCACGATTTCACGGAATTGGACGGCGAGCCGGTGGTGCGATACGCGCAAGCGCGGATCATGAAGCAGTCGTGTGTCGATTGCCACAACACGCATCCCTTTTCGACGCGCAAGGGTTGGAAGGTCGGCGATGTCCGCGGAGTGCTGGAGATCATCCGGCCGCTCAAGAACGACGAAGCGCGCGTCACCCAGGCCCTGCGGCTGACGTTTTTACTCAGTGCGATCGGCTCCGGCCTCTTGATCCTGGGAACCGTGCTGGCCGTATGGACCAGGCGTCGGCGGCGCGAAAGCGAGGCGTGACGGAACCGCCTTCGCGCGCACCGCGATCGCATCACGGGGCCAGGGTATCCTCCCGCGCATCCACGCCTTCGCCAGATTCCACATCAGGATGGCCATCAAGCGGTCCTGCGAAAGGAATGTCCCGTTTTGAGTCCCGCTACAAAGAGCACCAGCGCAACGGCGCCCAGGAAGAATAAGGTATCGCCTGGAACGCGCATCCAGCGCAGGTTTTGCATGAGGGGCGATTGCAGAAACTCCGAACTGCGCGCGTACCAATACCCATGATCCACCGACGCCCAAGTCTGCATCAGGCCCACGGGCAACAAACTCAGCACACACATCGCCATCAGTCCACCATTGAGGGCCCAGAACGAAAACCGTAGCAATCCGTCCTTCCATTCGACGCCGGGAATCAGGACTCGCAGACAAAGAAGCATCAAGCCGATTCCCAGCATTCCATAGACGCCGAACAATGCGGCGTGGCCATGCAGCGGCGTCGTATTGAGCCCCTGCATGTAGTACAGCGCGATGGGCGGATTAATCATGAAGCCGAACAAGCCGGCACCAACCATGTTCCAGAAGGCAACAGCCACGAAGAAGTAGATAGGCCATTTGTAGCGCTGGACCCACACAGACGTTCTGGAGCGTCGCAGGTCTTCGGTGGCGTCGAATCCGACTAGAACGAGAGGCACGACCTCCAAGGCACTGAAGACCGAGCCCCATGCGAGCGCCACGGGAGGCGTTCCGGCAAAGTACAAGTGGTGGCAGGTCCCGATAATTCCGCCTGAAAGAAAGATCGTCGCGGAAAGCAGGGCTGCAGCGGCCGCGATACCTGGCCGAATCAGGTCTAACCGCATGAAGACAAAGGCGATCACCGTCGTGGCAAAAACTTCAAAGAAACCTTCGACCCATAGATGAACCACCCACCACCGCCAGTATTCGACTTGCGACAAGTGCGTATGTTGCCCCCACGTCAATCCCGCGCCGTAAAAAAGCGCGATGGCGGTTGTGGCGACAGCAAGCAGTGCCACGAGCTGCCGCTGCTCTCCTGGTTTGCGCAAAGCGGGCAAGAGCACGCGAACCATCAGGAACAACCACAGAAGCAGTCCGACGAAAAGAGCCAACTGCCAAGCGCGCCCGAGATCGACGTATTCGTATCCCTGATGGCCGAAATAAAACGACATGGTGTCGGACATTTTGTTGTGAATGCTTAGCCATTCACCGGCCAATGAGCCGACGACCACGACCAACAAGGCCAGGAATAAAATGTTGACCCCCAGGCGTTGCCCTTTGGGTTCGTGCTCACTGACGAGCGGGCCGATGAACAGGCCGGCAGCCAGCCAGGCCGTGGCAATCCAAAACAAACCCAGTTGTACGTGCCAGGTGCGAGCCACCGAGTATGGCAGCCACTGGGAGAGCGGAAATCCGTAGAACGCGTCTCCCTCAACGCCGTAGTGCGCAGTGATAACACCTAACAGCATCTGCACGAGGATCAAGGCTGACACGACCCAAAAGTACTTGACCGTGGCTCGTTGCGACGGCATGGCCGTCCAGAAACCGAGCGGATCCGTTTCGGGAGCGATTGGTTCTCCTTCTTCCGCCCGGCGAATCGCATACCACCATGCCATGGCCGAGATTCCGGCGAGGAGCATGATGATGCTGACCCCGGTCCATACGACGGTCTCGCCTGTCGGCCCATTGGCTACCAACGGCTCGTACGGCCAGTTATTGGTGTAGCTGATCCGCTGGCCCGGCCGATCGGTCGACGCTGCCCAGGATGACCAGAAGAAGAAGGCCGACAACTGACGCAGCCGCGATTCGTCGGTCACGGCTCCGGCGGGGATCGCATAGTCCGTCTCGCCTTCGGAGAAGATTCTTGAATAATGCGCGAGGTTGGCTTGGAACGCTTCCGCGCGCAGCGGATCGATGGTGATCGTCCGCGCCGCCGGATCGTAAGTGTTCGTGCGTATCTGCTGCGACAGCCGCCCGTTCAGTTGCGCTTGACGCTCAGCGCCGAGCTGGGCGTAGTCGGTGCCGAATTCTTGGTTCGCCCATTTGTTGAGAATGAAAATTGCTTCTCGGTGCAACCAATCAGCCGTCCAGTCGGGTGCGACATAGCTGCCGTGACCCCAGATGGAGCCCAATTCCATGCCGCCCAGAGTCTGCCAAACGTTTTGACCGGCCTGGATCTCTCCGTCGCCGATCACGACCGTTCCATCCGCTGTCACGACGCGATCGGCAATCGGCGGCTGGTCTTCGTAGATGCGCGTTCCAATCCAGCTCAGTACGACAAAGGACGGCAGCACGACCAATCCGAAAAAGACCCACAGACGCTTCATCGCGCACCTCGTCAGCACATTGTGTATGGAGTCCTACGACTACGCTGAACGGGTTGGCCTCACGCGGTCGCTCAAAAGGAATCGGCTGTCACGGTCCAAACGTGGGCTAAGCATCGTTTGCTATAGGACGGTAAGAGTGATCGATTTCGCAGTCGGCGCGACGTGGCGGTTTTCCTACGCGCAATGATAACGGTTGATATCTATACGTCAAGGTGTAGAATTAGGCATTGAAGAGGAGTTCATCCATGTTGCCAAAAACGGCTGAATACGCGCTGCGCGCCGCCGTGTGCTTAGGACACGACCCGGACCAGATTGAGTCTGCCGACCAGTTAGCCGAGAAGACGAAGGTTCCCCGACGTTATCTGCACAAGGTCTTGCAAGACCTTGTGAGAAAGAAACTCGTGCGCTCACAACCAGGACCCGGCGGTGGATACTCGCTGGTTCGGTCGCCCGACAAGATTACGATCCTCGACGTGGTCAATGCCGTGGCGGAGTTGCAACGCATACGACGATGTCCGTTGGGGCTTTCCTCTCACAAACGGCTTTGCCCGTTACATGCAGAACTGGACCGCGTCTATGCAGCCACGGAGGCTTCGCTGTCGCGGGTCACGATCGCCCAATTGATTCAGTCTACGAGCACGCTTGTGCCGTTGTGTGAGGCATAGCCCGCGGAGGATGCGGTGAGCCACACTTGTCCTATCGCAAGCATCCTTGAATGACCTGTGAACCGCGCCGACTACTCGAGGGACTGATAGCCGACGTCGCCCGCGGCGACCAGCCGACGAGGCTGACCGTTCCACCACACCATGACGCGGCCCGCGAGCTGCTCGTTGGTGAGCAGTTCCACCACGGCGTCGCACACTTCGTCGAGCGTTGTCAGAACCTCGGGCACGTCCTGTCGCCGGCGCTGCTCAGGCGTCAACGAGTTCCAATACTCCAAGACCTCCGGCACGGCGACCCAATCGGGCACGAAGCAGTTGACGCGAATGTTCATTTTCTCGTGCAGCCAGGCGAGTGTTGTGGTGAGTCGCATGACCGCGGCTTTTGCGACGTCGTAGGCCGGCGAGCCGGAGTGTTTGCGACCATGCCCGATCGCCGACGTGGAACCGATGTTGACGATCGCGCCTTCGCCGCGAGCGCGCATGATCGGAATGACATCGCGAATGGCTGACATCGGGCCCAGCAGATCGACGAGGACGGGCTCAAACCACCAATCGAGCGGTTGGGCTGGGCGGTAGGGAGCGGAGGCGTTGTTGACCAGGATGTCGACGCCGCCGAAGGTGTGGACCGCGAAATCGACGAGCGCTCGCACATCCGCATCGATGCTCATGTCGGCGTGGCAGAAGTCGGCCCGGCCGCCTTCGGCCTGGATCATGCGTACCGTTTCGCGGCCGCCCAGCTCGTTGATATCGGTAACGACGACCGCCGCTCCTTCGCGAGCCAGGCGGCATGCCTCGGCCCGCCCGGAACCCAGCCCTCCCGATCCAGTGACGATCGCCACTTTGCCGTGGATGTTCACGAATCACCCCCTGGAAATACGCCTGGCGAGTCGTGTACGAAGCTTCGTGCCGCGCGCAATGCCGGGCTTGATTATCACTCGGGCGAACTGCCGCGTCGAACCATGCCGACTAGGTTGGGCCAGCGGACGATGCCGCTGCGTGCGGCAGTTAGAAGGGCGGTCGCGGTCTCTGTAATACGCCTCTCCCGGCCGCGCACACGTTCGATTACGCGGCGCGGGCCGGGTAAGGCACTGTTGAACATGATTGCCGTGCTAGGCGGCTTGCTTTACGCCCAAAACTTCCAGCGGCTCAATCGACGGGGCCTTGGCAAACAACTCGGGCGCCCTGGCCACGAGCGCTTTGGCGATCGGACCGTTCAAGTGCGTTTGACGTCCGGTTTCGTCGGCAAACGCGTCGAATACGCCGAAGGTTGTCGGTCCCAAGCGCAAAGCGAACCAGAGGGGCGTCGTTGGCTCTTGTTTTGCCATTCCGAGTCCTGCTTCCAAGAGCTTCGCGACGTCATTTTCTTTGCCGGGTTTGGCTTCCAATCGTGCGAACAGAGCGACCTTGTACATTTCAATTCTCCTTTGTCGAGTTGCCATGGAAGTCGGGGCACGCACCGCAACTCAAAAGCGCGTGCTGCTTCATCCGTTAGCGAACAAGCCAGTTAAGCGGCAGAGACCCCTTGGCTCACCGCCGGAGCAGGCCCGTGCGATGAAGACGCCTCTTGCATGAACCGCACGGCCTGCTGAGTCGTCCATAGGGCATGCGCCATGAAACGAAAATTGATGAGCGCGGCCTGCACGCCGTCGCCTTCTTCGTTCATCGTTCCGCCGATTGCGTCGCGGATCATGGCGACCTCGAAGCCCTGTTCGAGCAGATCACGGAAATGTGCCTCGACGCACAGGTTTCCGGCGGGGCCGGCCACCATCACCTTCTCGATGCGACGCTTGCGCAGTTGCAAGACCATGTCGTTGGTCGAAGAGCCATAGACTTTGTGCGGGCTGAGAATCACGGTTCGGCTGTCATCGAGATAGGGCTTGAACTGCTCTGGAAAATCGGCGCCCGATCCTGCGAAGCCCTCCAACGTCAAGGGTCCGCGGCGCTGGAACACCGAGATCCGCTCCATCAGCACCTCCGTTGCGCTGCCGGGCGCGCTCCAGTGCTGATCGGTCGGATAGTAGTAATGGGGCGAGACGAGGACTGTCAGGCCGCTTTCTTTGGCCGCTTTCAGCAGCCGTTCCAGGTTGGCCACGGTGTCGAGCTTCGCGTAGCTGTCGGCAAGCAGCGACCAGCCATTGCCTCCCGGGCTGAGGAAATCATTCTGCAGGTCGGTGATCACAAGTGCCGTGCGGTCGGGCTCGATCGTCATGCCAGGATTGGGAAGTCCCATGGGTGCCTCCTCCGAATGTTGTGAGGGTTCAAATCCGCAAGACAATACAGACAGGTCTGTATATTCCACGAACAAAAAAAGAGAGATCGTTACTTCGCCTTCTCCTGGCCCAGCAGTTTCATGGCGGCGTCGCGGGCCACGTCGGCCGCTCTCGGGTTGCCATGAATCACGGCGGTCATGATGGCTCCTTCAACCAGAATGCTCACGGCAGGCGCCGCCTTGGCCGCCCCTTTGCCAACCGTCTCTTCGACCAATCCACGCAGAAACTGGCTGAAGCGCTGCTTGTGCCCACGGACGAACTCGGTACCGGGGTGAGCGTGATCAGCCAGCTCGACGGCTGCGTTCTGGAAGGGACAGCCCCGGAACCCGGATGACTCGAAAAAGTCTTTCAAGGCTGCAAAGAAGGCCCGCAGTGGATTCTTCGCCTTTTTGCCGTGCCGCTCCATCGCGGAGCGGAAGAACTCCAGCACGCCTTCTTCCCGATACTTCAGGACGTCCAGAATGAGGTCGTCCTTGGAGGGAAAATGTTTGTACAAGCTCATCTTGGCGACGCCGGCCTCGGCGATGATGCGATCGATGCCTACCGCCCGGACGCCTTCCTGATAGAACAGGCGGTCAGCGGTTTCCAGGATGCGTTGCCGGGCTTCGGAAGTTTGTGGTTTTTGTTGCATGGCCGAAATATACAGACCTGTCTGTTTCTTTGCAAGCCTCAGAGCAAATTTTTTTATTTTGCCTGGAAAAGGAGCGATGGGTTCCAGCTTTCCTTTTCTTCGTCATTCCACAACCCGCTGAGAGCACTGAGCGATTGTGGCAAGCCGATGCCTGTCCCACGCGGACTCAACGCGATCGAGCTCAGCATTTTCTCGGCTTCCGGGCCCGCGGACTCGGCGGCGCATTCCTGGTGACGCGGCTCAATGTGCTTCGAATTCCGATTCGGGCCTGGTTCAGGGCATCCTCATCCTCGGTCACGATCCAGACGAAGTTTGCGCGAAACATCATCGCAGTGATTTCAAACACCAGCTGCTTCAGGTCGGCGTCGGGCTGAAGTTCACCATCATCGCGCGCTTGACGCAGCGCCCCGATAAACTGCTCGACCCACTCGCCTTGAAGCTTCATGACCCGGTCGCGGGCACGGCCGGGATGTGGAGCAAGCTGCGCCGCCACCGTCGCGAAGAAGCAACCACCCGGATAGACCCGCCTCGCTAAATGCTGAAAAAAGGCTTCGGACAACGCGGCGACGCGAGCGATACCGCGGAGCGATTCGGGGGTCTTGCGAATCACGTCGGCTTCAAAGATCTCAGCGGCCGCGTCGATGGTCGCCAGTTCAAGTTCCTCTTTGGACTTGAAATGCGCATAGAGCCCGCTCTTGCTCATACCAATGTGCCGGGCGAGATCACCGATCGAAAGTCCTTCCAGGCCATGGGTTGTGGCCAGCCGCGCGGCGGCGTCGAGGATGGTGCGGCGGCTCTCAATGCCGTCAGCACGTGACTTACGACCCGTTAAGGGCCCATCGCTGTCGGAAATTTCGCTCTTCGGAGGTGTTTGCATCTTGACATTATAGCACGATCGGTCGTATTATCAACAAACGAACGGTCGTGCTATTTGTAATTTGCTCACTTTTCACGGAGATTTCGCATGTCCACCATCCATACCGCCCCGCTGACCCGCTCACAGTCCGACCTCGATCACGCCGCGTTGAAGCAGTGGCAGCAGACGACCTGGGCCAGCGGCGATTTTTCCGTCGTCGCCGCTCGTATTCTCTATCAGGCCGAGCAACTCTGTGAGACGGCCGACTTGCAGGCCGGCTGGCGGGTACTCGATGTTGCGACTGGGAGCGGAAACGCTGCGCTCGCGGCCGCGCGGCGGGGTTGCGACACTGTCGGCATCGACTATGTCCCCACGCTGCTGGAACGCGGGCGGATCCGGGCCGAGGCCGAGCACCTATCGGTTGAATTTCTGGAAGGGGATGCCGAGGAACTCCCATTTCCGGCCGCCTCATTCGACGCCGTATTGTCGATCTATGGCGTCATGTTCGCCCCGCACCATCAACTCGCTGCCGCCGAACTGGCAAGGGTCTGCCGTCCAGGAGGCCGAGTCGCATTAGCGTGCTGGACGCCCGATGGATTCATCGGTGAAACATTTCGACTGTTCTCACGCTATCTTCCTCCTGCTCCCGGCCTGCAGCCACCGGTCCGCTGGGGCGATGAGGCGTATCAGCGGGAGCTTTTTGGGAACAGCGCGGATTCGGTGACGAGTTATCGGCGGACGGCAATTTTTCGTTACCGGAGTGCCGAGGAAAACGTCGACTTCTTCCGTACTTATTACGGCCCGACACTGCGCGCCTTCGATGCGCTTCCGGCTGAGCGGCGAGCGGCTTTGCGTGACGAGATGATCGCGCTGGTGCACCGTTATGACCGCAACGCGGGCACCGGCCCTGTTGCGATTGCCGCCGATTACCTCGAAACCGTCATCATCAGGAAATGATGTGACTCTCCATTGACACACGGACTAGGTGACTCATGAACACGTATCGAGTGACTGGCCAGAGGTTGGTTAGCTGGGGCAGCCGCGCGGCGATCCTGCTTATTTTTTCCGTTGGCGTGATGGTGCTCCTCTTTTGGTTGGCTGGCAAGTTCGCGCCAAAAATATCGATGCAAGCAGAACGCATCTCAGCAAGCGACGATGAGGCACCCGGTATCGTTGCTGAGGTGCGGCTAGTTCGGCTACCGCTGGTCGAGACGGCCGTTGGCACCATCCGGCCGGTGCACGAAACCACCATTGGCGCTAAGCTCCTGGCACGCGTTGTTGAGGTCAACATGAAGGCTGGCCAGGTCGTCATGACGGGAGACGTGCTTGTCCGCTTGGACGATAAGGATTTGCGGGCCAAACGCCGGCAGGCCGAGGCAGTGCTCAAGGCGGCGGAGGTAGCGCGTGTTCAGGCGGTAGCTGATGCGAATCGATCTGCTGATCTGTTGAAGTCCAAAGCCGTCAGTCGGCAGGAAAATGAGAGAGCCGGCACCGCACTCAAGTCAGCCGATGCGGAACTGAGCCGCGTGAAGGAGTCGATCAATGAGATTCAGGCCACACTCGACTGGGCCACGATCCGGTCGCCGATAAGAGGAATTGTGATCGACAAGAAAGTCGATGTCGGCGACATGGTGACGCCGGGGCAAATGCTGGCGACGCTCTTTGACCCTAAGCGGATGCAACTCGTCGCCAGCGTCCGCGAGTCGCTTGCGCACCGGTTGAAAGTCGGCCAGCCAATCGAAGTACAGCTTGAGAACTTCTCTAAGCGATGCACTGGCACGATCAGCGAGATCGTGCCGGAAGCAGAGTCGAGCAGCCGAGCTTTCCAGGTAAAGATCACCGGGCCTTGCCCTGAGGGCGTGTATAGCGGCACTTTCGGGCGAATCTTGATTCCGCTCGACGACGTGCAAATTCTGGTCATTCCACGCCAGGCCGTGCAGAGCGTAGGCCAACTGGACTTGGTCAACGTAGCGAGCCGCGGTGTGGTTAGCCGACGGGCCGTTCGGTTGGGACGGACGATCGGCGAGGATGTCGAAGTGCTGTCTGGACTGAGCGAAGGAGAACAGGTGCAGGTGCCAGTCAAAACGGCTGCGACACGAGGGGTCAATCATGGCTGAGCATGAAGGTCTTGGCTCATTGCAGGAACATCACTTCACGAACAAGGTCGTGAAGACCTTCCTGAACTCGAACTTGTCAGTGATCTTGATCTTGCTGGCATCGATTCTAGGATTCGCGGCTCTGTGGTTGACACCGCGTGAGGAGGACCCGCAGATTGTCGTGCCGCTGGCCGATATTTATGTCAACTTTCCCGGTCATTCTGCCGGGGAAGTGGAGCAACTCATCGCGACGCCCTTGGAGAAGATTCTCTATCAGATCGATGGCGTCGAGTTCGTCTACTCCATGAGCCGTGAAGGCCAGGCAATCATCACCGTTCGGTATTACGTCGGTGAGGATCGTGAGAGGAGCCTCGTCAAGCTCTACAAAAAGGTCGACGAAAATGTGGACGCGGTGCCGACCGGCGTGACCGGCTGGGTCGTCAAGCCCGTTGAAATTGACGATGTCCCCGTCACAACATTGACGCTGGCGAGCCAATCTGCGGACGACATGACGCTACGCCGCGTGGCGGAGGAGCTTGCCCAGCGATTGGCCGGAATCCAAGAGGTGTCGCGGGCATACGTCGTGGGTGGACGGCCACGCGTGATCCAGGTGCTCATGGACCCGGACCGGATGGCCGGATATCACGTCTCGACGTTGGAGCTGCAGCGGGCGATTCAGTCCACGAACGTCCGGCAGAGGGCTGGTGATTTTCGTTCCGGCGACCGCTTGATCCGCGTGGACGCTGGCGAACCTTTCGAAACCGCACACCAATTGCGCGAACTGGTTGTTGGCGTATTCGATGGGCGGCCTGTGTTTCTCAAGGATGTGGCCCTGGTCGAGGACGGGCCCGACGAAAGCGCGGGCTATGTACGACATGGGTGGGGGCCGGCGCGTGGATTCACAAAGGACGAGTACTTCCCCAGCACAATTTTGGGCGAGTTGGAGCGTACCACCGCAAATTCGACAGAAAACGGCGGCGCGCTGCCGGCCGTGACGATCGCTGTCTCAAAGAAAAAGGGCTCCAACGCCGTTTGGGTTGCTGACGCCGTGCTGCGCCAGGCCGAAGAGCTGCAACAGAAAATCGTGCCGAGTGAAATCGAAATGATTGTCACCCGCAATTACGGTCTGACGGCCAACGAAAAAGTCAATGGACTCCTGGAAGGGTTGGCCGTTGCCATTTTGATTGTCGTCGCGCTTTTGACGATCGGGCTTGGAGGGCGCGAGGCGCTCATTGTGGCGGTCGCGGTACCGGTCGTGTTCGGACTGACGCTGGCCGCCGACCTGATGCTGGGCTATACGATCAACCGCGTCACGCTCTTTGCGCTCATTTTGTCCCTTGGGCTGCTGGTAGATGACCCCATTGTCGACGTGGAGAATATCACCCGACATTTTGCGCTGCGCAAGAAGGCGACTCGTCGGATTGTACTTGAGGCTGTGGCCGAGATTCGTCCGCCGCTCATTACCGCGACGCTGGCCATCATCGCCAGTTTTCTGCCGATGTTTTTCATCACCGGGATGATAGGGCCCTACATGCGTCCCATGGCGTTCAATGTCCCGGTCGCCATGCTCATGTCGATGGTCGTGGCATTTACGATTACTCCTTGGCTTGCCTATCACGGGCTGCGTCACAAGTATCGCGCGGGAGCCGCGGCAAGTGATTTTCACCACGATCCACATGACCTGGACACCGTCAAGACATCGGCGCTGTACAAGGTCTTCTACCCTTTGATGGCTCCGTTGCTTCGATCGCGGCTCGTGGCCTGCTCGTTTCTGCTGGGCATGCTGGTGCTGACAGTGGGAGCGATGGGTTTGGCCGCCGTGCGCGGCGTGCCGCTCAAGATGCTGCCGTTTGACAACAAGAACGAACTTCTGCTGGTGCTTGACTTCGATCGGGGCACGACTCTGGAACGATCGGACGCAGGCGTGCGTGAAATCGAAGCGTATCTGGCTGGGGTCCCCGAGGTCGCCGACTACACGAGCTACGTCGGCTTTGGATCACCAATGGATTTCAACGGCCTCGTGCGTCACTACTATCTCAGGCAAGGCGATCACGTTGCAGACATACGAATCGATCTAGCCGGCAAGAAGAACCGCAGCTTGCAGAGCCACGCGATTGGCCTGCGGATGCGGAATGATCTCCAAGAAATTGCCGACCGGCACCATGCGCGCATGAAGCTTGTCGAAACGCCGCCCGGGCCGCCAGTCATTGCTAGCGTCGTGGCCGAGATTTACGGACAGCCGGACGACCGCTACGAGGATCTGTTGCTCGCGGCAGATACGGTACGAGCCCGCCTGGCGGTCGAATCGGGCGTTGTCGACGTCGACGACGGCCGCGAGGCGGCGCAAGAAAAGCTGATCTTCGTTACGGATACGGAGAAAGCCGCGCTCAGCGGAATTTCCGCTGACCAAATCGCAAGTACGCTCCAGGCCGTCCTGGGTGGAGCGACGGTGGGTCTGATGCGGAATGATGCCGAGCGAAATCCTCTGCGGATCCGGCTGCGTGTCCCAGTGGATCAACGGACCAATGCCGCTGACTTGGCGCGCGTGCGAGTCAAGGGGGACAAAGGCCAATTAGTTCAGCTCGCCGAACTAGGACATTGGGATACGAGCCACGTGGACCAGATGATCTACCACAAGAACCTGCAGCGGGTGGCCTATGTCTTTGCGGAAACGGCTGGGCGGCCGCCAGCAGACGTCGTGGTCGATGTCTTTTCTGACAAGACCGACAACGTCAAGACGCCCTTGGATGCCAAACACGTTGGCAACGGATGGTTGGCTGACGTCGCCGCCAGGCCCGTCGCAGACCGAACGTTTCTATCGAACGGTGGTGGTATTGCCTGGGCGCTACCGCGGGGATTCATGGTGGATTTTGCCGGCGAGGGAGAGTGGAGAATTACGCTCGACGTATTCCGCGATCTAGGGCTAGCCTTTGGAGCTGCGATGGTTGCGATCTACATCTTGCTCGTGGCGCAGATGGGGTCGTTCGTCATTCCCCTGGTGGTCATGCTGGCAATTCCATTGACGATCCTCGGTGTGATGCCCGGTTTCTGGCTGCTCAATGTATTGAGCGCGCATGACGTCGGCGGCTACCTCGATCCCGTCTACTTCACGGCAACGGGAATGATCGGCATGATCGCGCTTTCGGGTATCGTGACCCGTGATTCGATCATACTCGTGGACTTCATCCACTTGTCGTTGGCACGTGGACGTTCTCTTTTCGATGCCATCATGGAGAGCCGCGTGGTGCGCTTGCGTCCAATTCTATTGACGGCTTCCGCCGCCATGCTCGGTGCAGTCCCGATCATCATCGATCCGATTTTTTCCGGCCTCGCCTGGACGCTGATCTTCGGGCTCTTCGCTTCGACCCTCTTTACCCTATTCGTTATTCCGGTTGCCTACTGGCTCCTATATGCCAACACGCCTGGTCACGGCATGCCCGTGTCCGAGATGGATCAGGAGGAGAAGCCAGCCGTTGCGGCCAAGCCCGACGTTTCAAGCCGTCACGACGAAAGCGCGAACGGAAAAGTGAATCACTGGCCTCGCAGTGCGAATATCGAAATCGCACTAGTTTTGGACGAATAGGGCCATTCTGAAAGCCCCTCTTAGGCACCCAACGACACGCGGCGCGGCTGCGGCTGGGCGTGTGGATGCCGCTACGCAGTGTCCACGCCTCGAGGCGTGCAGTCCCATCTTGGAAAAATCTTCCAAGAAAAGTCAAAAAACGTGTTCGATCCTGCATGCCGCGGCAATTAGTGGTTCGGCGGCTGCGCGCCACACCTTGAGCGCGCAGCCATCTTCGGGATCAAGACGGATCAATGGATGACGGGTCGCCGTCCCCTTTAACTCGCCGGATTGCTAATGAACCGACATTACAACTATTGAGGGCACCATGATGCAGCGTCTGTCATGTGTTCTGGCATTGGCTCTCTGCCTGGCCGCGGCACGTTCATCTTTGGGGGCGACCATTACGGCGGGCGGCGGAAGTGGACCATCGACAACGACCAGCTACGACGGCACTCGAACCGACGGATTTGTGGTCGTCGAGAACGTGGCTCACGACTCCAGCGCCGGCCCTTGGCAAAAGGAGCTGGTCAATGTTGGGTCGGGACCGGGAAACATGCTTGCCAGCGGGGTGCCCGCGACGATTGATGAGACATTCAGCAACGTTGGTTCAGACGCGTGGAGCGGTTGGCACGAAGAGGTCGTGTCCAGAACGACAGTCGACAGCGACTCGAATTACCCAGGCTTTCTCTTTCGGGACGGCTCGTTAAGCGTCTATCGCAACGGTGGCGTCCTGACGGAAGGCAGCGACTACACGCTGACGACCCAAGTGGTCACCGGCCAACTCAGTCCGAACGGAGATTGGGAGGCAATGACGGTCGTATTCAGTTCCGCGGCGATGATCCAACCCGGAGACAGCCTTCGAATTACCAAGGACATTTTCGAGGTCTTTGGCGACGGCAACACGTGGCAGCTCGGCGAGGCGGCCGTGTTGGCGCAATACCCTTTGGTGCCCGAACCGGCTTCGATCAGCCTGGCGCTGCTTGGCGCCGGCGTGGCGTTGTCGCGGCGGCTGTGGCGCGTGAGGCGCTGAATATCAGCCTGCCCGTCCGAGCAATCGTTTCGTTTTTGCGGCTGCGGGCGGGATAGCCCGCAATCCCACATTCCTTTTTTGGAGTTCACATCCGATGGTCGCTCTTGCGAGCCATTTTGCGACATCTTATCGACCGATGAGCGGCTGGCGCATTGCGGCTGTTGTCTTCCTCGTGACGGCGTGGGGGACTGCTCCGGTGCGAGCCGCGACGTTCCAAGCTTTCGGAAGTATCGGCTTTCAATTCGATTCGACCTTTCTGTCCCTGGGCGACAGTTATAACCGCACGGGGTTCAACCCCACCGGCGGGCAGGTCAACTTCGATGATGCCGGCGGCACATTTCCGGGTGTCTCCGTGCACAACCAGGCTGATTCCCTGGGGGGACCGGGTTTTCTCCGCGCCCATACTTTTGCCCAGATGATTACTAGCAACGAGAATCCAAACGACCACTCGCTGTCCGGAAGCAGCAACAGCACCATCATCGCCCACTTCAGCGACGTGACGGTTTTGGGCCCGACCGGGTCGCCGAGCTCCGTGGTCACGCAATTGGCCTTTCATGTGGATGGCTCCTTCATCACCGGCTCGACCGCTGTGAACGGATTTGGGACCGCCGCGGCAAACGGCGTAAGCATCGGCGTCGCTATTAACGGCCAGAATGGCGGCAACGGGGCGTTCTTTTGGGCGTCGCAAGACGGCAGTCCGCCTGCGCAAGTCAGTTCCAACGGGTTGCTCACCAATTTCACCGGCAGCCTTGACTTCCTTAGCTCATTTGTCTCGGTCCCGGTCGGTCAACCCTTTGACGTCACCATGACTCTGCAGACCAGCGCTAACGTGAGCGGCCCCATCAATCACGGGCTGCACCTCGATGCCAACACCAATTTCTCGAACACCTTCTCTTTTGCGACCGATCGCCCCGTGATCGGCCTCCCTGACGGCTACACGGCAAACAGCGGCGACGCGGGAATCGTGAACAACAGCTTCGCCTTGCCGGTTCCCGAACCGGCCACGCGCGTCATGTCGGCGACGCTGCTCGGTCTGTGCGGGGCGCTGTGGGCACGTAAGCGGCTTAGTAATTCGGCCTAGCGCTCGGTCGGCCGGCCGTGAAGCGGCGCGGAAGTCCATGCGCTGGCAAGCAGCCGCTTAAGGGATTGCTCGCGCGCCATGGATCAGGGCATTTGCCTCGTCGAATAACCGCAGCGAGTCTTCGCGCTCAAACCAGCTTAAGTTTTGCCAACAAGGTTTGGTCACTTCTACATCGGGCAGTTTCCGGCGATCGGCCTGGCCGATCCAGTCGGCCGCCTCTTCAAGGCACTGCCGTGCTTCCCCGACTTGGCCGAGATGGTGATGGGCGATTGCGCGAAAACTCCAATCCCAAGGATTCGGCGGGTGGTAGCTGGCGGCGCCTTGAAATGAGCGGATGGCACCGTCGTATTGCCCGGCTCGAACCTGCACGGCGCCCAAGGTTCGGGACGCGCCCGAATAGGATGCCGTCGCGATCTGGGCCAGTGAGGCCAAGTGTCCGATATCAGGCAAACTATTCGCCCGGTTTACACAGGCCCACACGACTTTTTCGGCGACCCGCGGATCACGCGTGTCGCTGAATTGCTTGAACATTTCTGCACACGTGCGGCGGTATTGTTCAAGGTTTCCGGCGGCAAGATGCGCCTCGGCTTGAGCCAGCCACAGGCTGGCATCACGCGGGTCCAACTGTGTCGCCTCGGCAAATTCCTCGGCCGCGCTGTCGTAGTCGACCTCGTGCAGAGATCGATAGGCCCGATTGCGATGTCGCTCCATGCGAATTTGGATGTCGCGCGGCGAAACGGCGAGCGCCGATTCATAGTCTGCGTTGGCATCGTTGTGGCGGCCGAGGGCCGCGAAAGCCCGCGCGCGGAGGACCATCAAGCGAGGATCGACCCCGGTCGCGTCCTCGCCCAATTGCACCTTCGCTTCGCGATCGAGCGCATCGAACTCAAGCCACTGAGAAGGCGAGACCGGCCAGTGCGCCGACGCTCCCCGATGAATGACCCAACCGGTTGTGCCACTGACGTACATTTGCTCGATCCAGCGGTTTCTGGACTGCGTGGCCAATTCCATGCTGGCCCGCGCGTCGTCCGGCTTTCCTAACTGGTGATAGGCCATTGCCAGAACGGGAGAGTTCGGATAGGGGTCGGCATCGATCACCGAGCACTGTTGCGACTCGATGCACTTTGTTATGGCCTGCTGGAATTGCCCGGCGCGGTAGTGAGCCAGCCCCAGCACGTATAGAGTGACAGCGTCGCGCGGTGACTCCAGGCTTGCCGCCTGCATACGCTGGACGACGCGCGAATAGTCCATTGCGGCATCGGGAATCAGGCACACGGTGCGCACCATTTCGACCATGAAATGGGAATGATGGCCGCTAAATCGCTCCTGCATCCTTTGACACAGCCGATGGTAGCCATCGACGTCGCCAACTTGCGCGAGCAGAACGGCATTCGACCACCACTGGCCGACTTGCGATGGCTCGTTCAGTTCAAATGCGCGGCGCTCGTCGGCTGCGGCGAGTTCCCACAGGCCCAGATCGGAATACAGACGGCCCCGTTCGTCCCAGGCTGAGCCAAGGTCGGGTCGCAAGGCGATGGCTTCGCTGAACGCGACGATCGCGTCATCGCAGCGACGCCATTCCCAGAAAACGCGCGCCCGATCGACATGCGCCGACGCCGCCTGCAATCGTTCGAGCCCCTCTTGAACCTCGCGGGCCCGATCGTCGGCTTCGGCGCGGGCGAGACTTTCAAATGCGCGAGCTCGTTCCGCCTGATCCCATTGCCAAAGAATGCCGCTGAAGCCCAAGAACACCGCGGCCAGCAGCGCTACCGCCAGCGTCGCGACGATAGGATTTCGCCGACACCATCTCCAACACTTCTCGGGGGCAGATGGTCGCCGCGCCGTGATGGACAGGTCGTTTTGAAATCGTTCCAGGTCGCCGGCCAGCGCCGACATGGTCGGGTATCGCCGCTCCGGCGACTTGTCCAGGCACTTCAGGCAAATGGTCTCTACGTCGAGTGGCGTTTTAGGCTGCAGCGTGCGCGGAGCGACCGGGTCACGATCGCGGATCATGCTCAAGGTGTCGAGAATCGTCACCCCCAGAAACGGCGGGCGCCCGGTCAGCAACTCGTAAAAAATCGCGCCGAGCGAATAGACGTCCGCACGCACCCCGCAGGAACTCGAGTCGCCCGCCGCCTGTTCGGGAGGCATATAGCTCGGCGTGCCAAGCAGACAACTCTCCGTCGTCAATGCCTGGTCGGTCGAGAGGAGCTTCGCCAGGCCAAAGTCCGTGATCTTCGGTTCGTCACCGGACGCCATCAAGACGTTGGAGGGCTTCAAGTCGCGATGCACGATGCCGGTCTCATGGACGACGGCCATCGTCTCTGCAAGGATGCGAACCAACCGCGCTGCCGCCTTGGGCTCAAGCGGCGCTCCAGCGCAATATTGCGCGAGGGTCGGCCCGTCGACATACTCGATGACCGAGCACAGCAGCGTCTCGGCCTCAACCACATCGTAGATTTGCACGATGCCCGGGTGTTGCAATCGAGACAGTACGGCCGCCTCGCGCCGTTGGCGTTTGATCGAGGTCTCATCGGCAGCGGAAAGCGAGATCGCCTTGATCGCCACCAGGCGGTCGACAGACATTTGCCGGGCCAGATAGACGACACTGGAAGCGCCTCGGCCAATCTCTCGCTGAATCTCGTAGCCGGGCAGCCGCAGCTTGCGCGTTCCGGCCGGGGCGTCGCCTTCGGAGTCGACCTCGGCCGAGCTGAAAACGAGCCGATCGATTTCGAACTGCAGCGACAGATCTTCCGATAGCTCCGCAAAGCGGCCTTGATATTCTTCCAGCGTGCAGGGTTCGCCGGCTTCTCTGCGCAAGTGCATTTCGCCGCACACCAACACCACCGCGTCTTCGCGATTGGCGCGCAACTCGGGGAAGAGTTCGAAATAGGTCTCTGCGCGAACACGATTGCCGCTTCGCCAGCGCTCGCACTGATCGCGTCGAACTAGTTCCAGCCAGTTGCCACGCGGCCAGCTCCTGGCCGCCAAGAGCGCCGTATGGATGGAAGGGTTCGCGGGCGTCAAAACAAAGTCGCTGCTTTTAGCCACGATCAGCTAGCCTTCTACCGGGCTGACATCCAGGGCGTCCGCGACGCGGTCGATTTCCCGTTGATATTGCATGCGGCGACCGTCGGCTGTGCCCCCCATGCTCGATGCGATGTCGGACCAGGACTCGCCGTCCATTCGTCGTTCGGCGATGGAGCGGGTTTCCGCTGGCATCAAATCGAGAGCACGCCGCAGCAACTCCTTTCCCGCTGCCTGACGGCAGGAGTCGGGCGCCGGCGAAGCGATGCCCGCCTCCTCGACGACCACCCGGTGCGAGCGGCGAATGTCGCGACATTCGCGATAATGCCGGCGAACATGCATTGCCAATTTGTTCTGCGCCATTTTGATCAACAGCGCCGTCAACTGTCGGGGCTCGTGCAGGTCGTACGCGCCCGTCGCCGCATGAAGAAAAAAGCTTCCCAAGACGGATTGGGATATGTCCATGGAATCGAATTGACGCCGCATGGCGGGATCGGTCAGCCGTGTCCGGACGGCCATGCGAATGGCTTGTTCATAGCGGCGGACAATCACACACGCGGCATCGGCGTCGCCCGAGCGCACGCGCTTGAAAAGCTCCAGGAACTCGACGTCGTGCGGCATGCGACTTCCGATGCTGAGAGTCGTGGATCGAAGCCCGACTGACGTCGGACAACTCGGTTTGAGTTTAGTCGCCGCGTGCGGAAGTTCTCAATGAAATCCGCAGATGTTTTGCCAGGAGAATCTGCCGTCAACTCCGCGAGCGGGCGACGACAGCGACGTTTGGGCGAGAGGATTATGCTAGACTACACGCCGCGCAAGCGCCCGTAGCTCAACTGGATAGAGCAGCGGACTTCTAATCCGCAGGTTGCAGGTTCGATTCCTGCCGGGCGTATTCTCGTCACCAAGGGTCTGATCGCGACACAAAGCGTCAGAATCCCGTAAATCGCCGCATGAAATCGCACTCGCCACGTTGCTCATTGCACATGCGCTTGAGTCATCGACCTGGCCAACTGCTAATCGGCGTTGGAACCAGCGTTCCTGATTGCGGCTGGAAATGTCTTACAAGAAACTCCAAACCGCGAAAATTCTTCCGATCCGATCCAACACGCCGAGCGATCCGCGCCTGTGCGGAGAAGGAGTTTTCGCAATTCGATGTTCTGAGAACCCGAAGCCAGCCTGAAAGGCCGACAAGTTTTTGCAATCCGTGATGGTCAACATCAGAATCAGCAGGTGTCTATGCTGACGAAGACTCCATCTTGAACATCTCGATTGCAAGGAGTTCATTGATGTGTCCCGGCAAAGTGTTTGTCGCGCGAATCTGGCCTCGGATTCTTATTGCGATTGGTTGCGCCGTCGTCTGCCAGACACAAGTCACCCGAGCCGACCAGCCGAAGCAAGGCGCGACCAGGCAGGCGGACTTAAGTGGCGGTGCATCGCTGGAACTAGTCTACATCCCGCCCGGCGAGTTCATGATGGGGAGCACGCCGGAAGAAAAAGCCTGGGCCACCGGCATCGAAGGTGGGGCACAAGCGGGAACGGAGCGTGAGTCTTATGAAGGCGAACGGCCACGTCCGATGCGAGTCAAAGATGGCTTTTGGATGGGGCGCACGGAGGTCAGCGTCGGGCAGTTCCGGCGTTTCACCGACGACGCGCGCTACGTAACTGACGCGGAGAAGCCCGGCGGCAAGACGCAATGCTTTAATCCGAAGTGGCACGGCTATCATCTGACCACGAAAATCGTGCATCCGTGGGAGCCGATGTCTGGCAAGAGTTGGCGTGATCCCAACTTTGCCTTACCACCTCAGGACCACGATCCGGTTGTCTGTGTGAGTTGGAACGATGGCCGGGCCTTCTGCCGTTGGCTGACGAACCGGGAACGTGCCGCAGGTCGACTACCGGACGGATTGGAATATCGACTGCCCACTGAGACTGAGTGGGAGTACGCCTGCCGCGGCGGCAGCAAAGAGAGCCTGTATTTCTGGTGGGGCAATGAACTCCAGGACGGTGAAGGTCGGCTGAACATTTCGGCCATCGATTTTCTGCCGGACCGGAAACAGACGTGGCCGCTCGGCAAAGCTCCGTGGAGCGACGGCTACTCGTTCGTATCGCCAGTCGACCATTACGGCAATCAAGGTCGCAACGGTTTCGGTCTCGCAGATATGTGCGGCGGAGTATGGGAAATCATTCTCGACGACTTCGATCCGCAAGGGGGACATCAGGAGCTTTATGTCGTCACGGAGAATCCGCGACCGGTCTGTCGCGGCGGCAATTACTTCGATGTTCCCGGTAACGCTCGATGTGCGGTTCGCCTCGGACTGCAAAGCCCCAGTTACTCCGATTCGCGCGACGGATTTCGGATCTGCCTGGGCGTGCCACGACGATGATGCATGAGTCGAGTCAATTGAACCCTGCCAATTCGCCTTCCCTCGGTCCGGGGCGAGCGCCATCAATCGTGCTCGCGAGTCACACGCGATCTCGAGTGCACGCGGCATCAATTCGATTCGGCCTTTACAGTCGGTTCCGATCGGCCGGCGAGCCAAATTCTGGACGCTGTCGGGGGGCGCCTGTATTCTGACGACGGACGGAGTGCATGCGTCCGAACTGAGGTTGCCGATGTTTTCGATCTTCGATGCAGCAAGTGACTCGCGAGCAGGCGACGGAATCTCGCGACGCGAACTGCTGCGCGTCGGCGGATTAAGCCTGCTGGGGCTGAGCGCCGCGGAGTTGGCCCAGTTGCGAGCGGCTCCAGCGGCGCTGGACCAGGCTGGCCGAGGTCGCATCAATTCGTGCATCTTTATCTTTCTGTTTGGCGGTCCTAGCCATATTGACCTGTGGGATATGAAGCCGGATGCTCCGGCCGAGATTCGCGGCGAATTCAAGCCGGTAGCCACCCGCGTCAGCGGCATTCAGATTTGTGAGCATTTGCCGCGGCTGGCCGCTCAGATGGACCAGCTTTGCCTGCTGCGTTCGATGGAGCATCGCATGCCGGTCCACGGCCCGGCTTGCAGTGAGATGTTTACCGGCCGACCATATTTCGGTCCCCCGATCACCGATCAGGCAAGAAGCGAGGACTGGCCATCGCTCAGTTCGTTGACGATGCGCTACGGCGAGCGACGGGCCGCTCTGCCGCCGGCCGTGGTATTGCCCTGGTATCTGCAATTTGGCGGCCAGGACAAGCGAATCGCCGGTCAGACCGGCGGCCGGATGGGAGAATTAAATAATCCGTTTCTGGTTCAGGGCGATCCCAGCGACAAACGATTTCAGGTGCAAGGAATTCAACTTTCGGACGATATGCCGGTCGATCGCATGCTCGCGAGGCGCGACCTGTTGCGCCAACTCGAGGTGGCGCTGCCGAGCACGCTACGTGGCGAGCCAACCATAGAGACTTTTGCCAATCACGTGCAAACCGCGTTTTCCATGCTTGGTGATCTGCGCGCCGCCGATGCCTTTCGGGTCGATCAAGAGCCGGTCAGCACGCGCGAACGGTACGGCGGCAGCAAATTCGGACAGAGCTTGCTCTTGGCGCGCCGGCTGGTTGAAGCGGGCGTGTCGTTAATCACAGTCAACTGGGACGACGAGACCAGGGAGGAAAAAGTCTCGCCCTTTTGGGACACACACAACCACAATTTTGCTTCGCTCAAGAACCGGCTGGCTCCGTCGTTCGACCTGAGTTTCTCTGCCTTGTTGGACGACTTGGCCGAGCGCGGACTGCTGGAGACGACGCTCGTGGTCGTCACCGGCGAGTTCGGGCGGACACCGCGAATCGGCCAGATCGTACAAAATGGCATGACTGAAAAGACGGGTCGAGATCATTGGCCCCATGCTTTTACCGTCCTGCTGGCCGGCGGAGGTGTGCGGGGCGGACAGGTGTATGGCGCGACCAACCCTATTGGCGCGTTTGTCAAAGACCGTCCAGTCTCGCCTGCCGATCTCGCGGCCACCATTCTCGACCACCTCGGAATCGACTTCACCCGCGGTTATTGGGACGAGTTTCAACAAATGCGCCAGAAACTCAGTTCTGGGCAACCGATTCGGGATTTGGGTTAGGGGAGCGGGGCCGGGAGTGCAACAGAATTTGGCCCACCTGCTAAATTCTGTGATGTATGTGACTTGTGAAAAGCAGGTAGCGGACTTCTAATCCGCACGTTGCAGGTTCGATTTCTGCCGGGCGTAATAGCCAAAAGTTGAGGCATCCGCATTCGCGGGACGAGACGGCAACCGGTTCGGTTAGCACGGAACTTCTATTTTCCTCAATTCAGGAGTTCATCATGCGAAAACACATTTTCACCGCTGCCGTGATCGGCATTGCGTTGGCGGCATCGCTCCGCGCGGCGGATTTGAAGCCCACAAAGGTTACCGTCTTGGCTCGCGAGAATACTCTCGTGATCGAGCGGGCATTGGTTGGCGACGGCACGCTGCTGGTGCCGATCGAGAATGTCGAAGCGATCACCGGATTCACGATCAAGCCGGAAGGAATGTGCGTCGACGATTTGTGCATTCCCCTTCCGGCGGACTCCGACTGGATAACGGATCATGCGGGCGAGAAGTACTTCAACCTAACGAAGTTCGCTGCCAAGATGGACCAGGTGTACGCCGTTGACGCGGAAAACAATGTATGGAGCTTCACAGCCGTGCCTCGGCCGCAGACGACGCCGCTGATAGCCGGCCGAGCGCCCGACTTCGCGCTGCCCGATCGCACGGGCAAAATCGTGCGGCTATCGGATTTCCGCGGCAAGAAGGTGTTGATTATTACGTGGGCATCGTGGTGAGGGTGCCGGCTGGATCTGCCCGTGTGGCAGAAAGTGTACGAAGAGATCAAAGACAAGAATTTCGAACTCATCTCCGTGGCTCAGGACACCGGAGGCCTGGCAGCGGCCGAACCTTGGTACGAGAAAGCTCACGTCACCTTCACGGCCCTTGTGGATGCAAAGCACACCGTCAGCTCTCTGTACCAGATGGTCAACGTGCCAAGCGGCGTCTGGATTGATGAGGCCGGCAAGATCGTGCGCCCGGCCGAGGTCGCTTACAGTCACCAGCAGCGCGCGCTGAACCAGGCTATTGGCGACGACCGCTACGCCCAGGGCGTACGCGACTGGGTTGAGAAAGGGTCGAAGAGCGCCTATGTCGTCGCGCCTGACAAGCTTGCCAAGAAGCTGGCGTTGCGCGATCCCAAGCTGCGGCTGGCCGACGCTCACTTCAAGATCGGCGCTTACTTTTCCGAGCGGAAGAACCGCGAGTTGGCGACCAGGCACTGGCAAAAAGCCCAGGAGCTCAATCCCGATAGTTGGAACTATCACCGCCAGGACTGGTCTTTCGACAAGTCGAAGGAGATGGGCAATTTCCTGCGCAAAGTTCGGGCTCTGAACGGCCGGCCCTATTACGACCCGGTCGAGTTTCCGGTTGAGGCGCCGGCGGAAAAACCACAAAAGTAGCAGCCGTTGCCGGCCACGCTGCAGAGCGGAAGGCATGCGCGCCTAAATACAAGTAAAACCAACATGGGTCGCAGAAAATCCAGTTTGTTATCGGTCACCAGGCGAGCCTAAATTGGTGGAGATCCTGTCGCATCCCTCTTGAAGAAGGGAGTTCCATGCGCATGCCATCAACTCCTACCTGGTGCGCTGCAGGGCTATGGGTGGCCGCATTCGTGAGCGGGGCACCCGCCCTTGCCCATCCCGGTTCTGGCATTGCCGTGGACCAGGCCGGAAACGTGTACTTTGTCGACACAGGTGCCGGCGTCTGGAAAATTGACCCGCAAAGGCACGTGACTCGTCTGAAGGGCCCTGCCTATCACTTCATGGCGATGGATGCCGTGGACCGGCTTGTACAAGCGAAGCTACCACGAGCCGGCGGCGAAGAGGTGGAGTTGGTGGGAAGCCAACCGGCCTTGATTCTGGCGAGCGGCTACCCGATTGCCGTTAGCGCGAAGGGCGACTTCTTTTATCCGGCGCCGAACAAGGAGCATCGTGTGCAGATTTGGCGGTTCAGCCCGCCGGCGAACCCGCAAGTGCTCGCGACGCTGCCGGAAATAAAGGAAATCGACGCGCAAGGAAAGACGACGGCAGTTCCCTGGATTCATGGACTGGCGGCGCCGGCGGACGGCGCCGTGTACTACACCGAACAGCGTGCCGTGCGGCGAATCTCTGCCGACGGCGCGGTGACCACCATCGCCGAAAACGTGACGGTTCCCGATTGCGAGCGCCCGTCCCTGGCAAAGGATGAACGGCTTGGCCCGGCTCTGCGCGGCCTTGACGTCCGGGCCGATGGAACGGTGTTCGTTGCGGCATCGGCCTGCTCGGCTGTTTTGAAGATCACGCCGCGGGGCGAGGTGAGCGTCGTGCTGCGGGCGACGGACTCCTGGTCGCCGACGGGCGTGGCCGTATCGGGTGGCGATCTTTACGTGCTCGAGTATCTGCACATCAACACGGAGCGGCGCGCGGAGTGGCTGCCTCGCGTGCGAATGCTTGCCACGAATGGTACCGCGACCATTTTGTGCAACATCGAGCGTTGACCCCGGCTACTCAACGGGCCATTGTTTAAGTGCCCTTCGGTGCGTTGATCCGACACACCGACGCGCGGCAGCCATGAAAAATGGAACTTGTAATGCGCACGACAAGATGCGGAGTTGGCATTTGTTTGGCAGGCCTGCTCTTGGTGTCATGGCCTGTCGTTCTGCCGGCTGCCTGCGCGGCCGACGACAATCCGCCTCCGACCCTGGAAAACGTCTCCTACGGACCGCACGAGCGCAATGCCCTCGATCTCTGGCTAGCCAAATCCGATCGACCCACACCGCTGGTCGTCTTCATTCATGGCGGGGGATTTGTGGAGGGAGACAAATCCGGCGTTCGCCGTCGGCCCGAGATCCAACGTTGTCTAGACTCGGGCGTGTCGTTTGCGTCGATCAATTATCGATTTCGCGAACACGCCCCGATTCAAGACATCCTGCGCGACGTGGCGCGGTCCATTCAATACGTGCGCAGCCGTGCGGACGAGTTCCATATCGATCCAACGCGGATCGCCGCCTATGGGTCGTCCGCCGGCGCAGGCTCGAGCCTTTGGCTTGCTGTTCACGATGAGTTGGCCGATCCAAAATCGAGTGATTTGGTGCTGCGGCAGTCATCGCGGCTGGCGGCCGCCGCGTCGTTGGATGGCCAGGCCTCGTATGATCTGCGTGACTGGCCGGCGATCGTCGGCAAAACCTTGTATTCGCCCGGCAGCAGCGAATGGCTGAAGATCTATGGCTTCAAGGCGGAGGCCGATTCACTCTCTCCTCAAGCGGACAAGGTGATGAAGGATTGCAGCATGATTGGCTTGATCACGCCGGATGATCCGCCGATCGCCATGGCCAGCTTCTTGACTAAAAGCGAGGCGGAAAACCGCGACGATTTCGTTCATCATCCCAAGCACTCGATCGCGATCGCCGACCGCTGCAAGGCCGTAGGCGTCGATTGCCGGCTCATCCTTCGAGATGAAACACCGGGCGACCGGGCAAGCCAGGAAGCGGCCGCCGTGACATTTCTGCTCGAAAAGCTGCGCACAGGCGACTGACCAGCCTTCGCGGTGCGGCAGGCCGGGCCCGGAGTGTGCCAGGCAGCGATCAAGCCCGCGTCGCTCCAGTCCACGTTGCGTCCAGCGCCGATTGCTTGGGTCTGGGCTGAACTTAAGCGATATTGCTTGAGAAGCCTGACTGGACCTTTGGATCGGACTCTGCTGCTTCCCTAAGAAAGGATGATCGGCGATGAGCTGGACGAATGCCAAAAGTAAGGCGCTCCAGGAGCGCGCTCGCGCCGTGATGCCGAACGGAGTCTACGGGCACCAGTCCGTTCGTCTGCTGCCCGACGAATACCCTCAATTCTTCAGTCGTGCGAAGGGCGCGCGGCTATGGGATGTGGATGGCAACGAATACATCGATTTCATGTCCGCCTACGGCCCTAACCTCTTGGGTTACGGTTTCGAACCCGTCGAGGCGGCGGCGGCGGCGCAACAGATCCGTGGTAACGCCATGACTGGCCCATCGGAATCGATGGTGGCGCTGGCCGAGACGCTTGTCGGAATGGTGAAGCACGCAACGTGGGCGATGTTCTGCAAGAACGGCTCGGACGCGACTTCGATGGCCATGGTCGCAGCGCGCGCCCAGACCGGCAAACGGAAGATTCTTTACGCGACAGGCGCCTATCATGGTTCCCAGCCTTGGTGCACGCCGCGAATGGCCGGCATCTTGCCGGAGGATCGCGCTCATATCGTCTACTATCAGTACAACGATCGTGAGAGCCTTTCGGCCGCATTCAAGGCGCACGAAGGCGACGTCGCGGCGGTTATCGCGACGCCGTTCGTGCACGAAACCTTCCGCGATGAAGCGCTGGTCGAGCGCGCCTTCGCGACCACCGCGCGGCAGCTCTGCGACAAGTACGGTTCGCTGCTGATCCTCGACGAGGTCCGCGCGGGGTTCCGCCTGGCACGCGGCGGAAGCTGGGAGGAGTTGGATGTCCAACCCGATCTGTCGGCCTGGGGAAAATGCCTTGCAAACGGCTATCCCATCTCCGCGTTATTGGGCTCGGAGTCAGCACGCCATGGCGCAGGAGAGATATTCGTCACGGGCTCCTTCTGGTATTCGGCAACACCGATGGCCGCGGCGATCGAGACCCTCAAGCACATCCGCGAAACTGACTATCTCGAACGAACGATCGAAACGGGCAGGATGCTGCGCGACGGGCTGCGGCAGCAGGCAGCCAGCCATGGGTTTACGCTGAAGCAGAGCGGGCCCGTGCAGATGCCGCAGATCTTGTTCGAGGACGACCCTGACTTTCGTGTGGGCTACGCGTGGGTGGCGGAGGCATTGAAGCGCGGCGCGTATTTTCATCCGTACCACAACATGTTCCTGTCCGCCGCACACACGGTCGATGACATCACAAAGGTGATGGGCATTACGGATGACGCGTTTGCGGCCGTGAACGAGCGCCGCGCGAAGCTCGAGCCGCACCCGGCGGTGGTGGCGCTACTTGCTATGCGACGCTAAGCGCCAGCGCGATTGCGTTTGCGGACAGGGGTTTATGCAGTTCGCACAGCCTCAGCAGAATGTATACTGACACGTTGGCCGACTCGTATATTTCAGGGGAATTCGCCTACGATGCCTTACAAAATACTGCTTACCGTTGTGTGGTTTATTCTCTGTTCGCCCCGATTGGTGTCGGCAGCGGATGCCCCAGACTGGCGCTCGTGGCGCGGGCCGCAGGGCAGTGGCAGCATCGAACAGGGGAATTATCCCGTCAGGTTCGGCAGCGACAGACTTCTGTGGAGCGCCGAATTGCCAGGCAAGGGCTGTTCGACTCCCATCTTGCTCAATGAGAGGATTTACCTGACGTCACCCGTCGAAGCGAACGACGCACTGCTGTGCTACGACTCCCACGGGCGCGAGCAATGGCGCGCGGTTTTCAGCAAAGAGAGCCCCGGGAAGCACCGCAATGGATCGGGATGCAATGCGTCGCCTGTTACGGACGGAAGGGCCGTGTTCGTCTACTTCAAAAGCGGTGCCTTTGCGGCCGTTGATCTCGACGGGAAGGTGCGTTGGAAAACCGACCTCGTTGAGCGGTTCGGGAGAGACACGTTATTTTGGGATCACGGCACTTCGCCCGTGCTGACCGATCGCTACGTCGTCATGGCCCGCATGCATCAAGGCGAGTCGTGGCTGGCCGCATTTGACAAAGAAACCGGCGAAATGGCCTGGAAGGTCGCGCGTAATTTCTCGACGCCGACCGAATGCGATCACGGCTACGCAACGCCGTTGGTCATTCAACACAACGGGAGGGAGTCTATCCTGGTTTGGGGAGCTGAGCATCTCACCATTCACGACGCGACCGATGGGCAGGTTTCGTGGTTGTGCGGCAATTTCAATCCGGATGCCAACAAGCTGTGGCCGACGATCGCAACGCCCGTAATCGTAGGAGACATGGCGGTGATCGCGTACGGTCGCAACGATCGAGGCATTCCGCGACTGTATGGGATTCGACTGACGGGAAGCGGCGACGTCACCGAGACCAATCATGTGTGGAAGCGCGACGACGTGGGCACGTTCGTCCCCACCCCAGCCCTGTACAAGGGCCGAGTCATACTCGTTCGAGACCGCGGCGAGGTCGCGTGCATCGACCCGGCCACGGGCAAGACGATTTGGGAAGGCGCGTTTCCCAAGCACCGCGCGAACTTTTACGCGTCGCCACTCGTTGCCGGAGATAAGCTGTACGCGCCGCGCGAGGACGGGACCGTGTTCGTGGCGAGTGTCGCCAACGACAAGTTCGAATTGCTGGGCGAAAACGATATGGGTGAGTCCATCATCGGTTCGCCCGTCCCGGCCTTGAACTGCATCTTGATCCGCGGCGAAAGGCATCTTTTCTGTGTTGACTCGGAGGC